>NZ_JBANRL010000001.1:1641773-1970128 GCF_037154015.1 Altererythrobacter aquiaggeris
CTGTTCCTGCAACGCGGAATGCTGCGGGGGGTAGGCGATATCGATACCACTGGCGATCACACCGATGGTCGCCGGCATGGCGCCCTGATGCGCGCTGCCGTCAATCCCGCGCGCAAGTCCCGAAACTATTACAAACCCTGCATCAGCCAGCGCCTGGGCAAAATCGCGCGCCAGTTTGACCGCCGCGGCAGAGGCGTTTCGCGCACCGACCATTGCGACGCAGGGTCTGGCCGCCAGGGACGCATCACCGCGGATGGTGATTATGGGCGGGGCGCTGTCAATCTGGCCCAGCAATGCGGGATACTCCGCCATATCGTGGAACAGATAACGCGCACCCGCTTTGCGCACTTCGCCAATTTCGCGTTCGATCTGGTCTTTGGCAGCGGCACGGTATTCTCGCTTGCCCCTGGCGGCCAGATCGGGAAGCGCACCAAGCGCCTGTGCTGCACTGCCAAACCGGCGGATCAGCTGGGCATAGCTTACCGGCCCGATATTTGGCGAGCGTAGCAGCCTGATGCGGGCAAAAGCCTCGTCCTGGGTCAGTCCCGTTTTTGAGTCCGCAGCAGGCTTCACTTCTTGCTGCCGACCTTTGGTTCGGTTCCGGCCCGCAGGCGTGCAATGTTTTCGCGGTGCAGCCACAGGATCAGCGCGGCGATCGCCGTAAGAACCGGGACAAGGCCCGGAAATCCGAAGGCAAAAGCGGCGATGGGCGCAGCCACGGCGGCTGTCATTCCGGCAAGCGATGAAAAACGCATGATCGCCAGCATTCCAATCCAGACCGCCGCATATACCGCGCCGATCTGCCATGCCAGTGCGAAACAGACTCCGGCCAGCGTGGCCACACCTTTACCGCCCTTGAATTTTAGCCAGACCGGAAAACAATGCCCCAAGATCGCGCCCAGCGCAGCAAAGCCGGCAACATCGGGCAGCCACGCCCACGCCAGCGCAACCGGTGCAAAACCCTTCGCCAGATCAAGCATCAGCGTCGCCGCTGCCAGCGCTTTGTTACCTGTGCGAAGGACGTTGGTCGCACCGATGTTGCCCGAACCGATGTTACGGACATCGCCCAGCCCGGCAATCCGCGTCAGCAGCAGCCCGAACGGCACCGAGCCAAATGCGTAACCGAGCAAGCTGGCGAAAATCCAATCCATTTCAGCTTCCTATAGTCAGACTGCGGCATTGTCGAAGGCATCTCTTCCTTTTTGCGCGACAATGGTGGATTAACCGCGGCCGATGAAACCTGCCGATCCCATTCTGATTTTCGATTCCGGTGTGGGCGGGCTTAGCATACTGGCCGAAGTTCGCCGGATTTTGCCCGGCGCGCCGATCGTCTATGCGGCAGACATGGCGGCACTGCCTTATGGCGAAAAATCGGAGGCCGAACTGGCAGCCCGCGTACCGGCCTTGCTGGGCCGGATGGTGGAAAGGTTTCGCCCGCGCCTCGTCACGATTGCGTGCAACACCGCATCGACAATTGCGCTGGCGGCTGTTCGCGAGGCGCTGGACGTGCCGGTTGTGGGGACAGTCCCGGCGATCAAGCCCGCCGCTGCCATGACCAAAACCGGCACCATCGGGCTGCTGGGGACAGCGGCGACCATTCGCCAAAGCTACGTCGATAATCTGGAACGTGAATTTGCGAACGGCAAGAAACTGCTGCGCCATGCAGCACCCGAACTGGTCGGCGCTGCCGAGGCAAAACTGCGCGGACAGCGGGTGCTGGATAGCGCGGTCGAGTCGGCAGTGGCGGGCCTGCGAGCGCAGGTTGGCGGCGCGGATATCGACACGGTTGTGCTCGCGTGCACACATTTTCCGCTGCTGGTAACCGAGTTAGCCGATAAGTTTGGCCGCGATGTCCGGTTTGTGGACGGTGCCTGCGGCATTGCAAGGCGAATTGCGTATTTGACGCAAGATCAGGTTTTCAAAAGAGAAAGTCCCGATTTTATGGTCGTTACCGGGGATAAGGAAGGGCTGCACGATTTGATGCCGGCACTCGAAAGCTACGGATTGGCCGAAATCCGGCGCTTTTGATGCGAATCATTCGCAAAGACTAGCCTTTCAAACCTGATTATGGGCCGTTATGGCCTGTTTGAATGCCGTCAGGAAGGCGGCGAAGCAGTTGGCGATAATCGTTGAACTACGACCAGATATTCGATCAGGCGATTGACCGGCTCCACGCCGAAGGCCGCTACCGTGTCTTTATCGACATTATGCGCAACAAGGGCGCCTATCCCAACGCGCGCTGTTTTCATGGTCATAACGGGCCCAAACCGATCACCGTCTGGTGCAGCAACGATTATCTCGCGATGGGTCAGCACCCGGATGTAATCAAGGCGATGGAAGACGCGCTTCACGATGTCGGCGCAGGATCGGGCGGGACCAGAAATATCGGTGGTAACACCCATTTTCACGTCCAGCTCGAGGAAGAACTCGCCGATCTGCACGGCAAAGAAGGCGCGCTGCTGTTCACCAGCGGCTATGTCTCGAACGACGCGACACTTTCGACGCTGGCAAAACTTCTGCCGGGCTGTGTCATATTCTCCGATGAACTGAACCACGCCAGCATGATCGCGGGTATCCGCAATTCCGGCTGCGAAAAGCAGGTCTGGCGCCACAATGATCTGGAACATCTCGAAGAATTGCTGGCTGCGCAGGATGCAGAAACGCCCAAGCTGATTGCCTTTGAAAGCGTTTATTCGATGGACGGCGATGTCGCACCGATCCATGCGATCTGCGATCTGGCCGACA
Organism: Altererythrobacter aquiaggeris; assembly: GCF_037154015.1. Classification (NCBI taxonomy): domain Bacteria; kingdom Pseudomonadati; phylum Pseudomonadota; class Alphaproteobacteria; order Sphingomonadales; family Erythrobacteraceae; genus Aestuarierythrobacter; species Aestuarierythrobacter aquiaggeris. The sequence continues at coordinate 1,644,519 of NZ_JBANRL010000001.1, forward strand.
AGTATAACGCCCTTACCTACATCGACGAAGTTCATGCGGTCGGCATGTACGGCAAACGCGGCGGCGGTATTTCCGAACGCGATGATGCGGCCGACCGGATCAATATTATCGAAGGTACGCTGGGCAAGGCTTTCGGCGTGATGGGCGGATATATCGCTGCCGACAGCAAGATTATCGATGTAATCCGTTCTTACGCGCCCGGGTTCATTTTCACCACCTCGCTCAGTCCGGTTCTGGTTGCGGGAGTGCTGGCATCGGTGCGCCATCTGAAAAACTCCAGTGCCGAGCGCGAAGCACAGCAAGCCAATGCGGCACTGCTGAAACGGATATTCCGCGATGCCGGCCTGCCGGTGATGGATTCGACCACACATATCGTACCGGTGATGGTTGGCGATCCGGTCCGCGCCAAGAAAATCAGCGATATTCTGCTGGCTGAATACGGGGTCTATGTGCAGCCGATCAATTTCCCGACCGTCCCGCGCGGGACGGAGCGGCTGCGCTTCACCCCCGGCCCCGCGCACACCGAAGCCATGATGATCGAGTTGGCGAAGGCGCTGGTCGAAATCTGGGACAGAATGGATCTGGAACTGCGCCAGGCGGCGTAACGCATCGCGCATCTTGCTATCGCCGCTACCACTCACGTATTTTTAGCCAAGCTGAAAGCCGGCCCGCCCCGCCCTGCCGGGGCGCACCGCACCGGGCCTGGATTGCGTGATAAGTATCACAATTGGCGGGGCTTTAAGGTTAATCGGAAGCCCCCTTTCTGCCCCGCGTACCCGCGCCGGAAAGCGCGGCTGGCCGGCGCGCGAAGGTTGCTTTCCATCCGAAAAATCAGAAGTATTATCTCCTTGTTTACCATAGGTCGTCATAACCGCGTCTCCAGAGATTTTTATCGAGAGCCCGAGTAACGCGACATGGCCGTCAGAGATCTGATACAAGGATTATCCAACCGGATCAGTGCTCCGGTCGATCCGAAGTGTGCCGTCCAGAACATGGTCATCGATTCCAAGCTTCGGCTCGAAGTGCTTGACGAATTCGAACAGGCGTCAATCGGCTGGATATGGGCAACCGATGCTGATGGAAACCTGATTTACATGTCGCCCAATGCAGCGGAAAAACTTGGCCTGTCGATGAGCGAGCTGGTCGGTGAAACGCTGGTCGCGCTGTTTGAAACCGATACCGACAATCCGGACGAACGATCAGACCGTCCGCTCAACTTCCAGATCAAGTCACGCAAGAAGATCCGCGACCTCACGGTGCGGTTCGCCTTGGGCAAATCAAAGCATGATGTCCGCCAGACCTGGTGGTCCATCAGCGGAAAAGCGACCTTTGACGCAAATGGCGAATTCAAGGGTTACCGCGGCAGCGCATATGACATCACGGTGGAATACGAGCAGAAGCTGGTCGATTCAAGACTGGCCGAATATGATTCGCTGACCGGGCTTGCCAACCGCCATTACATGAACCGCCGGCTTGACGGGTTGATCGCATCCTACCGGACATCCCGGCGGGCCTGCGCTCTGATGATGCTCGATCTCGACAAATTCAAACGCGTCAACGACACCATGGGCCACCCTGCCGGCGACGCCTTGCTGGTTCAGGTTGGCGAACGGCTGAAAAGCATTGTTGGCGATCGCGGGGAAGTCGGACGGCTGGGCGGCGATGAATTCCAGATCATCTTGCCCGATATCGACGATCGCGGCACGCTGGGTGAACTGGCCGACAAGATTATCCAGATCGTTTCGCAGCCTTATCCGATCGAGGAAAAACGCGCGATCATCGGTACCTCGGTCGGCATAGCCATCATGCCCTATGACGGTATCGAGCGTGAAGAAATGATCCGCGCATCCGATCTGGCGCTTTATGCCGCCAAGAATGGCGGGCGCGGACAGTTCCGCTTTTACTCGTCCGATCTCAAGGATGAGGAGGAGGAGCGCGACAGTCTGATCGATGATCTCAGGCTTGCGCTTCAGAACGATGATCTGACGCTTCACTATCAGCCGGTTGTCCGCGCACAAGACAATACCGTGGTCTGCATCGAGGCGCTGATGCGCTGGACGCATCCCGAGCGCGGCTTTGTAAACCCTGATGTTTTCATCCCCGTTGCGGAAGATTCCGATCTGATCAACGACCTTGGCGAATGGGCCATGATCAACGCCTGCAAGGATGCGTTGCAGTGGCCCGAACAGGTCCATGTCGCAGTGAACGTATCGGCGGTACAATTTGCCAACCCCGGATTTCCCGACGTCGTCGCCCGCGTACTGCGGGAGACTGAAATCGATCCCGGCAGGCTGGAACTTGAGCTGACCGAGAGCATTTTTGTCGGCGATAACGAAACGACTGCGGCAATTTTCAGCTCGCTGAAAGAGCTGGGCATCCGTCTGGCGCTCGATGATTTCGGGACCGGATATTCTTCGCTCAGCTATTTGCGCGCCGCGCCGTTCGACAAGATCAAGGTTGACCGCAGCTTTGTCGAAACCTGTACGCAGAAAGACGAAAACAGCGCAAAAATCATCGCCGCGATCATCGGCCTCTCAAATGCTCTGGGCATGGAAACCACTGTCGAAGGTGTCGAGGCTTTCGATCAGTTGGAAGTCGTCCGCTCCAAAGGCGCCACGCTGATCCAGGGCTGGCTATATTGCAAAGCGCTACCGCAGGACCAGATTCTGCAGCGGATCGGTTCCGGCGAATTCAAGATCGAACCAAGCGGTCCCGATCGGCACCGCCCGGAACGCCGCTCGGTATTCCGCCGGATCGGCGTGATCCACGAAGATCATCGCTACGAAGCGGTGATGCGCGATTTATCCAAAACAGGGACGCAGATCGAAGGTCTGGTCGGGGTTCCCAAAGACACACAGTTGGTGATCGATATGGGCGGCGGGCAGCTGGCAGTGGGCACGGTAACGCGCACCACCGACAAGACGATCGGCGTGGAATTCGAATCCGCATTGGTCAGCGATGGCGCGGGCGGGTTATGCACGCGCCACCGCGTATCGCCTTACGCGCTGGCGGCCGCGGGCATGCCGCTGGCTTCGCTTAATCAGGAAAAACAGTTTCCGCATGAACAAATGGGTGGCGGCGCGCCAAAAAGCAGCCCCCGGTTCATGCAGGTGCAAGTGGTAGGCGGCGCCTGATCAGCGCAAGTTGACGACGTTATCGCTGCTGCGCGGATCGGCGCGGTCACCGCGGTAAAGGCTATGCATCGGTTCGTCCGTTACATTCACCGCTTCGGCATTGCCAAATCCGTTGAAGCCGGTTTTCATCGCGGCACCGTACGCACCCAGCATTCCGATTTCGATATAGTCGCCCGCCTGAATGTCTGCCGGAAGCATGAAGGGGCCCTTCATGTAATCGGCATCGTCACAAGTCGGGCCGTAGAACGCGAATTCCTGCAAGGGTCCGGTCAGATTATCGGCCAACGCAGCCACAGGAAACCGCCAGTCCACATGGGCCGCATCGAACAGTGCGCCGTATGAACCGTCATTGATATACAGTTCATCCCCGCGCCGCTTCTCCACCAGCACGATCAGGCTGCTGTATTCCGCGCACATCGCCCGGCCCGGTTCGCACCACAGTTCGGCGTTGTAAGCGATCGGCAATTCGTAAAAATGACGGTGAATGACCGAAAAATAATCTTCGAGCGGAGGGGGCTCCATTCCGGGATAAATACTCGGGAAGCCGCCACCGACATCGACCACATCGATCACCACGCTGGCATCGGCGATCGAGGCGCGCACACGCTCCAGCGCCTGGACATATGCGAAGGGCGACATGGCCTGGCTGCCGACGTGGAAACAGACGCCCAGCCAGTCGCAATGTTGCCGCGTAATCTGCAGCAACTTGCCCGCATCGGCCAGATCGACGCCGAATTTGGAAGCCAGCGACAATTCGGCATATTCGCTCGAAACACGCAAACGGACGAGCAGACGCAAGTCCCGCGCAGGATTGCCCTGCCCGTCGCTGCAGGCGGTGACGATTTTTTCCAGCTCGTCGATCGTATCGAGCGAGAAGGTTTTCACGCCGTGATCATGATAGGCTTCGCGAATTGCCCGCTCGCGTTTGACCGGATGCATGAAGCACAGTTCGGCGTCAGGCAGCGCTTCGCGCGCGAGCCGGACTTCGGCAATCGAGGCCACATCGTAATGCGTGACACCCGCCGCCCACAAAACCTTCAGCAATTCGGGCGAGGGATTGGCTTTTACCGCATAGAGCGATTTGCCCGGAAACTTCTCGGTAAAGAAGCGGGCGGCGCGCGCCGCAGCGTGCGGACGGTTGAGAATAACAGGTTCGTCAGGCGCAAGCGCGCTGACTACAGCCTTGGCATCTGGAAATTCGTGCAACTCAAGGGACCCCCGGAACGGTTGGTTCAAAAATACAGTCACCGCGCGGTCAGGAAGTCCCCCTGTAGACAGGGGCGCGGCAACAGACAGGCGATATAGTGACGTTTGTTCGCGGTTACAAACGGAAATGCTGCGTTTGCGAGGCCATCTTTCAGGCCAACAGGCTCAGGCCATCAAATGGTCGGCTATTGCCCGGTATGTGGCAAGCGAAAGCGGGTCATTTGCCGTGTTGGCGGCATCGGGCATGGAACCGAAGCGCGCAATCACCATCTCCGCCGCCGGGTTGATCCAGATCGCCTGACCATGGATGCCTCTGGCGGAGAAACATCCGTGATCGTCGTTCATATGCCACCACTGGCTGCTGTAATCGAAACCGGGCAGATGCGGGTAATCATCACGGTGCATTCCGGGATGGCCGGAACCGGCCCTGATCCGATCGACGACAGGTTGCGGCACCACTCTGCGGCCATCAAACATACCGCCTGCGCGCATCATTTCGCCAAACCTGGCCATATCGCGAAGACAAAGGTTCATCCCCCCGCCCGCAAAGGGCACCAGCGCCGGATCGCAGATGATGTCACCGTCCTGCTCCATACCCAGCGGCTGCCAGATCCGCTCGGAAATGACCTGATCGCCCGATTTTCCCTCGATCCGCGCGATAATCCACCCGATGACCTCTGTGTTGACCGTGCGGTAGTTGTACATCTCGCCGTGATTGCTGTGCTGATCTCGCAATACGCCGGGCAAATAGGCGTACATGTCGTTCGGACCCGAATAATCCGGTCTGCGCGGGCTCATCCGCACGGCGGCGGAAAACCTGATGATGTCCGATTGGCTGTCGTCGTAAATTTCCGACCAGTTGAGCGCAGTGCGCATATCCAGCACGTCGCGGACGGTAGCATCGCCAAAACCGCTGGCTGCCAGTTCGGGCAAATAATGCGCCACTGTCCGGGCGGGAGCCAGCTTGCCTTCCTCGATCAGGATTTCCGCGATGGTGCCAATGAAACTTTTGGTTACCGAAAATGCAATATGGGTGGATGCAGGCTGCGTCACACCGAAATAGCGTTCAAACACGACTGCGCCCTTGTGCATCACCAGAAATGCATCGGTAAAGCTGTCCACCAGCGAAGTATCGAGCCGCTGCGGTGTGCCCGAACCCAGCGGGGCAATTGGCAAGGCATCCAGATCATCGCGCAAATCCATCGCGAGCGCAGATGGCGCGCCCTGCCCGCGCGAGATGCGCGCTGTGGGCAGGAACTTACGCATATTCGAAAATGCCCAGCGGGTCTGCGGAAATCGCATATGATCCGCGTGATCCGGATTGATGAGCCTGTCTTTCGGCACCGGTGCACCCGTCATCCAGCCCAGCACCGCCGGATCGCTGTTCACGCCGTTCAGTTCAGTTGTATCAGGCATTCACAATCCCCCCTGATCAGTGGTCAGCCCAGCCGGTCGCGGAAGTCGCGATAGCCAAATTTGCGGACCTGTTCGAGCGTGTCGGTTTCGCTGTCCCACAGCCAGATCGACGGCAAGGGAACACCGTTGAACGTCGTCGTCTTGACCATCGAATAATGCGCCTGATCCAGAAATGCGAAGCGCGCACCGGGCTGGCACTCCATCGGCAGCCGATAATCGCCGATCACATCCCCCGCCAGGCAGGATGGCCCGCCCAGCCTGACCGGTTTGCCGCTTCCGCCTTCTTCCTCGCCCAACATTGCGGGGCGGTAAGGGGCCTCGATCACATCGGGCATATGGCAGGTTGCGGATACATCGGTGATCGCCAGCGGCATTCCGTTCCAGTGATTATCCAGAATCGTACCGACCAAAATACCTGCATCCAGCGCCACCGCTTCGCCCGGTTCCAGATAGATTTCGCAGCCTGTGTCGTCTTTCACATCCTGCAGAAATTCGACCAGCTCGCCACGCTCGTAATCCGCGCGGGTGATATGGTGCCCGCCGCCGAAATTGAGCCATTTCAGCTGATCGAAATAGGGTTCGATATGGTCAAAAACCCTGTCCCACGTTTCCTTGAGCGGCTGCAGCGTCTGTTCGCATAATGTGTGGAAGTGGATGCCATCGACACCCTCCAGATGCTCTGCCCGTAACTGGTCGATCGGAAAACCCAGCCGCGAATGCGGCGAACAGGGATCATAACGCGCAACCTCGCCCGTGGGATACATCGGATTGATCCGCAGACCGATGCTGAAATCATTTCCGCGCATCCGCGAGTTTTCGACAATCGCGCTTGCCCGCACGATCTGCTGCGGCGAATTGAAAATGATGTGGTCGGACAAACGGCAAATTTCGTCCAGATCCTCGGGCTTGTATGCCGCACAATAGGTGGCTATTTCGCCGTCGTAATATTCGCCTGCCAGCAAGGCTTCCCACAGGCCCGAGGTGCACACACCGTCAAGATACTCGCCGATCAGCGGCGCGACGGGCCACATCGAAAATGCTTTGAGCGCGCCAAGCACCCTGATCCCGGCCTCGTCGCGCACTTCGGCCAGGATGCGCAGATTGGCACGCAGCTTGGCAGCGTCCACCACGAATGCCGGACTATCGACGCGGTTCAGGTCGAAATGCGCAAATGCACCGGGGTCGCCCGCTCTGGTTTCCATCAGAAGCTGACCGGCCCGTCCATTTCCTTTACATTCCATGGCAGGCCGTGATTGTTGAGCATTTCCATAAAGGGATCGGGGTCCATCTGTTCCATGTTGAACACGCCGTCGCCCGTCCATTTGCCGGTCATCATCATGGCGCTCCCGATCATCGCGGGCACGCCCGTGGTATAGGATACCGCCTGGTTGCCGGTTTCTTCATAAGCGTCTTCGTGGTCGCAGATATTGTTGATGTAGAACGTTTTCTCGCCCGACCCGTCCAGCGCTTCGCCGGTCGCGATCACGCCGATATTGGTTTTTCCCCTGGTCGTTTCACCCAACGTTTCGGGCTTGGGCAGTACGGCGGCGAGGAATTGCAGCGGGATGATTTCCTTGCCCTGATATTTGATCGGTTCGATGCCCGTCATGCCGACATTCTGCAACACGGTCAGGTGTTTGATATATTCATCGCCAAAGGTCATCCAGAAGCGCCCGCGCTCGAGCTCCGGGATGAACTTCGAGAGGCTTTCCAGCTCCTCGTGATACATCATGTACATGTTTCTGGTGCCGACCGCTTCGAAATCGAATTCGACTTTGGTGCTAAGCGCGGGGGTCTCGACGAACTCTCCGTTTTCCCAATGCCGCGCCTCTGCAGTCACTTCGCGGATATTGATTTCGGGATTGAAATTGGTCGCAAAGGCTTGGCCGTGATCGCCGCCATTGCAGTCGAGAATATCGAGCTGGCGGATGGTCTTGAGCTTATGCTTCTTCAGCCACATGGTGAACACGCTGGTCACGCCGGGATCAAAGCCGGAGCCAAGTAGCGCCATCAGCCCCGCTTCCCTGAAACGGTCGTGATAGGCCCACTGCCAGTGATATTCGAACTTCGCCTCGTCTTTGGGTTCGTAATTCGCCGTATCGAGATAGCTCACGCCTGCCGCCAGACACGCATCCATAATCGGCAAATCCTGGTAAGGCAGCGCCAGATTTACCACGAGTGACGGCTGAACCTTGCGGATCAGATTGACCATCGCCGGGACCTCCTCGGCATCGATCTCGTAAGTGGACACAGTCTGCCCGGTGCGGTCCTTCACACTGGCGGCAATCGCATCGCATTTGCTTTTCGTGCGGCTGGCAAGGTGGACGTCGGGGAATATACCAGCGTTCATCGCCATTTTGTGAACGGCCACAGAACTGACGCCGCCCGCGCCGATAACCAGAATTGTAGACATGACTGCTCCGAGAGGTTTGGTGTTTTTCTGCCAACGCATTAGGCGGTAACAATGTTTCAAGAAAGCCCCCGCGATCCCGCATTTGACGGCGTTTTGCGCGCCGCCGCGAAAATTGCAGCGATCCTGCCGCCTACTCCGTTATTGCCGGTGGATATTTCAGGCGTATCCTGCTGGGTGAAGGCGGATAACCTCCAGCCGGTCGGGGCTTTCAAGATTCGCGGCGCATGGCACCGGCTTAGTGATCTGTCGGCTGCCCAGCGGGCGCGCGGCGTGGTCGGTGTGTCCAGCGGTAACCATGCACAGGGGGTCGCCTGGGCGGCGCGCAAACTGGGTATCGCAGCAACCATCGTGATGCCCCGCGATGCGCCGGCGATAAAACTCGATGCGACCCGCGCAATGGGCGCCGAAGTGGTTTTGTATGACCGGCCAGGCGAAGACCGCGATGCAATCTCGCAGGCTCTGTGCAAACAGCGCGGCGCGGTTCTGGTTCATGCCTATGCCGATCCCTGGATCATCGAAGGCCAGGGTAGCGCCGGTATCGAGATTGTCCGGCAATTAGGCGAACAGCCCGCGCGGATAATCGCCTGCTGCGGCGGCGGCGGGCTGGCTGCCGGGCTTGCGCTCGCCTGCCCGGATGCCGAAATAATTCCGGTAGAGCCCAGCGGCTGGGACGATGTAGCGCGCAGTCTTGCAACCGGCACGATCGTGGCGGTTGGCGATAACCCGCCGCCCACCACGTGCGATGCATTGCAGACGCCGCAAACCGCACCGGTGAACTTTGCAATTCTGAAGCGCCGCTGTTCAGCCGGAATGACGGTGACCGAAGAACAGGTCCGCGCCGCCCAGCGGTTCGCATTTGCGCAGCTCAAACTGGTGCTCGAGCCGGGCGGCGCGGTTGCGCTGGCGGCGGCGTTGGCGGGCATAGTGAAACTGGACGAAGGCACCGTCATCATGCTGACAGGCGGCAATGTCGATCCGCGCCAGTTTGCCGCCGTGATTACCGGCAAAGAGTAGCGCGCAATTGACATTAGCCTGTGCGCCACGCAGTCAGTTGCAAACGTACAAGAAGGAAAACATATGCAAATCCAGATGCTCGCGCCCGCTGCCGTGCTGGTGCTGTGGTCGCTCGTGATGCTTTTCTGGATGGCCTTGACCAGGTTTCCCGCGATGAAAAAAGCCGGAAGCGATCTGGCCAATGCCGGGCCCGGCGGGCGCGGACAGGATCTCGAAACTGTGCTGCCCGGTTCGGTGAACTGGAAAGCGCACAATTACACGCACTTGATGGAACAGCCGACGATCTTCTATCCCACGGTGGTGATTCTGGCGCTTGCGGGCGCGGGGGCGACGGATGTCCTGCTGGCGTGGATATATGTTGCGTTGCGGATAGTGCATTCGATCTGGCAAGCGACCGTAAACAGGCTTCCGGTGCGGTTCGTCATCTTTTTGATCAGCACTTTTGTCCTCACCGTCATGGCGGTTCGCGCAGTCATCATCACATTGCAATTATAGTTTCTGGAGCAGGGAAATGGGCGAAGTAATCGGAATGGAAATTCTGAAACCGGTCATCGTGCTGGCCGGCTGGACAATGGTGATGTGGGTCTGGATGTACGCCACGCGCATCCCTGCCATTAACGCATCACCCGACATCGATCCGGCCAGGCTAACCGGCGGGACGGGCAAGGATCTGGACAAGGTTCTGCCCGACAATGTCCAGTGGAAAGCACATAATTACAATCACCTGCACGAAGCGCCCACGGTGTTTTATGCGGTTGCCCTGCTGCTTGCGCTGACCGGCGCTGGCGATGGACAAAACGCATTTCTGGCGTGGATTTATGTGGGTCTGCGGATTATCCACTCGCTCGTACAAGTCACCGCCAATCGGGTGTTGGTCCGGTTTGTGCTGTTCGCACTCAGCAGTCTGGTTCTGATCGCGCTGATCGTGAAAGCAGCCGTCCTGCTTTTCTGATGCCATTACCGCCACTGCAGCGATGCCGGGGCGGTGCGCAGCTTTACGCGGCGGCTTCGGCTTCCTGTCTGGCAAATTCCAGGCTCGCGAGAAATTTCTCTGCATCCAGCGCTGCCATGCATCCCGTGCCCGCAGCGGTGACCGCCTGACGGTAAACGTGATCCATCACATCGCCGCAGGCAAACACGCCAGGGATGGCTGTTTTGGGTGTGCCGGGTTCGACAATCAGATAGCCGCTTTCGTCCATCTCGAGCTTGTCCTTGAAAAGCTCGGTTGCCGGAGCATGACCGATGGCGACAAATGCGCCCTGCGTATCGAATACAGTCTGTTCCCCGGTCACCGTATCGCGCAGGCGTACAGCGTTCAAACCACCGGGCGCTTCGCCGAGAAATTCCTCGACCGTCTTGTTCCACAGCACGGAAATCTTGTCGCTGGCGAACACCCGGTCCTGCAGGATTTTCTCCGCACGAAATTCGTCGCGGCGGTGGATGATCGTCACATCGTCCGAATGGTTGGTCAGATAAAGCGCTTCTTCGACCGCCGTATTTCCGCCGCCGATCACCACGATTTTCTTGCCGCGGTAGAAAAACCCGTCGCAGGTCGCGCAGGCCGATACACCTTTGCCGTTGAAGTCCGCCTCGCCCGGCGCGCCAAGCCATTTGGCCTGTGCGCCAGTGGCAATAACCAGCGTTTCGCCGATATATTCGTCGCCACTATCGCCAATTGCGCGAAACGGTGATCCCCCGGCGATATCGATATCGGTGATCGTGTCCCACAGCATCCGCGTGCCGACATGTTCTGCCTGCGCCTGCATTTCCTGCATCAGCCAGGGGCCTTGGATAACATCGCGAAAGCCGGGGTAATTTTCCACATCGGTGGTGATGGTCAACTGGCCGCCCGGCTGCAGGCCCTGCACCACAACCGGTTCCATCCCGGCGCGCGCACCGTAAATCGCGGCTGACAGGCCTGCGGGGCCGGAGCCGACGATAAGCATGCGGGTTTTGTGGGTGGCCATGTCGTGTATTTCCGTAATTTTGCGGGCTGGACGAACGCGCGGTTCTATCGGCGGGAAGCGCGGCGATCAAACCGCTTATCCCCAAGTTAGATGGTCAACCCTCGACAAGATGCAAGCGCAGCCGCGCACGCACACCATCATCCACGCCCAGCACATCTGCCAGAAATGCGTCGATCGACCCGCTCTCCCTGATCACCGCGTCACGCGCCGCGTCGAGATAACGCGCATCCACACCCATCAAGACACGGATAACATCATCGCTCAGCGGCCCCCATTTGGCGCGGATGGCGCCCGCCCCCGCTTCAATCCGCGCATCGATATTTCCGGCCGAATTGGTCAGCAGGAAATCAGCCATCGCATCATCGCGGTGCACGCCTATCGCATGGTGCATCAGCGCCACTGCCATGCCGGTGCGGTCCTTACCCGCCAGGCAATGCACCAGACTGGCTCCCTCACCCGCGGCGATGGCCGCAAAATACTTTCGCAAAACCGCGATCAGCGGCGCGCGGAACGGCAGGCCGGAATACAGCCGTTGCATCTTTGCGTGTGCCGCCTGTGCATCAAGTGCCCCCTCGGCGGCTTCGACGTGGGGGGCAAGCGCCGCCGTCTCGCCATCGTAAAACAGGACTTTCGCGGCGAAATTATCGCTCCGCCGGCACGGGTAAGCTGCCCGCTCGCTATTGCCGCGCATATCGATCACATGGCGAAGTTCGAGAGTGTCGATTTTGGCAAGATCGGCGCCGGTTGCATCTTCGTGTTGGCCCGAACGAAACAGCAATCCGCGCCTTACGCTGCCGCCGCCCGCGACGGCATACCCCCCGTAGTCACGGAAATTATGGATGCCGGTTAATGGTAAAACGCGCGAATCTGTCATGGCAGCGCGATGCCAGTGCCGGCAATCGTGCACAACCCGCATCGGCCATGCGTAGAACTGCCTAGGTTGCCGTATGCGGAACTTTGGCAATGCGCGCACTAACTTGGCGCCATGACCCAGATTTACCCTGACACATCAAATTCGCATTGCCCGGAGGCTGCCCGATGGCAAATATCGTAATCGTTGACGACGACGAGATGATTGCCGAGATGGCATCTGAAATACTGATCAGCGCCGGCCATGCCTGCGGCTGGGTGTGCGACGGCGAAAAAGCGCTGCAACTGCTTCAATGGAGGCGTCCGGACCTGCTGCTGCTGGATCAGGATATGCCCGCAATGAGCGGATCGGTACTGCTGCGCAAGCTGCGCCAATCGCCGACATTCTATGATCTGCCCGTAATCATGTTCACCGCCATGACCGGCGCGGAGGACGAGATGCAGGCGATTTACAACGGGGCGCAAGATTACATCCGCAAGCCCTTCGATGCAAAATTTCTGGTCTGGCGGGTGAACCAGCTGCTGCGGACCCGCGCCGAACGGCCGCAACACAAGGAACTGGGCGAACTGATGAAGGAAGGGCTGGCAAAAGCTGCGCGCGATGTGCGCCGCGAACGCGCGGTTTCCTGATACGCATCTGACAGGACACAACCGTGTTTTTATGCAAGTTTTCCTCAGCGAATACTGTCACCGCAGCCTTCAACATTGCAATTCCATCCAAAGCTTGTGATAATACGGCGACTATGCATTTGGCGACACCAGTCGGTAAGTTCCGCCCCTTTCCCTCGGGCAGCGTTTGAAAATTAACGCTTTTTGCGAGGGTGCGCGCTTAGGCGCTTGGGCTCATCATCATTCTTGGCCGTATCCAGCGGAGCCGGAACGCCTAGCGCTCGGCCCATGATGTCATCAAAGTCCTTTTCCTTCATTCGCATGTCATCGGCGGGGTCTGTTTTTGTCTTGGGCATTCGATACACGTCCTTTCTGTGGTCAATGTCGAGGATCAAAACCAAACTCGGATTCGACCGAACGATATAGAGGATGCGGTAGTCGCCTGATCGCTCACGATAAACCGGCTCACCCTCGTCAGTTTCTACATCCTTTAGCTTCTTTGCTGAAGCGGGGAAGGGTGATGTGTGTAGCGCCTTCGCCCGTTTCACGACTTGCCGCCTGATCTTGGGAGGCAACCCTTCGATAAAATCGAGCACTCGGTCGGTGAAGGCAAAGCCAAAATAAGGCATGGATTATTCGCCGATCAACGCTGCAAGCCTCGCATCCAGCTCTTCGCCAGAAACCTCTCTATCATCACCCCGCGCTAGTTCGTCCAAGCGGGTTCGCGCAATCAAGCTATCGAGAGCATCCTCTGCATTTTGGATGATCTGATCCTCGACTGCCGTTGCCCGCAACAAATAGCCCTCAATCCGCTCTAGCTGCTCTTCTGTGTGTGGAAGCGGGAAGCCAGCAATTCGCGCGGGCGTAGCCTTCCGGCCATAACTGAACCGCCACCGCTCTTTGCGGATTGCAGCGGCTGCGACGTAAAGCATCGCATGAGACACCCCCTCTTTCGGGGACAGGAGCAAACAGTCGTCAGTGACCCCGCAAGGCCATTCCTGAACATGGGCGATAGCTATGGAGCCTGTGCTAGGCACGGTAACGAAAGGCGGCTTCAAGACCCCTGCGAAGTCGAAAAAGCCGTAGCAGCCGTTGTCCATGCCGCTTGACGATATGACCAGAGAATTACCTTCCGTAAGCCCCTCTTTGCTGTGCAGCGATTTCAGGCCGTATCTGATCTCAAAATAGTCTGCGACCGTGCCGGATTTCGTCGATGTAAAGGCGGTAGCCTTACGCATCTTTTTAAGGTCGATTGGATTTTCGGTGTTCAAAGTGACAATATCGGAAGCATGAAGCGCGGTGAACGCCGTGCGGCAACGAATAACCTCTCGCACGTCGGCATCGACCTCGGTGTCGGTCATAATTCTGGCGCGGATATATGCGCCTGGAGCGAAGCTAGATTGTTCGTCCAGCGTAGCCCACCCGCAAAAACCCGCTTCTGTTCCAGCACCTTCAAAATGCTCAAGAGCCTTCGGAAGGTCGTCAATATGACTAGCTACCCGCACACCCTTTTTGAGTTTGAAGCCGTCGTTGTCTACGCGGGCGAAAAACACCTTCTTTTTCTTGGGGTGCGGTATGCCCTTGCGAAGATAAACCATAGCTGTTGTGGCGCTCGCATAGGGCTGAAATAGGCTGTCAGGCATTTGCACAACGGCCTCCAGCGAATGCTTTGCCAGCAAGCCCGAACGCCACGCTTTGATCTTGCCGCCTTTAACGAGAAGGGACTGCGGGATTATCGCCGCCAGCCTGCCCCCTTGGGCAAGCCCCTCAAGGCCGCGATCAACAAAGTCTTGGGTTGGCGCGTCAGTTTTCTTGTGAGGATATGGCGGGTTCATAAGCACAACCGAAGTCGTCCCAATGGGATAATCGGGCGCGGTAAATGCATCCCCGCGCTGAACGCTTGAAGAGCCGTCGCCCCGCAAAATCATGTTGGCGACGCACAGCGCTGCCGTGACCGGCTCATCATCGAAACCGATCAAACGGGTCTTGACCAGCTTGACCATTTCGGAGCGAGAAAGCTGATGCTCCCGTGCCATTCGATCCATTGCAGCGATCAAAAATCCGCCCGTTCCGCAAGTCGGGTCGAGCACAATATCCTCTTTCGATACGGCAAGCATATCGGCACAAAATGACGCAACATGACGCGGGGTAAAATACTGGCCAATCGTGTTGCCGCCAGCATATCGAAAGAACGTCTCATAAAGCTGGCCGAGATAGTCGTGCTCCGCCGTGAGCACCGCGACGTTCAAGCGCTCTAGAATTGTGATTATTCGCCGTGCTTTGACAGCAAGCTTATCGTTCGCCTCATCGACAAAAAGACTGTTTGCTAGATCGGGCTTATGGGCCTTCCAAAAGGCCTCTCGACATGCCGCATTGATGTCACCGAGTATGTTTTCTGGGTTCTTTCGCAGATTGCCGCGAGACTTCCATAGAGCAAGCATACACGCGCCAACGACAGCGGGGCGCAGCCGGTCATTGACGTTGGATTCACGCAAGAGGCGGTTAATTTCGTCCGCCCGCTCTGCCAACACGTCAGCGCTCGGCACCGAAGGCCTAAGTTCAGGCGTGGTAGATGGAGTCCGCAACCTATCCGCGTCAGCCCTATTGGGTATCCAACTAATCGGATTGCCTTCGTAGGTCGCCTCTCGCCAGACCGCTCCGTCCCACTTGAGAACGCGAACGGCAAAATCATCCTCACTGGTCCCCGCAATGGCCACCGCCAGCGGATTGAAGCCCGCCTCAATACATGCGTTGCCATAAACCAGCGTGGCCTCTCTGACGGCCTTGTCTAGGTCGCTAATTGAGGCCTTCGCTTCAATCACGAGGATTGGCTGCATTGACTTGCGATCAACGACTACGGCTTCCGGCAAGCCGCGCCCTATTGCAGTTACCTTGCTGTGCCGAAGGAACACGTCGCGCAGATGGCTGTGATCCTTATACTCTTGTTGGCGCAGCATTTCGCCGTTCGGCGGACGGCGGCAATCCCACCCTTGAGCGGAAAGCAATTCCGTCAACAGGTGCTCGGCGCGGATTTCTGAAACGCGAGCCTTGGCCATTTTTATGATCCCTTGGGGCGATACATGAGGCGCTTACCTTCGATCCGGCGAATGCCTTCCGAAGTGCGCTCACCATCCGTTGATGCGCGAGTGTTGTATTTGAAGTCGATTTCAGCAGCGTAAAGATCGAGATGCTGGCGGCTGACATGATGGTGTGTTCCATCAAGGCTGCGCTTGGCGTTTCCGAAAAAGCCCTCGACGGTGTTTGTCGTTACATTGCGGCCAGTCCGGTAGTCGTAATAGCCATATTCTTCGATGGAGTGATTTACGCGAGCATGAGAAGCATGGCGTTTTCCGGCCTTGTTATAGAGCGGGGACTCATCGGTGTTGAGATGAGCATCTTCCGAAACATGACGCTTGAGAAGGGTGTCGATTACCTTGCCGTTTGCGCGATCAACGACTGTGGAGCGGACTTCACCGCCGCGCTGAACGAGAGACACCACGGCAACCTTGTTACCCGTATATCCGCGACCTTTGCCGCGCGCCTTGCCCCCAATGTAAGTTTCGTCGGCCTCGACTTCACCGCTCAACAGACCGGAAGGGCCAGCGTCCTTCAACGCGAACCGTATGCGGTGGCACAAAAACAGGGCGGTGCGATAGGAACCGAGTTCTAACTGCCGTTGAAGCTGGAGCGCAGAGACTTGCGTCTTGCTGGCGCACATCATGTAGAAGGCGATCAGCCATTTGTGCAGTGGAACCTTGGACGATTCCATGACCGTTCCGACGGTTACCCTGAATGTGTCAGAACACTCGCCGCACTTATAGAGGCCTGCGCGGGTGCCAGTTTTAGCGTTAGCCTTGCGAGCATAAATCTTGTCGCTGCTACCACAATGGGGGCAGACTGGACCGTTCGGCCAGCGCATCCTTTCAAAATAGGCGCGCGCCTCCTCGTCCGTGGAGTAGCGGCGCATGATTTCGAGGAGCGTAAGATCGTTTGCTTTGGACATGCCATTTTATAGGCTCTTCGATTGGTGTCGTCAAGTGCATAGTCGCCGATAATACATTGAAATTACAACTGGAGATAATCATGGCAATGCGCGCAATACTTCTGCCTTTAATCGCCCTTTCAATGGTGAGTGCACCCGTTTCAGCGACGCAAGTCGTTCGCAGTGCAGCTCCCGTCGATGGTGAAAGCGAACTGGTCGGCCGTCCCTATATCCCTATTATCGTGCTGATTGCTGCCGTTGCAATCGGCATCATTATCGCCAGTGATGACGATGATGACGACGCGCCGGTCAGTGCCTGAATAACAATTTCCGAAAATTAGAGCGGCGGCGTGACTTCGTGAATGCTGCGGTCGGTTTCGCAGGCCTCGCCGCTGAAACCAACCGACCGTGCAAGCGCCTGCATCGGATGCTTTCACAGAAAGGTAATCCGGGCAAAGACATTCTTGCCGCAATCTTCGCCGCGGTACGAAGGCGGCCGGGTGCCGAGTTCGAGGCCCGCAGCATGACAGCCGCCGGGCGATCAGCACGCACGACAATCCTCTGGCAGTCATCGACTGCTCGAAGAGGCTTCACAACAACTTTATCGGGATGCCTGTAGATCGCTTGTTTCAGAGCGAAGTTTTATGGGGGCTATAGGAAGTATTTTGTCGCCTTCGCGCTAAACACGTTAGCACTGGGTACAGCCGCGGCTGCCAGCCCTGCTCTTCCTGATTCTACAATCAGGCAGATTGAAGCCACTCTGCCGGCCTGCACCGGGGGTTGGTACGAGACAGACATCAGGCCATGGCGCCTGATCGGTCCGAACGACTTACTGCGCAGCGTCCGCCTTCTGCATGCACCGTCGCAAGATCTGGATGACGAGGCCGGTAGCAATCTTTACAAAATTGCGCGGGCTCTAATGCCGGAAACCGATCCGCTCCCGGCTTTTATCCTGGATCGCAATAGTTCACTCAAATGTCCGGCACGACCGGCAGCGGCGGTTGCCCTGCTGCAATATCTTGTTGGCGAAGAACCTGGCGACTGGAGAGGCACAATCAATGCTCTTGGCTGGCTTGGCCTGGCCGCAGAGCTGGGTGTCGGCATGCCGCAGGATATCATTCTAGCGCGCCGATATTACCTGCGTGCTCGTATGTATTCCGCGATCTTGCCGAATGATCGTTGGGCTGACGGGATCGACGACAATCTGATAGCGAACATCGAGAGAGCAGGATTTCGTCCACATCTCGATGAGCTGGCTGGTAACCAAAGCCTCAATCGGAATGGTGGCGGAGCGCGGATGATCCTGGCGGACGAGGCTCTCGCATCAGACCCCGCTCAGACAAGAACCTGGCTTCGGACATTTTACGTCCCGGCACTAAACCGGCTACTCGAACTGGAAGCTGACGGGCGAATTCCGACCCAGCACGACCACGCCGATATTGCATTCTGGTCAACTGCGTGGCGGACCATGATGGGTTACAAGAAGTGGGCCGCTCGCATGGTCAAAGGGGCTGAACTGGCGAACGGAGGAGAAATCCCCACGCTGTCAACGCGCCCCACCATCAGGCACCTCGGCTCATCTATCAATCGGCGACACATTGATGACCTTACCGACGCGATACGAGATCCAATCCCGGTGCGGGCCATAACCGATCCGAATGGCACGGTTATCTATGTCGAAGTTTGTCAAACGGATCCCCTTCCTCGCGGAACAAAAGTCGGAAACATCAGTGCTAGGTCGGACGCAGTCAGGCTATATGATCTGGACCGGCTTCCCCGCTTGCCTGCCGCAAAACTGAGTGGTGTCGCTTCCTACGGATGGACGATACTTCCTGCAGTGCATTTTCAGAGACGGGGCGAAACTGACGTGTCTGTGCAATTTGCTGACTTGCCCGCCGAAGAATGTGCGTATTCAGGCATGCTGGATGCTGATTCTGCAATACCTTGAGATGCTTCTTGTGCAGGAGCTGACTTGCCGCTGCTTGTTCAAAGCACGCAACCCAAATCCGCCCGGTGGCACGAATAAAACGGGGGTCAGACTGCAACTCATTGAAGGCCGCTCTCTGGCAAACCCTTAGAGATGCCGCCAAAACCCACGCAAATCGCGGTATCGACTGTGATACCGGATCTCTGGAGATTTGCGTGTATCCCATTTTCACTTGGATAAACGACCTGAATGGTAGCGGAGGAGGGATGCGTGGAGGCCGGGTAAACTTCTGTTTTGAAAACCTTTTTCCTTGGGGGCATGCTACGATACCCCCGCCGGTACCCCCAGCCACCAACTTCAGCGACAGACCGTTGGAATCTTGGGCCGAATGGCTATTTTGGTGGTGGGACATCCTCGGCCAGTTGCCTGACGTGCCGCGGTGATCACCTGTTGCTCGCCTCCACCGACTGCGGCGGGGCAAAGATTTCCTGCGCGACCGGTTCACCTGTCCGGACGTCGCGCCAGTACACAGTATTCGCTTTCACCCCGTCATAAAGCAGCGTTACCGTTCGAGCCTGGACCCACCCGGACTCCGGCAGGCGGACGAAGTCGTCATACACCCGTTCGTGCCACCCGCGCGGTGTGCGGAAGGCCATGTAGCGGACGAAACGGCTCTCGCGGTCGAATCCGAAAAGAGTCGGCTGGCCTTGCGGGTCCACAATTCTGACCAGATCGACGGGGTGCCCTTCAACATCGCGCCCAGGAGCAGCCTCGAGCTTGAAGCCTTCGTTCAGCGCCGAACGGATAATGCCAAAGCCGAAGTTGCTCGCCCAGAATGCGTCTGCTTCTGCCTTTGGTACGATGCCACGTTCGTTCCATGTGGTTTCGCCATCGTAGCCAACTTCGAAAAGCACTTTCTCGCCCACCCTCGCGCGAATGCGAACCTTTCCGTCGGCACCATGCGCGACTGTGCGGTTGGGGTCGAACTCACGCCACATGCGATAGTCGTCGACCCTCGTGCGCGGCTCCGCGCTGTCGAGCGAAAAGAACTCGGCATGACCCGAGAGCACCAGCGTGCCGGGCTCGAGCCAGATGTCTCCGCCATGCGCTTCCACTGCTGCCTCGACGAGTTCGCGCGGGGTTTGCGAAGAGACGGGAGAATTCCCCATTGTGAGCAGGATGCTGCAGGCAAAGATAGCGAGGGCGCTCACGGATTCTCTCCCGATATTTGTCCGGACAACTCTTTCCAACCATCAAGCGCTGGTTTAGGCAAGGGGCATGCGCATCATGGCCACCTTGCTCGCTGCGAGCCTGCTCGCCCTCCCACTCTCCGCCCAGGAGCCCGCGAGCCTGCCGCCGGGTATATGGACCAACACGGAGGATGAGTATTTCGCCGAGGAGGAAGGGCGCGAGAAGCCTGAGTGGATTGGCCTCGAAATTGCCGATGATGGCCGCTGGAGGCGGGTCGATGCTTTGCGCGAGGCCCAAGGCGACTGGCAAGAAAGTCCCGTCCCCGAAGTTTCGCTACGGGCTGGTGGCGGCTGGAATTGGCGGGAGAGCGAGATTCGGCAGGCCCGCGAATGGTTTTGCTGGGTCTCGGTGCGCAAGTTTGCCGGCAAGCCAGATGGCAGCGACGATTGGACCTTCCAGCGCAACCTTGCGAATTTCGATCAGGGCGGCCGCATTTTCATGCCAGGCAATGGCGAGGCACCCGATGTGTCCATCCGCCTTCGCGATGTGACCTGGGCCAAGGGAAGCCGCAACAAGCCTTCCCTTGTCCTTTACGTGCACAAGGACGACCCGGTGCGCGCCGAAAGTTATAGCTGGGCCGCACCCGAAGCTACCATGATCGGGATCAACTTGCGCTGGGTCCAGGCCAGTTGCAGCCGGACCGAAAGCCAGGCGGAGGTCAACTGACATGAAGTCGACGCGCGCTATCCTTCGCCAGCATGGCGGCCCCGAAGTCATCGAGTGGCTTGAGGAAGACCTTCCAGCGCCCGGACCGGATGAGGTCACTCTCGAGCATGGTGCGGTCGGGCTGAACTACATCGACACCTACCATCGCCGCGGCATCTATCCAGTCGCGCTTCCCAGCGGCCTCGGCATAGAGGCGGCAGGACGCGTCGTAGCCGTCGGAGAGCGGGTCGAGGGTTTCGCAGAAGGCGACCGGGTGGCGACATTCGGCCCCCTTCTCGGGGCCTACTCGACGCACCGGAACATAGGCGCGGAGCATCTTTTCCGCTTGCCCGATGGCATCGACGACCGGACGGCAGCCGCCTCGATCGTAAAGGCTTTCACTGCCGAGTTCCTCGCAGAGCGTTGCGGGAAGGTCGAGAAAAGCTGGCCCGTGCTTGTGCATGCTGCCGCCGGGGGGACCGGCCTCCTGCTTACCCAATGGCTGAACCATCTCGGGGCCGAGGTCATCGGGACCGTGTCGACCGAGGAAAAGGCCGAGGCAGCGCGGGCGGCAGGCGCGCATCACGTGATATTCTACAAGGAAGAGAACACTGCCGAGCGTGTGCGCGAGATTACCGGCGGAGATGGCGTGCGTGTAACCTTCGATGGCATCGGGCGCTCGACATGGGAGACCTCTCTCGATGCGACGGGCAAGCGCGGCCTCATCATCAATTATGGCAACGCCGATGCGCCGGTTGGCGAGCTGGATGTCGGTGTGCTCGCGATGAAGGGCTCGTTCTACAACACGCGTCCGATGCTGTTTCACTATTACGAGGACACGCAAGAGCGCGCCGAATGCTCTGCGCGCGTCTGGGACCTGTTCAAGCACGGCGTGCTGTCGGTGACAATCGGCCAGACATATCCGCTGACCGAGGCAGCGCAGGCGCATACCGACCTGCAGGCCGGGAAGACAACCGGGTCGACCGTGCTCCTCCCTTGACGCACATGTTTGAAGCGGAAGACCCTAGCCTTTCCAGCTGACCACGCCGACCCACTCACCTGCAACGGCGAGGAATTCCGACACACGGATTGCCTGCCATACACCCGCGTCGAAGTAAGGGTCGGTTTCGAAGAATATGCGGGCCTCGGCGATATCCTCCGCGCGGATCACCAGAAGCAAGCCAACCATCTTGTCGCCATCCTTGAGTGGGCCTGCCACGACATATCTCTCGATATTTGCTTCTACGTGGTCGAGATGGCGCTGGAGGAAATCCTCGCGCAACTTGGGCGAATGCTCGCCGTCGCGGCAATGGAAGGCGAAGAGCTTCAATCCGCACACTCGACAAGCTCGAGGAGCTCGCCCGCCGGACCGATGGTGGTGGCGGCGCGATTGCCGCCATAGAGCGCGCTCTGCCGGCGGGTCGGCGGCGTTATCCACTCGACCTTGCACGCGTCCAAGTCGCGCACTGCCAGCGAAACAAGCGCATTGCCAGGAGGGAGCATGTGTTCATGCCGGTGGCGATGCTTTGCGGCATCGGGATAGTCGTCCACCTCAACGATCGGCATCCGGCCTGCCGAGACTATCGTGAGCGTGGTCAGCGTTTCGGAAGGCAAACCAAAAGCGTCATTGATCATCGTATAGGGTATGGTGAAGTCAGCACCCCGGTCGAAGCCCAGACGTCTGCGGTACCATTCGACCGTATCCTCGCGGTCGGGAGTAGCCAGCACGCAGATGAAGATGCGGTCGACCGGAGAATTCGCTCGCGGCAAGTCGCTATCGGGCATGTCGCCGAGCACTTGGTTGAGATAGATCATCTCGCGCCCCGGGCCCAAGGCCTGCATCGGAATAAAGGCCGGTTCTATCCCGGTGATTTCTTTGGGCGGTCCGACAATCTCGAACTGCTCATGCGGTAATTTGTCGGGCCAACCCCATACGTCCTCGACAGTGCACTCGAAAGCGGCCCAGCCGTATGTGGTCGTAGGCTTGAATTCGGGATGCAAGGCCTGTTCGACCAGTCGGAAGAAACATGGTTCGCCGCTTGCGGGGCGAAGTACGACATAGCGCGAACCGGCACTTCCAGGGCAGCCCCAGCTTTCGGCCAGCCCCCCCGACAATTCGCCTTGCTCGACGAGCTCAAGCCCCAGCGTATCGCGATAGGCACTCAAGCCCGCCTCGATATCGGGCACGGTCGAAAGCCCGCCGAGGATGGTGCCATGATCGATGGTCACGATCCGAAATCCGGCTTGCGCTTCTGTACGAATGCAGAGGTGCCCTCGGCAAAGTCGGGTCCGGTGAAAGCTTCGGCGAATATGCGGAGCGTGTCGCCGTCGTCCTCGACCTGTCCATCGAGCACGCGGCGCACGAACTGCTTGGTCTCGCGCACCGAATGCGGGCTGGCGTCAAGGATAGACTCGGCCAGTTCATCCGGATCCTCACCCAGCATCTCTACCAGCCCGATCCGCTGGGCCTCCCGCGCATCTATCAGGCTGCCCGTATAGAGTAACCGCTTCGCTTGCCCCGGCCCGACGAGGTCGGTGAGCAGCTTCACATCATGCAGCGGATAGACGAGACCGAGCTTTGCGGGCGTGATGCCGAACCGAGCGTCATCGGTCGCCACTCGCAGGTCGCACGCGAGCGCCAGTCCGCATCCACCTCCGACGCAATCGCCCTCGATAAAGGCGATGGTCGGGAGCGGCAGCCTGGCGAGTTGATACTGCACCATGTTGATTGCCTGTTGGTTTGCCTCGCGCCAGGCGGCGTCTTCCTTGTTGGCAAGCAACTCGCGTATGTCCGCTCCGGCGCAGAATGCCCCGCCGTCGACCGCTCGCAGGATGAGGAGCCGCGTGTCCTCGTGTCGCACCGCCTGCTCGAGCAGATCGGGAAGGGCCTGCCACATCGCCATATTGAAGGCATTGCGCTTGTCCGCGCGCTCGATCAGCAGATGCGCCGTCGCGCCATCGAATTCGAGGCGCAGCGTCAAGCCGGGTTCTCCGCAATGAAATGGTCGGCAATCGCCTTGCGGGTCGTCACCCATACACCGTCATGCTTGCGAACATGGCGGAAGAATTCCTCCAGCGCCCAGATCCGGCCAGGTCTGCCGATGATCCGCAAGTGCAAGCCAAGGCTCATCATCTTAGGGTTGCCCTCCTCACCTTCACGGTAGACCTGGTCGAAATTGGCCTTGGCATTGTCGAGCCACTGGTGCGGTGTCAGCGCCGGATCGGTCCACATCTTCATGTCGTTGGAATCGAGCTGGTAGGGCACGATGCACATCGGCTTGCCGGGCACGGTCTTGCGGTCCCAGAAAGGTACATCGCCGCTGTAATCGTCCATGTGGTAGGTGAAGCCTTCCTCGCTGAGCAGCCGGCGGGTGTTGTCGGTGAGAAGATAGCGGCTGAGCCAGCCGTAGGGCCTCACGCCGCAGGTCTTTTCGATGCTGGTCACGGCCTTGCGGATGAACTCGCGCTCGGCATCTTCGCTCATCTTGAACTGGTGAACCCAGCGCCAACCGTGGCTTACCGGTTCGTGGCCAAGCGTGACAATCGCCTCGGCAATTTCTGGATGGTTCTCCAGGCTCAGGGCCGCGACCGTCCAGCTTGCCATGATGTCGTATCGCTCAAGCAGCTTCACGATCCGGGGGGCGCCTGCCTTAATGCCGTAGAGATAATTGCTCTCGTTAGAGTAATTACGCATCTTTGATTTCACGAAGACGCCCAGTTCGTCCACTGGCTCCATCCCGCGGTCGCCGCGCGCGATGCTCATTTCGCTGCCTTCCTCGACATTGACGACGACGCTGAGAGCCATCTTCGCGCCGCCGGGCCAGTCGATCCGTTCCTCGGTCAGCGGCATCAGTGCATTTCCTCCCCACCCGACACGTTGATTGCCTCGCCCGTCACATAGAATGCTTCGTCGCTCGCGAGCCAGAGGCAGGCGGCTGCTGTATCACTCGGCAGGCCGGGGCGGCCCATCGGGTTCTTGGCGCTCATGTTCTCGAGATAGGCCTCTACACTATCGAAGCCGAGCAACTTCGAGAAATACTCGTTCTGCTGCGCGCCCAGCCCGGTCGTGACATGATTGGGGCAGATCGCATTGACTGTGATGCCGTGGGCTCCCAGCTCGACAGCGCTCGCACGGGTCAGGCCCACCATGCCGTGCTTGCTCGATACATAGGCGGGAAGGTGCGGAAAGCCGGTCTTCGCTGCCTGGCTGGCGATATTGATAATGCGCCCACCACGCCCTTGCTCGACCATTGCCTTTGCCGCGGCCTGGGTACAGTAGAACGCTCCGGAGAGGTTGACCGCCAGAACCTGGTCCCATTCGTCCACTGTGTCCACTTCCAGCAGCGGCTTCATCTTGAAGCCGATCCCGGCATTGTTGACGAAGATATCGACGCTGCCGAAGGTCTTGATCGCCTCGTCGAGAAGCGCGCGGCAATCTCTCGCCTTCGAAACGTCGCATGGCACGGTGGCCACTTTTGCTCCGCGGGACCGCAATTCTTCGGCTACCGCTTCTGCTTCATCATCGATCCGCAGGTCGGAAACCACGCAATTCGCGCCTTCGCTGGCGAAAGCCTGCAGGATGCCCTGCCCCAGCCCCTTCTGCTTGCCGGAACCCGTCACGACGATGGTCTTGCCTGAGAATCTGCCCATCTCAGAGATCTTCCGTCAGGATGAACTGAGGACCGTCGGCATAGTCCTGGAACGGTGCGGCCTTGGCCTGGAATTCAGGGTCCGACACATCGCGGATGAAATCATCCATATTGGTGATGTCGAGCACTTCGAAATAGGCATAGGGCGGGCTTGCATCGGGATCGCCGAAGAGCGCGGTCGCCCTGTGTACGGTGAAGCTCTTCACCGATGGCAGAGCGCTTGCAGTGGGCACATCCTTGGTCTTCGCCCATTCCTCGTACTGCGCCACATCGGTGCCGGGCTTCAGGTTGAAAGGTACGATGATACGCATTGGCTCTCTCCTAGGCTTGAGGCGCGCGGTAGGCGCCGAGTTTGGCATCCAGATGGCGGGCAAGGCGGAACAAACCCGCCTCTGCATCGGGTGACCCGATGATCTGTACACCGATGGGAAGGTCGTCCTGCGTCCAACCCGCTGGAATGCTGATTGCCGGCAATCCTGCGATGTTGGCAAGGCAGGTGAAATCGGCTTGGGCCGCCGGTTCCATTTCGGTATGCGGGAATGGCGGATTTGGCGCGGTCGGAATGACAAGGAACCCGTTGTCCCTGACAATGTCGCGGATGAGCGCGCGGGTCTGAGAGAGGACCTCCTGATCCTCTGCCCAATCCCCCCCACTACGCTTCGGACCATAGGTCAGGAGTTTGGCAAGGCGATCCGACACTTCGATGCCCGCCAAATCGCGCGCCAGGACTTTCGACACTCCGATGAAGCCCGCAAACCTGACCCGTGACAGTTGATACGGCAATGCGCGGTGGACGGGATGATCGAGGGCATCCAGAGCCCGCGCGAAAGCAGCCTCGACATCCGGGTGTAATTCCACGCCATGCTCGACAAGCGTAGCTCCGCTTCCCGCCGGATCGGCCTCGCCGAAGCGTGACATGATGCGCGCTACGCCTTCAAGATCATCGAGATTGCGCGCCAGCGGACCGATAGCGTCGAGCAACGGGTCTGCCGGGATCAGACCGACTTGGCTGACATGGTCGGTTGCCGGCTTGAAGCCGTAAATCCCGCAATGCGCCGCAGGGATGCGTATGGAACCCATGGTATCGGTACCAAGCGCCACATCGCACAGGCCTGCGGAGACCGCTGCGGCGCTACCGCCGGAGGACCCGCCCGGCGAATAGCCCGCCCGATGCGGATTCTGCGTGGGCCCGAAATGCGGATTGTCCGTTTTCGAACCGAGCGCTGCCTCTTCCATATTGAGGATGCCCACGATGACAGCCCCGGCGTCGCGTAAGAAGTGGACTGCCTCGGCATCCCGTTCGGCAACTCGGTCTTCCCAAGCTCCGATCCCGGCGTGAAACGGCATCCCTTCGACAGCGATATTCGCTTTGACGCCGATTGTCATACCCGCGAGCAGGCCATCGCCGCCGCGGGCGCGTTCGTCACAATAAAGAAAGGCGTTGAGCTCGTCTTTCACACGCCCCTCTCGTCGATCAGGCGCAAGGGCTTCTGGCGCTTGTCGATTTCGGTCGCAGCGGCAGTGCCGCCCGGTTCGCACAGTTCGACGTCGACTTCGACACCCAGCCCCTGCTTCAGCGTCTCGGCAAGTTCCGCCCTGTCCGTGCCGCCCCTGCTTTCCAGCGTTACCCGCAATTTGTCCTTCTGCGAGGTGTCGCGGGTCAGGTGACAGATATACTCGCCCGTCAGATCGCTGCGGTTCTCGATGATTGCACCAATCGCATGGGGGAACACGTTGATCCCGCGCAGCTTGACCATGTTGTCGCTGCGGCCTTTGAAGCCCGCAATGCGCTTGAAGGCGATCTCGCCGCGCCCATCCAGTTCATGGGTGATATCGTGCGTATTGAAACGGATGCAGGGTGCGATATCGTCCTTGTAAAGGCAGGTGACGACCATGTCTCCGGTCTCGCCGCGCGCTACGGGATTGCCATCATCGATATCGAGCAGCTCGAGGTATTGGGCGTCTTCCCAGACATACATGCCATCGCGTTCGGGCCCTTCGCCGGCAATGCTGCCGGTATCGCCGACACCGTACCAATCGTATGCCTTTGCCCCATGCCAGGCCTGCTCGGTTGCGCTGCGATCCTCTGTGCCGAGATGGCCAATTATCATGCGGATATCGATCTGGTCGAACACGCCCATCTCTTCGGCCGTAGCGGCCAACTTGCGGACGTAGTCGACAAATCCGACAATCGCGGTGACTCCGAAATCTGCCATCAACCGAACCTGGTTGACGCTGCGGGTCTCGATGCCGGTACCTGCGCTGAGGAAGACGGAATTTGTGAACTTGGTCACCGCCTCCCGGATGTAGTGACCGCCGTTGATCATGCCGTGGCCGTAGACCGAATGAACCACGTCTTCGGGTTGCAAACCCATCCAGCGATACATTCGCCCGACGAGGAGGTTGCCGACCTCGCGCCCCTTCGGGCCGAACATCAGCACCTGCGGCTTGCCTGTCGTGCCACTGGTAGTGTGAAAGACCGTCGGCGGGCGCGTAGCCGGATCGCCCATGCCGTGGAAATCGCCATAGGGAGGATGGTCGGCGATCGAGGCCATAAGATCCGATTTGTCGTAGACCGGCAGCTTGCCGATATCGCAAAGACCGGCGATGTCGCCAGGCTCGATTCCCTGTGCACCCCACAACCGCTGGTAGAATGGAACGCCCCAGCCGCGCTCCATCAGGCGCTTGAACTGCGCATCCTGCAAGGCGAAGAGCTCGTCTCGGCTCATCGACCGATAGCGTGAAACGAATGCATCGCCGACGGGATAGTCGCGCAGTATCCGCTCATGATCGAGCGCTTCGAAGTAGGTCGAATAGCTCATCATGCCTCCGTGAAATAGGCGAGCGGATCATCGAACAGGCGGCGATCCGCATCGGCGGGTGCCAGCTCGCGGGCGAGCAACCATTTCGCCTTCGCCTGCTCGGCTGAAAGCGGATTGTCGGGACTGCCGAGTGTATGGGCGATTGCATGTTCTTCGCGCGCGCCGTCCTGGTTCGCGATGATCAGTCGCTGCGGGAAAAGCGCATTGGGATCTTCGTTTCCATCGGCCGTCAGGGTTACCTTCGCGGCGAGGCTGGCGAGGTTTTCCTCTGCAATGTCTTCCTGTGAGAACCTGCGTGGATCGATCCGGCCATCGGTAATCATCAGCGCAGCCAGATAAGGCATGCACAGCCTCGCCCAGGCGGAACTCATCGTGGGAGAATAGGGCCGGTCGACCAGCCGCCGGATCAGCGGCGGAGCGGCGAGCTCGATCGACGCAATATTCGCAGGGTCGAGATCGAGGCCGGAAAGCATGCCGAGCGCCGCATGGCTGGCGCGACCGCTCGGGAAAGGCTTGGTGCTGACTTCGGAAATCCGCCAGACCTTGCCCAGATCTTCTGTGTACCGGCCCAGGCATCCTTCCTCGAAGATCGAGAAGAAGCCGAAGGATCCCTCCAGCGGGTCTTTCGGACCGCTGAAATCTTCTCGCGCAAGGTCGCTTGCAACCACGGCGGCGCGGGCAGCATTGGCGATCTGGAAGGGAAGCGTCTCGCTCCCCTCGACATGCGCCTGCATTGTACCGGCAGCTGAGGAGTAGGCCAAGCCCAATGCATCTGCGATTGGCGCTCCGTCGATCCGCGCAACCGCGACAGCAGCGCCCATGACGCCTGTTACTGCGGGGCGGAAGAAGCGCATTGCGCTGTCGACGCTGAGGCCGAGACCGGAAGCGATATCCACGCCCACTGCCAGCGCGACCAACGCTTGATCCCGATCGACGCCGCCCTTGCGGTCGATGGCTGCGCCCAACGCGGCGGTCACCACGCTCATCGCGTGCACCACGGCCGGTTCATGCACAGCGTCCCACTCGAGGCAGTGGATACGGTACCCATTCACGAATGCTGCCGATGGAGCCGGCAACATCTCCCTGGTGCCGAGAAGCCGCGCCTCCTCGCGTTCGCCGAACAACCGAGCAGTATGCAGAATCGCCCCCTCGCCCGGCGCGCCCACTGCAGCCGCACCAATGGCGAGCGTGTCACCGAGTAGGCGTATGACGTTACCGCGAACTGCGGCTGGCAGCTCATGCGACGCCGACGCAAAGGCCAGAACATCGTCGGTTGCGCTCATCCGAGCCACTCCTCGATGAGCGAGTCGAGCGCGGCGGCATCCGTGCCGTCGAGCGCAATGGAAATCGCATCGTCGGCCTGTGCGGCCTTCAGCACGCCCCAGGCTGCCAACGAGCGCATTTTCTCTGCGATCACTCCCCTGCCAACGGGCCGCTCAGGATCACCCAGCGTGTCGACAATTTCAAGCCCGTTAACACGCGCACCGAAATGCGCGGGATAGCGCGCTGTAATTGAGGCATCTTCCACGACTTCAACTTGCGCGCGAAGATCGGCAAGGGCGGCAATGGCCTCTGCCGTGAAGTCCTCTGGATTTGCATGGCGACCGTCCGCCACGACGGCGACCGCATGCTGGAGCGAGAACTTGGCCTCCACCTCTGTGCGTGGATCAGGCCGGTCGCAAAAGGCCAGCGCATCGGAGTAGGTGGACACAAGGAACGGCGGTGACAGCCTGCCTTGATCGCGCAATTGCATCGCGGCGTCGATGGCCGGATGGGCATGGCGGCACGCCGCCCAGGGCTTGAAGCTGACCTCCTCGATCAGCCAGCCATTATCGTCGCCGCCAAGCTTTCCAGGTGCCTCGGTCATCGCCGCAAACAAGCCCTGCTCACCTTCGAGAAGCCTCTGTGGGCCTGTCGCGCCATAGTTCACGTGCAAGGCAGCATCGCGCCCGGTGCTCACCGCATGGTAGATATGCCATTGCTTGGTCAGCACATCGTCATGCCGCATGTGCCAGAGGCCGCCGGCCACCGATCCCGCATTGCCGAAGGCGTTGGCATATTCGACCGGCGCAAAGCCGATCAGCGATCCGAACGCGGCAACGGACCCGAAAACGCCCGCTGTCGCAGTTGGGTGCCAATGCGCGTAGTGATGGGCATCGAGCGCCGCGCCGACTGCGATCATCGCCTCGTAACCCCGCACTGCCGCATCGAGTCGGCTATCGAAATCGGCCGGCGGCATGCTCAGAGCAGTCGGCCAAACAACGGGCCCCGGGTGAAGTAGAGCGGTGCGATGAACATCATCCATCTCGAGGACATTTCCCAGATAGGTCGCTCGCTCCCATCCGCGTGTCGAAATCTCCCTGCCCAAGGCACCTGCCTCGCTCGTCCGCGCACCGGCCACGCAGGCCAGCCAATCGAGCAGATGCAGCCGCGCACGTTCCCGCTCGCTTTCTCCCACCGGGCGCGCGAGGCGTTTCGAGAGTTGCGCAAGAAGCGGTTCGCTCATAGGGCCGCTCCAGAACAAACGCTGCAAGATGGGAACGAGTCTTGGCGAAAGCCGCCGCCAAACCTGCCAAGACCATTCCGCGCTACCTGCAGGTCGCGAGCGAACTGCGTGAGGCGATTATCGCAGGCCGGTTTTCCCATGGACGAACTTTCCCGACTGAATCGGACCTGTGCGAGACTTACGATGTCAGCCGCTTTACCGTGCGCGAGGCGCTCAAGCGACTGCAGGCAGAGGGCCTGATTGCGCGCAAACGCGGCTCCGGCACGGTGGTGCAGCCTGCGGCAGCGCGCGGCGGCGCCCTGCACCAGCCGCTGTCCAACGTGGGCGAGCTTCTCCAATATGCCCGAGGCAGCGCGATCATCTACCAGCGCATCGGGGTGGGCGAACTGCCGGCATTTGTTGCCGATGAAATCTCGGGGAACACGAGCGGCATCTGGACCGCATTCAAGGGCGTCCGCCAGCAGGGTTTCGGCGAAAAGCCCATCGCCGGGACCGAGGTCTACTTTCACGAGCGGCTGGGCGATGCGATCGACCAACTCGACCTCAATGCCAGTTCGCAGACGCTGTTCAGCCAGCTCGAGCAGCTGGCCGGCGTCACCGCCGCCACGGTCACGCAAGACATCCAGGCGATTGCCGCAAGCAAGGAGGTGGCCCGGACACTCGATATCGAAGAGGGTGTTCCCGTCCTTCTGATCCTGCGCTGCTACATCGACATGCAGGGCCGCGTTTTCGAGATTTCGGTCAGCCACCATCCGGGCGATCGTTTCGCCTACGCAATGCACATCGACGTCGACAGCTAAGGCGCTCATTTTCCGCCGAGCTCCGGCACTTTTCCCGGCGACCAGTCTTCGCCGCCAAAGCGGATTGGCGGCGCGATATGATGCGCGCCTTCTTCGCTCTCTACCAGCAGGCCGCGTTCGGCCACATGCGGTTCGTCGAGCGCTTCGCGAAAATCGAGTACCGGTGCGAAGGCGACGTCCTTGTCGGCGAACCATTCGACCCACTCGGCGCGGGTCCTCATCGCAAAGGTCTGCGCCAGGAAGTCGATCAGTTCCTGCTGCTCACCCGCCTCGCGCTCGGCGACTTGGATAAGGTCCTCCCGATCTAGCGCGGTGAGCAGGTTGCGGGCGAATTTCATCTCCCGGCCGCCGAGCGCGACATGCTTGTCGTCGGCCGTGCGATAGACCTGGTAGAACCCTGCCCCGCCGAGAGAACGCTGGCTGGCCGACACCGGGCTAGGTCCTCCGGCAATGGCCTGACCGGCGGTATGCGCGCACCACGGCAGAATACTGTCGAACATGGCGCAATCGATATAGGCTCCTTCTCCCGTCCGTTCCCGTCCGACGAGCGCCATCAGGACCGCCGAAAGCGCGGTCAGGCCTGCAGCCATGTCTGCACTGGGCGCGCCCGGCACGACCGGTTTGCCGTCCGGCCCGTCATTGACGGAGAGGAAACCTGCAAGTGCCTGCACGGCCATATCGTGCGCTGGATGATGCGCCAGAGCGCCGTCCTGCCCGAAGGCGGAAATCGAACAATAGACGATCTCGGGCTTGATCGCCCTGACGCTGTCGTAGCCGAAACCGAGACGTTTCATCACTCCGGGACGGAAGCCTTCGACGAATACATCTGCCTCGGCACAGAGCACGCGAAGCTGCTCCTTGCCCTCTTCGCTCTTGAGATCGAGCACTCGGCTTTCCTTGCCGCGATTGAGATTAGCAAACCAGACCGAATGTCCCGCTTCCCGCGGCTCCATTTGCCTTGCCGGATCGCCTGCTGCAGGCTCGATCTTGATCACCCTCGCCCCGTGGTCGGCCATCATGACGGTCATCATCGGGCCGGGCAGGAATTGCGTGAGATCGACTACGGTTATGCCGCTGAGTTTTGCCATGAAATCAGACGATACCCTTTGCGCGCAATTGCGCAATTTCGTCCTCTAGATAACCGATTTCGCCGAGCACGCTCTCGCTGTCAGCTCCTAGGAGGGGCGCGGCACGATTGGCGAGCCGTTGGCCGTCGAGACGGATCGGAGAGGCGAGAACGGCCATGTCCTTGCGATCCGGATGATCGATCCGGTCCCGCATGCCGATGGTTTCGAGCCATGGATTGTCGAGCGCCGCACCCAGCGAATAGACTGGGGCCACCGGCACGTAACCTGCCAGCAGGTCCTGCCAATGTGCCATCGGCTGCTCCGCGAAGATCGTATCGAGGACTCCGGTCAATTCTTCCCGGTTTGCGCGGCGGTCGGCGTTGGTCGCAAAACGCGCATCGCTCTTTAGATCGCTCCGCCCGAGGCGATCGGTAAGGATATCCCAGAACTTGGGCAGCTGGCACATGACGAACATCCAGCCGTCGCTTGCGCGAAACATCTGGCTGGGCGTGGCGGTGGGATGTGCGCTGCGCGGCTCGCGCCCCGTCTCGTCCCCCTCGTTCATGTACCAAAGCGCCGGATAGCTGGTCTGGTGTACTGCGGCAGAAAGCAGGTCGGTATCGACATCACGTCCCTTGCCGCTGCGCTGCGCATCGACAAGCGCGGCCAGAAGGCCGATTGCGAACAGCGTCCCGGTCATGAAATCCACCATGGATAGGCCCATGCGCTGCGGCTCGCCGCCCGGCTCACCGGTAACCGCGCAATAGCCCGCCTCAGCCTGCATCAGGTAATCGTAACCCGGCCACTTGGCCCGCTCGTTATCCCGTCCGTAGGCAGAAAGATGCGCGCAGACGATGGCTGGATTCACATCCTTCAGGGCTTCATAGGTCAGGCCCAGCCTTGCCGGCAGGTCGCCCCGCATGTTGTTTGCCACCGCATGGCTCTCGGCCACGAGCTTATGCAGGATCTCCTGGCCCTCCTCGCTATTCAGGTCGAGGGTGAGGGAGCGCTTGTTCAGGTTGAAGCTCTGGAAATAGAGGCTCTCGCCCTCACGGAGGAAGTGCGGGCCGACGGCGCGCGCGGTATCGCCTCCACCCTTCCCATCCTTGCGCGGCGGTTCGATCTTGATGACGTCCGCACCCAGCTGCGCGAGGTGCATGGTGCCATAGGGGCCGGCGCCATATTGCTCGGCGCTGATTACCCGGAAACCTGTGAGCGGGAGGTGCACTTTCCGCGCGCTCAAGCCGGATTATCTTTGAGATGCTGCTTGGCGATAATGATCCGCTGCATTTCGTTGGTCCCTTCCCCGATACACATCAGCATGCTGTCCCGGTAATAGCGCTCGATGTCGTATTCCTTGGAGTAGGAATAGCCGCCGTAGATACGCATCGCCTCCTGGCTGTTCTCGACGGCCGCTTCGGACGCGAAAAACTTGGCCATCCCCGCTTCCTTGTCGCAGCGCTCGCCGCGGTCGTAGGCTTCCGAGGCATCGAGCGTCAGCAAGCGCGCGGCACGGGCCCTTGTTACCATTTCGCCCAGCTTGAGCTGGATCGCCTGGTGCTGGGCAATCGGCTTGCCCATCGTTTCCCGCTGCTGGGAGTATTCGGTTGCCAAGCGAAGCGAACCTTCAGCCAGTCCGACGCCGCGCGCCGCCACGTTGATCCTTCCAAGTTCGAGCCCGCCGGTCGCTTGGAAGAAGCCCTGCCCCTCCACACCGCCAATCAGCTGGTCGGCCGGGATACGGTAGTCTTCCATTATCAGTTCGGCACTGTCGATCGCCTTGTATCCCAGCTTGTCGAACTTCTTGCCCGTCGTGAGACCGTCCCGCTTGTCGGCGATGAACAGGCTCATACCCTTATAACGCGGCTCGGCCGAAGGGTCGGTCTTGGCAAGCAGCGCAAAGCAAGAACCGTTCAGAGCGTTGGAGATCCAGGTCTTTGTGCCATTAAGGACATATTCGTCGCCATCGCGCTTCGCCACGGTCCGGATCGCCTGTAGGTCGGTCCCTGCATTAGGTTCGGTCAGCGCCAGCCCGCCACGGATCTCACCACTAGCGAATTTGGGCAGCCATTTGGCCTTTTGCTCCGCAGTGCCGAACCGCTCGACGGCAGCGGCCATGATCAGGTGCGAGTTAAATATCCCCGTAATGGCCATCCAGTAGCTGGAAATGTGCATGACGATCTTGGCATAGGTGGTCGCTGGCAGCCCCAGGCCCCCGTATTCCTGCCCGATAGTCGCGCCGAACAGCCCCATCTCCGCCATCTGCTCGACCAGCTTTTCCGGCCAGATATCGCCGTGATCGTGGTGCTGGATGACCGGGATGACCTCGCGTTCAAGCCAGCGGTCGATCGCATCCATGAAGGCGCGCTCCTCGTCCGGGTCGATGGTGCGGATCTGGTCTTCGAGATTGGCGGCAGTAGCCATGATGCAGTCCTTGCCTATGCGTTAGTTGTCGAGCGAGCCATGCCCGCGCCGCCACACCAGCACGGTGCGCTTGTAATGGCTGACTATGTCGCCATGCTGGTTCTTGGCGATTGTCTTGAATGTAACGATGCCCTGTTCCGGACGGCTCTTGCTCTCGCGTTTCTCGAGCACTTCGCTTTCGCAATAGAGCGTATCGCCGACGAAGAGCGGCTTGGTCATGCGAACCTCATCCCAGCCGAGATTTGCGATGGCCTTGCCGCTGGTGTCAGACACGCTCATCCCGGTCATTAGCGCGATGGTGAAGGGGCTGACGACCAGCGGCTTGCCGAACTCGGTATCTTTCGACAGCTCGTAATCGAAATGAGCAGGATGCGTGTTCATCGTCAGCAGGGTGAACCACACGTTGTCGGCATCAGTGATGGTCCGTCCGGGACGGTGCTCGTAAATGTGGCCGACTTCGAAATCCTCGAAATAGCGGCCCTGCACTTCCCGGAAGCGCCCGGGGGAAACTTCGATCACACCATCACGCATTTGGCTGTCCCTTGCTGCGCGCGAGCACCGCGCGATAAGTCTTTATCATTGGCGCTTCGAGCATGCGGCCCTTGTGCCGCACGGCCTTACCGCCATTCTCTTCGTACACCCGAAGAGCTTCTTCCGCTTCGGCAATCTGGGCGGCGGTCGGCGCAAAGACCTGCTCGATCACCGGAACCTGGAGCGGGTGGATGGCCGACTTCGCGGTGATACCGATCGCCCGGGCGCTTTCGCACTCACGTCTGAGACCGCCCTCGTCGTCGAGATGGATGTAGGGCACGTCGATCAGCGGTATACGCGCTTCGGCGCAGGCAAGTACGAGCTGGTGTCGCGCACCGAGGAGCGGCTCCCACGAAACCGGGACCTGAAGCTCGCCGGAAAAATCGGCGCCGCCGAACATCAGCGCACAGACATGACTGTGCGAGGCGATAGCAAGGGCGTGGCGAAGACCGCGCGGAGTTTCGATAAGCGGAATAATCTCTGGGCATCGCTCGCCCAAGGCGCCTGCCACGATATCGAGCTCGACAGGTGCCTCGACCATCGGCACCATCAGGATGGAGGGCAGTACATCGCTTTCGACCAGTGCAGCGAGATCGCGAATACCAGCCGCCGTTGCTACCCCATTGATGCGGATTGCAAAACCGTCGCCCGCCTCGCCGACCTGCTCAAGCGCGGCCGCGCGCGCTGTGTCCTTGTCGGCGGGGCCGACAGCATCTTCCAGATCGATGACGACCAGCCCTGCACCCGACGAGCGTGCCTTTGCGAACCGTTCCGGGCGCGACCCGGGCACGAAAAGCAGGCTGTTGGCAGCAAACATGAAAAGGCCTCTCCCGTCGGTTATGGCCGCAAGACTTAGCGCCCATCCGAATTCCAGCTTCACAATTTGTCCGGACAAATCTAAAGTCAAGCAAGAATCGTGTGAATGTCCGGACAAATTTCCGGCTACCGGGAGGGAGAATACCCCATGCGCATACTCGCAACAGCCACCATCGCCGCCGCTGCCAGCCTCTCATTTCCCCTGCAGGCCCAGATGCTGGATCCGGCCGTTCCGGAGGACGCTTTCGAGATCTCTAAGCGATTCCAGTGCGGAACGGAGGACGGTGCAGAGGCGGTCTGGCACTTCGAGGGCAATATCTATTCGCGTGTCCAGGGCGAACCCGACCGACTGCTTTTCAAGGGGGATGGTTTCAACGTCCGCCGCTGCGTTGAAGTCAACGATCCGGAACGCGGCAAGGGATATCGCCTAATCAGCCGCGAAGTCTGGTTCTACCTCGATCCAGCCACAGGCGAAGTCATGAACCGGTGGGACAACCCGTGGACCGACGAGACCGTGGATGTGATGCACATCCACAATGATCCGGTAAACGGACGTCCAAGCTTTCCGAATAATCCCGATGGCTCGTCCTACAGCATTCCCTCGCTCCGCCTGGAAGGCGGCTACGTCTTCATGCCGTTCGAGGTTCCCCTGTTCTACACCAACCCGCTGGCCGGCGACTATCAGGATTATGCCGGCAACAAGTATCACGCGATGGAGATCTTCAACTTCATGGGGACGGTCGACGACGTACTCGATGCGAGCAAGCCCACCGCCTATCCCGTTATCGCATGGACGCGGATCTCGGACTGGATGCCGTGGATGAAGATGCGCGGGCGGCAGGGTCAGATGGTCTTCAATGCCACGGGCCGCAAACTGCCAGGTGGTTTTGAGGAACTGCCCGATATGATCAAGGAAGAGGTTCGCGCGAACTTCCCGATCTACGAGCACGCCCCGCCTGCCGACGACACGCGCCGCAACGAGACGACCTGGACCAAGTTCAAGAAGCTGATCGATGCCGAGCGTGCGGCCCAGGGAGAAGGTGCCGCAGACCAGGGGCATTGATATGACCAGCAGGCGCGGATTTCTGGCGGGCGGTGCAGCGGCACTCATCGCCGGGGCCGCGCCGCGGGCGCTGCGGGCGCGTAACGATAGCGATGTCATCGTTATCGGTGCCGGGCTTGCCGGACTAGCCGCAGCAAGGTTGCTCGAACAGGCTGGTGCAAGCGTTACGATCATCGAGGCGGAAAGGCGCGTTGGCGGAAGGCTGCACACGCTGCGCCAGCTCCCGGGCGCACCGGAGGCGGGAGGCATTCAGGTAGGCGGCGGTTATCGCATTTTGCGTCGCATTGCTGCCGAGCTGGAGGTAGGCCTCGATGACGGACCGGGCGCAGGCGCCGGTATCGCCCAGCGCCCCGGCGACTTCTACTATATCAACGGCGTAGGCTCGACCAGCGAGGCCTGGCCCACGAGCGCGGCCAACAGGCTTCCCCCTCCCCTCGCCGCCATTGAACCGGCAAGGCTGGCATCTACATTCTATCGACACCTGCCGCAGTGGGATGACCCATCCTCATGGCTCGATGCGCCAGGCGAGAGTGACATCTCCGTGGCAACAGTTCTTCGCCAGCACGGCGCCGATCCCGAAACGCTGCGCCTGATCGAAGCCAATCTCAATGGCAATTCGCTTGCCGGGATGTCGCAGCTGCATCTCGCAAGAACCCTATCCATCTACCGTTCGCAGCCCGGCGCGGTCTCCACCATCGTGGGCGGCTCACAGGCGCTTCCGGAAGCGATGGCAACTGCGCTCTCCAGTGCGCCCCGCCTCGGTGTCCTCGTCGAGGCAATTGAGGAAAGCCGCGATGGCGTGACGATCAGGACCGATGCCGGCGTCCTGCGTGCCCCTCATGCCGTCTGTACCATCCCATTCGCAGCGCTGCGCTCCATTCCCATCGCAAGCGTGTTGCCGAACGGCATGGCAAGGATGATCGCCGGGTTGCCTTATACCCGCGCCAGCTTCGCCTATATTCAGGCTTCGTCACCGTTCTGGCGAGACGACGGATTGCCGGAGACGCTGTGGACCGACGACCCGCTCATCGGGCGCGCATTCGTCCTGGGCGACGACCCCGCCATGCTCAAGCTGTGGACCACCGGCGCCGGTGCCGACATGCTCGACCGGCTACCCGAAGCCGAGGCAAGAAGGGCCATTGTCGAACGTTTCGAAGCGATGCGCCCGGCAGCGGGTGGACAGCTCGAAGAAGTGAACCTCTTCAGCTGGCAGAAGTCACCATTCGCGCGCGGAATCTACCACCATATCGGCACCGGCATGGCGGCCTCGCTTGCCGCAGCGACCCGCCACGAGGGATGCCGCCTGCATTTTGCGGGCGAACACCTCGCGCAAAGATCGAGTGGAATGGAAGCTGCGCTCGAAAGCGGCGAGAGAACCGCAAGGCTCGTCGCCACGCGGCTCTGACACGCAAAGGGCGGGAGCCGCGGCCCCCGCCCCTTCCACTCAGCGTTGGTGGCAGGTCAGAAGCGGAAGGTCGCCTCTGCCCCGAAGGTCCGCCCCCTGCGCAGCGCGCCGAAGAAGGCACGCGGGAACGAGCGGTCGCGCGAGGTCTGGAAGCCGATCGTCGCCGGGTTGGCGGGCTGCGCCGCCGACACGCCGATGCCGTGGCGCAGGTCGAACCAGCGCGTAGCGAGCGGGATCGAATCCTCGTCGGTCAGGTTGCGCCCGAACACCGCCAGCTCAACCGCGCCGAAGGTGACCCCGAGCCGCGCATTGAGCAAGAAGGTATCGCCGGTTTCGGCCAGATTGTGCACCTGGATGAATTTCGACGCTTCGTAGCTGCCGTTGAGATTGGCGAAGAATTCCGAATTCTCGCCGATCGAATCGCGGAAGTCGATCGCGCCATTGGCCTGCCAGGGCGAACCGAGCGGCAGGCGATTGCCTTCGATCGAGCACAAGGCCAACTCCTGCGGCAGCGGGTTGATCGCGTTCGAGATCAGGAACCCGCCCGAATTGAGCGTGTACTGGAAATCGTCGCAACCGCTGGTGAAGCGGGCATCGGTGTAGGCGAGGCCCGCATTGAGCGTCAGTTGCGGGATCGGCCGCGCGGTCAGCTCGAACTCGAAACCCTTGACCTCGGCATCACCCTGGTTGGTCGCGACCGAAGTCAGCGCCCCGCCGCCGACGGGCAGCGCGGTGGTGAGCTGCACATTGGCGATCTCGTTGTAATAGGCCGAGGCATTCACTTGCAGTTTGCCGTCCGCAAGCGTCTGCTTGAACCCGATCTCCCCGCCCTTGAGCGTTTCGGAGCTATAGTCCGGTCGCCCGATCGAGATGCCCGCCGAACCGTTGGTACCGCCCGGCTTGTTGCCCTCGGTGTAGATCGCATAGATCAGCGTATCCGGGGTTGGCTGCCAGTCAACCGTCACACGCGGCACGAAGTCCTTCTCGGTCTCGCTCCTGAACACCGTCGCGCCGGTGGCAGAGAATTCGGTGCGGGTCTTTCGTTCGACCAGGTAACGCCCCTCGACGCCGATCGTGATCGTGTCGACCGGATCAAATTCGACCCGGCCGAAGACGGACGAGTTGGTGATCGTTTCCTCGTCCGACCCGGCACCGCCATACGGCACGCCATCCACGCCGCTGGCGAAATTGACGTCGCGATCCTGGATCTTGAAGTCATACATATAGGCGCCGATCAGGCCGCGAATGGGCCGGTCCTGCGGCGAATACAGCCTCAGATCGGCGCTGACATCTTCCGAGCGACTGCGGTGTGTGTTGGTGAAGGCCGGCAGGTCGGTCGCCAGGTTGGGCGGCGCGCCGAAGCGGCTGTTGAAGAACACGAAGGCATCGCTGTGGTCGGAATCGGTGCCGGTCCGCGCCAGTTCGTTGCGATAGGCAAAGATGCCGCTGGCGGTCCAGCCGTCGTCGCCGAGATCGGCGTCGAAACCCGACGATACGAACCAACGCGACTTGTAGTAGCCGTCGATCGGCGTGCCATCGAGCACCGTCGGCGTCAAAGCGCCGTTGGCGGTGGCGCGGAACAGCACCGACGTCGGATCGTTGTTGAGCGCCACGGTGCCCGGCTTGATCACACCGCAGAAATACTGGTTATTGTTGGTCGAGGTGCGCGTCACCGGCCAGTAGGGGAACACAAAGCTGCTGGTGCGGAACGCCGCGCTGCGGAATCCCGGTTTGCAATTGTTCTGGTCCGCCCCTTGCAGGAACAGCGCAGGCGTGCCGTCGTCCTGCTCCTCATAGGAGATACGGGTCCGCCAACGGAAGCTGTCCCCCGGCGTGATATAGATCGTCGCCGCAACATTGGTGCTTTCTTCCTGGCCGACTTTCGCGCCGGTCAGCGAGTTGCGGAACTCACCGCCATACTCATAATAGCGCCCGTCGACCCGCGCGGCGATGGTGCCGGGGACGATCGGGATGTCGATGCTGCCCGAAATCATGTATTCGTCATGCTCGGCTGCGCGCGCGCGGAGCACGCCGGTGAACTCGTCTCCCGGTGTCTTCGTGATGAAGTTGATCGCACCCGAATAGGTGTTGCGCCCGTAGAGCGCGGACTGCGAGCCCTTGACGATTTCGACCCGCTCGAGCGTATCGAAATTGAGGCTCTGCACATCGCCGCGGAACAGCGCGCCGTCGATGAACACCGCAACGCCCGATTCGACCCCGAACTGGACGCCCGCAAGCACGTTGCCGAGGCCGCGGATGACCGGGCGGTCGGTATCGCGCCCGAAGGCCTGGCTGAATGACAGGCCCGGTGTCTGGTTACCGATATCGGCGATATCGTTGAGGCCCCGCTGTTCCAGCGTGTCGCCCGAGAAAGCGGTGACCGCCACCGGGGCATCGTTGATCGATTCCTCGGTCTTGCGGGCCGTGACGACGATTACCGGGATGCCGCCGGCTGCCTCCCCGCCCTCGTTTTCGACTTCGGAATCCTGCGCGGACACGGCTGCCGGTGTCAGCAGCGTTGCTGCCAGCAAGGCTGAACGGAATACGGACTTCATTGTGATCTCCCTCCCACCGCGGCTTAGACCGCTCACACGGTAAATTCACTTGTCCGGACAAATTTGTCCAGACAAATTTATCAGTAGCAGTGGAAAAAGCCCTTTCCGTAGCGTCAGTGCAACGGTTTGACGTTGCCAAAGAATGCCGTGACCAGCAGCAGAGCATAGACGATCCACACCCAGATACGCGTCCGGTTCATGGTCTTGAGCAAAGGGAGCTCGGTTTCGTCGCTCGACCCCCTTTCCAGCACGGCTCCCAGTTGCGCCCCCACCGGTTTGAAGGTCACATCGATCATGATCGCCGCAACGAAGATTAGACCGAACCCCAGCGCCTTGAGCGCAAGCCAGTCGGGTGCCAGCGGCGCGTCGAGCAACAGGCTCTGGCCGCCCAGCCACAGGTAGAAGCCGCCAACGATCCAGCGTAGCCATCCTTCGATCCTGCGGTTGCGCGCTGCCCGCGGGGTCTGGTCATGCCAATGCGCATCCCAGACCAGCCACAACCAGAACGCACCGATAAGCCATGCGGCGACCAGCAGGGGCGTCGGGACATCCCACCAGTTGCCGGTGTCGACCACGCTCAGCGACAGAGGCACCATCAGGGCCCAGGCGCTGCGCGGGGTCATGTCGACCAACACCAGTAGTTTAAGCAGTGCGATCCGCTGGTCGAGCGAGTATTGGCTGCGCTTGCGAAAGTGCTGGCCAAGAAGGAAGACACCGACGTCGGCACCCAGCCACAGGACAAAGAGCAGCAGGTGCGAGAACACCAGCACCTGATAGACCTCAACCATATTCGAACCCTCTCATGCGGCTTGGCGATGCATCTGATCGATAATTGTCCGGACAACTAGGGCAATATTGCTTGACAAGCCAGAAATTTGTCCGGACAAATTCCCGGCCTCTGGA
This sequence comes from Altererythrobacter aquiaggeris, assembly GCF_037154015.1. NCBI lineage: Bacteria > Pseudomonadati > Pseudomonadota > Alphaproteobacteria > Sphingomonadales > Erythrobacteraceae > Aestuarierythrobacter > Aestuarierythrobacter aquiaggeris. The sequence goes on from NZ_JBANRL010000001.1 coordinate 1,686,494, forward strand.
TGATCCGGGCTAAGCCGACCGGTCCCAGCATCCGATTCAAGTCGTGGGAGACGTCCGATGAATCCATACCGCCGCTTTCGTACCCCCTTGCTGCTGTCGGCCGCGGGTGCTGCATTGAGTGCAACCCCTGCCCTTGCCCAGGACGCCGACCAAAGCGCGACCGATCAGGCCGTTGCCGATGCCGGAGCGGAGGATGGCATCATCATCGTCACGGCACAGCGCCGCGCGCAGGACTTGCAGGATGTGCCGGCCGCGGTGACCGCGCTTACAGGCGCGGCGCTCGAAAACCGCCAGATTGCAGACACCAACGATCTTCAGAACCAGATCCCGAACGTCGTCATCTCGACCGGGACCGGGACGGCGAATTCCGCGCGCATCTATTTCCGCGGCGTCGGCGAAGACGAATCGCGCGGCGCGATCGACCCCGCGGTCGGCATCTATATCGACAACGTCTATCTAGGTCGTACCGTTGGGTCTCTGGTCGATCTGGTCGATATCGAGCAGGTCGAAGTCCTGCGCGGACCCCAAGGCACACTCTACGGACGCAACACCAATGGCGGTGCAATCAAGATCAGCTCGGTCCGCCCCCAGCTTGGCGAGACCTCGATCTCGGGCGAAGTTGGATACGCAAATTACGACCGTATCTCGGCCAAGGCGAGCGTCAATGTCTCCCCCTGGGATACAGGCGCGCTGCGCCTTTCCGGCCTCTATCGTCAGCGCGAAGGTTATTTCGAGCTCAATCCCAACGGGGACTTTGCCAACCTTGCCGGAACGACTGTCGGGGACGAGAAGGTCTTTGCCCTCCGTGGCAGCCTCTATGGCGAGCTTTCCGATCAATGGAGCTTCCTCGCCATCGTGGACTATACCAAGGACAAGTCCGATCCGGTCCCGAGTTCGATCATTGCGGAAAGCGATAACGCAGGCGTCGTCACCGACAGGGATGGCGATATTTTCACGATCGAACCTGCACCGGGTGCGACCTGCTCTTCCGCGACACCCGCGACCTTCCTCGGTGTCGGTTGCTTCAGCGATTTCAATAGCAAGGTCGACGCCTTCGGGGTCAGCTACCAGCTGACCGGTGAATACGACACTTTCACCATCTCATCGACCACTGCCTTCCGCACGCTGAAGGACGATTTGTCGACCCACATCTCGTTTCCGTACTTCCAGAACACCGACCAGAACCAGTTCAGCCAGGAACTGCTACTTAACACCAACTTTGGTGCGGTCGATCTGACCGCGGGTGCGTTCTACTATACCGAAGATGCGGAGCTTGCCTTCACCTTCATCCTGCCGGTAACCAACAATGTCGACACCGAAAGCTTTTCACTCTTCGGGCAGGCCGCTGTGGAGATCGGCGCATTGACGCTGACGGGTGGGTTGCGCTGGACGGACGAGAGCCGTGACTTCGTTGGAACCTCGGTGGTCATCCCGGAAGTGGTGGACTCTGTTTCGACGGACAACATCACCTGGACCGCAAAGGCCGATTACGAGATCACGCCCGACATCCTCGTCTATGCGACCTACGCCACGGGGTTCAAATCACCGGGCTTCTCGTCGGACTGCTTCTCGCCGACGGGATGTTTCCTGAGCGTCGACGAGGAGGAACTCGACAGTATCGAGGCGGGTCTTCGCACCCAGTTTATGGACGGGCGCGCCACGTTCAACGCAACATATTTCTACAACGACTACACCAACCTCCAGATCAGCGCGACAACCGGTGGCGGTGTCTTCACCCGTTCCAACGCGGGCGAGGCGCGGATCCAGGGTGTCGAACTAGAGTTCGGCCTGCGTCCCGTTGCGGGTCTCGACATTTATGGCAATGCGAGCTGGCTCGATGCGGAGTATCGCAATCTGAGCCCGCTACAGGCAGGCACGCTCAGCAACTCGAACATCACTTCGGGCACGGCAGGCCCGGCCTGTACGAATGTCACAGCGACAGGTCCCTCCGCCCAGTTCGATCAACAGGTCGTCGATTGCGCGCTCGGCCTCGAGCTCAAGAACGCTCCCGAGTGGAAGGGGCTGCTGGGTTTCAACTATGCATTCCCGGTCGGTTCCGGAGAGGTCTTCTTCGGTGGCGATGCGGCCTATGAAGCGGACAGCTTCGCACTGGTCGCCAACAATCCCGGATCGCTGGTGGAACCAGGTTTCCGTCTCGACGCCCGGATTGGTTGGCGCGCCGACGACGAGCGCTGGAAAGTCACCGTATGGGGCAAGAACCTGACCGACCGCGAGTATTTCCGCGCCACGACGTCGGTCAACCAAATCTATGCCGCGCCCCCGCTGACCTTTGGGATCGATGTTGGCTTCCGGTTTGACTGAACTATCCAGGACCCTCTCTGAGGCCGGCCGTTGCATCTTCGCAGCGGTCGGCCTTTTCCTCGTCTGCCCAGCCATTGCGGGCGAGGCGCAGGATCATGGGGTAGTGCCTTGGACCGAGACAGTGGTTTCGGTCGCCGAATTCGAGCCTGCGACTGCCGTTTTGCGCCATGCTGGAGGTTGGCGATTGGTGCAGTCCGGGCAAGCCTCCGCGAGCGAACTCGCCTACTGGCAGCTCACACGCGAGGCCAAGGCGGACTTCGAGAGGTGGTGCGCTCCCCGGGCCGATACGGGCTGCATTCGCTTCATCCGCTTCGCGAATGTGGAGCAGGAACCGATCAGGCCTGCCGCACGGGCATGGGACACGGGCGGCATCTATTCGATCATGGTCCGCAGCGACGATGTCCCGGCCCTTTATAAGGAAGCGCTCGAGCTTGGCTGGTGGGCTGAAAGCCCGCCGATCCGCTTCCAATTCGGGTCTTCGGACCTGCGCAATGTCGTCCTCACGGGACCGCACGGCATTCACATTGCCGCCTACGAACGGATCTCCCCCGATTTCACTGCCTTCCCGGTCGGCAGGATCAGCGAGGCTTTCAACGCCATGCGCATGGTCCGAGACCGCGAGACCGCCAGAGATTTCTATGCCGAGAAATTAGGCTTCGAGCTTCTCTTCGATAGCGCTAACGAACCCGACCAGCCCGCCTTCTCGAACCTGTCCATTCCCCTGAACCTCACTCCAACCGTAAAGCGCGCTGCTGCAGCGCTCCAGCCCGTGGCCGGGGAAACCGGGCGTGTCGAAGTCATGCAAATCGAAGGCTTTACAGGGCGCGACCATTCGGCGCGAGCAAACCCTCCAAACCTCGGAATACTTTCGGTTCGATATCCCGTCCGCGATCTTGCGGGCTACCGCGCGACATTGACCGCAAAAGGCGTTGCCATCGCCTACGAAGCAGACACTGCTGCTATCTCAGGGATCGGTGAAGTGGCCATCTTCGCCGTACGCGATCCGGACGGCAACCTGACGGAGTTCTATGAATATGTCGACTGACGTTTCGGAGCCGACATCGCGGCAGCGCGGCGAGTTCTCACTCGGCTGGAAAGTCCTCATCGTCTCTGTGCTCGGGGTCGCCTTCGGTGCCTCACCCATCCCATTCAATGTCATCGGCTTTACCGTCGATCCGCTGATGAACGAGTTCGGCTGGTCGCGCACTCAAATCCTCGTCCCGATCACAATCTTCGGCGTCATTGCATCGCTGCTGGCCCCGGCTTTCGGCTGGATGGCCGATCGCTATGGCGTGCGCCGCGTCGCATTGCTTTCCCTCGCAGCTTTCGGGGCCGCCTTTGCGGCGATCGCGCTCACTCCCAAGACGAATGCCGCATCGACCCTCTACATCTATTACGGCCTGTGGGTGCTGATCGGCCTGGTGGGCATCGGATCGACGCCCGTGACGTGGAGCCGGGCTGTCAACATGTGGTTCTTCCGCCGCAAAGGGCTCGCCTTGGGCATCTTGCTGATGGGCACCAGCATCGCGGCGATGATAGTACCGCAGATCGCCGAGTGGGCCATCGCCAATTACGGCTGGCGCGCGATGTTCGCGATCGTCGCGGGCCTGCCGCTGCTGGTTGCGCTGCCCCTGGGCTTCCTGTTCTTCCGCGAGCCATTGCCCGAAGAACGTCCCGCCGAAATGAAGCGGGACGGTGGCAAGCTTACCGGGGTGACGCTGGGCGCCGCCTTGCGGGACTATCGTTTCTGGCTGATCTGGCTTTCGATCCTGATCATCGCCCTCGCATTCGGCGGGGCGTTCATCAACATGGTTCCGATCCTCGGCGATCACGCCATCGATTCCGCAACGGCGGCCAATGTCATGACCATTTTGGGCCTCGGGATACTGTCGGGGCGGATCATTACCGGGCTGCTGCTCGATCGGTACTGGGCGGGCTTTGTCGCTTTTCCCCTTCTCTGCCTGCCAGCCATATCCAGCTACCTGCTGCTCGGCACCGACACGGCTTTCCTGCCGGTGGCCATTGGCGGATTCCTCTTGGGCTTTGCTGCGGGAGCGGAAAGCGACCTGATCGCTTACCTCGCAAGCCGCTATTTCGGCATGCTTCACTATGGCAAGATTTACGGCATGCTTTACATGCCATTCGGGCTTGCCAGCGCAGCTTCGCCGCTGGTCTATGCCTTCGTCCGTGACACGTACGGAACATACGATCCAATCCTGACCGTAGCGATCTTCATGTATGTCGTGGGAGGAGGATTACTCCTCTTCCTCGGTCGATATCCAGAGAATTTCCCCGCCAGCGACGACGCGGCCGAGCCGACACGAGCGTCGGCAGGGGCGGCCTGATGGCGACTCTTGCCGAGAACTCGCTGCTCGGTACGCTCAGGGCGGCCGGCGCAGAGGTCCTGGACAGCGATGACGTTCTCGAGTTCTACGCCCACGACATCTATGGACGCGGAGCCGATCTCGCTGCGGTCGTCCGCCCGAGAGACAAGCACCAGCTTGCAGCGGCAGTGAAGGCCGCAACCGATGCAGGCCACCCTGTCGTGCCGCGCGGCGGAGGCATGAGCTATACCGGAGGCTATACGCAAGACCTGCCGGGAGCGGTGCTGTTCGACCTGGCCCATATGAACAGCGTTCTCGAGGTTAACGATACCGACATGACGGTAACGGTCGAGGCAGGCTGCACCTGGGCGGGTTTGCGCGAGCGCCTTGCCCATCACAAGCTGCGCACACCGATGTGGGGCACGCTCTCGGGTCTCAAGGCAACTATCGGCGGCGGGATGAGCCAGAATGGCATCTTCTGGGGCACGGGCCGCCACGGCACCGCAGTGCAGAGCTGCAACAGCCTCGAAGTCGTTCTGGCAGACGGAACGCTCCTCAGGGTCGGGAAAGGCCATACCCGCCCTTACGGCCCGGACCTCACCGGGTTGTTTTTGGGCGACACCGGCGCTCTCGGCATCAAGGCCACCGTCACGCTCAAGCTGGTGCGCGAGGCGCTTTGCCATGGCTATGCCAGCTTCGCCTTCGACGAGGCAGATCAATGGTTCGCCGCAGCTACCGAGATCGAGCGACAGGGCATCGCGACCGAGTGCTTCGGTTTCGACCCCTATCTCAATGCGATCCGGATGAAGCGGGACAGTCTTGCCGGGGATGCCAAGCAGCTGGTCGGGATGATGAAAAAGCAGGGCGGGATGCTGAAAGCACTGAAGGAAGGTGCTAAGGTCGTTGCCGCCGGGCGCAACTTCCTCAAGGACGCCAACTATTCGCTCCACGTGCTCGCGGAAGGCGATATCCAGGCTGCGGCCGATGCCCACATCGAAAGCGCAAGGAACATCGTGCTCCATTATGGCGGACGCGAGGTCGAGAATACGATCCCCAAGATAATCCGCGCCAATCCCTTCGGTCCGCTCAATTCCATTCTGGGACCGGAGGGTGAGCGCTGGGCTCCCATCCACGGGCTTGTCCGCCATGGCCGCGCACGCGAATGTTTCGCCGCTTTCGAGAACCTCTTCGCTGAACACGCTTCCGAAATGGAGGAACTTGGCGTCCACTACGGGACCTTGATCGCCGCGGTCGGGGGTTCCGGAACGGTGATCGAGCCCTGCCTTTACTGGCCCGACGCGCGAAACGCCCTGATTGAGGACACGATAGAACCGGGCCACCTCAAGAAGGTCCCCAAACTCGAGGCGAACGAAGCTGCACGCGCACTTGCGGCCAGGCTGAAGAAGGCGATCGTCGACATCTTCTTTGCCCATGACGCCGCGCATTTCCAGATTGGGCGGACCTATCGATATCGCGACAGTCTCGAACCGCGCGCAGATGCGCTGCTGCAGGCGATCAAGCGCGAGCTCGATCCACGAGGGTTGATGAACCCCGGCTCGCTTGGGCTTTCGCAGCAGGTCAGTCCAGAGAGATGATTATGCCCGCACCCTTTTCCGCCGTCGCGATGCAATTGACCGCCCGCTCGCTGGAGGCACTCGGAGAGGACGAAGTCCGGCCCGCAATGCTGTCGCATATTGGCGAGCTCCAAGGCGCCATCCGTGCCTCGTCCATCTTTATCGAACAGTATGGCGGCGACCCGGTTAAGCTCGCGGTGCTGCCCGAGTATCTCTTCACCTCCTATCCCGGCCGAGTATCGATCCCCGAGTTCGCTGCACGATGCGGGTGGGATGCGGGCGGCCCGGAATATGAAGCGCTGGGCAAGGTCGCCAACTCGCTCGGGATGCATATCGCCGGCAACGCCTACGAACGCGACGCTGCTTTTCCGGACTTCTACTTCCAGACCAGCTTTCTCGTTGCGCCTTCGGGCGATGTCGTGCTGCGATACCGCCGCTTGCTGTCGATGTTCGCACCGAGCCCGCACGATGTCTGGGAAGCCTATCTGGACCACTATGGTTGCGATGCGGTTTTCCCGGTTGCCGATACCGAGCTTGGCCGAATTGGCGCGATTGCCTCGGAAGAAATCCTCTACCCTGAAATCGCGCGCGTTCTGGCGATGCGCGGGGCGGAGATCTTCGTGCATTCCTCCTCCGAAATCGGTTCGCCGCTCGCGACTCCCAAGGATATTGCAAAGCAGGCTCGTGCCTTCGAGAACGCAGCCTATGTGGTCTCGGCAAATACGGCAGGCATTGCTGGAGGCGCATTACCTCTCGCCAGTGCGGATGGGGGCAGCCGTGTGGTCGACTATCGCGGCAAGATCCTGTCCCAATCGTCGAGCGGAGAGACATTCACGGCCTTCGCCTCGCTCGATATCGGCGCTTTGCGCCAGGCGCGCCGGACGCCGGCGATGATCAATTCACTGGCGCGGCAGCGGCCTGCACTCTTTGCAGAAGCCTATGCGGCCTCGGCCGATGCATTCCATCGGGCGAACGGGATGGTCGAAGACGGCGCGCCCAAAGTACCTGATCGCGACTATTTCAAGCGCGCGCAGGAAGCGGTGATCGCCCGGCTCGACAGGGCCGGTCTTATCTAGGGCAGGAATGATCCAATGCAGCATCGCACGGTCTCGGGAAAAATCCGCTACACATCGGCGAAAGAAGGACGTGAGGGTGCGGAACGGGGCCGGGAGTGGTTCACTTTCACCCACCACAAGGACGGGTCGGTCATCATGCGCGCCCAATGCGAAATCGAGGATCCGGACCCGGCGGTGCTGCGCGATATCGTCTACCACATCGGACCTGATCGCAGGCCGCGCAACCTCCTCGTCCATCTGACGCTCGGCGATGAGTTCCTGGGGTCCGGCTGGATGCGCCATGACGCGGAAGCGGGCGAGATCACGTGCGAAAGCTTTGGGCCATCCATCGGACGAAACTCGGAAAAGAGATCGGCTGGCGATTTCGATGCCTTCGGCACGCATCCAGTTGTCGGCGACGGCTTCACGACGCGCCTGCTCGACACATCGCGTGGATCGCATCGTCGGCGGCTGCGCTTTTTCCTTCCCTCACCAGATCATCGCGGCGCCACCCCGCCGCAGATCGCCGAAGTCGAAATGACAATGGAATACGTGGGCGAGGAGGAGAAGACGGTGGAAGCGGGCACGTTCCAGTGCCGCCACTACCGCTATGTGGATGACAGCGACCAGGGCATGGGGGGCGAGCGTCATCCGGATTTCGACATGTGGGTGACCGCAGACGAGGATTCGGTCCTCGTCTACGGCTCGATCGACGGTTACATGATGAACCGCTACGAACTGGTCGAGCTGAACCGCTAGTCCGCGACCTGTTCGATGTGCGAAGCGTCGAACTCGGCGCTGTAATTCGCAGGACCTACCTTGCCGGCCAGATCATCGCGCAGCGGAGCCTCTGGGTATACCCGCACGATATAATCTCCCGCGCTCGGATCGAGCCTCAGCGGCCTGATTTCTTCCTGATAGACACGGCTGTACCAGAAGGCCTTGGCGTTCTCGAGGCACGGGAAGCGTACCATCAAGGTGACATGCCCCTCCTCGGCCTCGCCTTCGAAATGCGCGACGGGAGCAGGAATATTGACGTAGTAGCCGCCAAGTTCTTCGTACAACCTGCTGGCGGCGATAGCACGTGCGTAAGTGATCATTCGCTCGCGGTCATGCGTGGTACCGGTCACCACCATGACCACCGGCTGATTGCAGGCTGGCTGCGATGGGGCCTGCATTTGTGTGGCAGATAGTGGTTGCAGGAAAAGCGCAACAAGAGGTGTAATCATTTCGCGTCGATCCTCCATTCGTCGCAAAGGGTGCGCTTCAGCGGCTCATTGCCCCTGAACCACTGCCACGTCCGCGCACGCTTTTCCGCACCGGGAACAAGATTGATCATCTCGACATAGTGACTTCCCGGCTCGTCGAGCCGGTCGAGCCGCAGCATCAGGCAGTCTTCGTGTGCCTGCCACCCGAAACCGTTGAAGCGATCCGTCTCCCAGCGCAGGAGGTCGCCTTCGAGCCTCCCTCCGAACTCATACGTGGCCGTTCGCCCGTCAGGCCAGGAAAGCCAATTGTGCTGGACGTAATGCCATTCAGCTACGTCGGGAAATTCGCACCGCGTCTTCACCCGCCGCTCGTCAAGCAAAGTGCCATCGATGTCGACATCCCGGTACCAGCCATCCCACCAGCCCTCGTGATCGAACATGGCGGGCATCGCGCGCCTCAGTTCGGCGCGATTGCTCATCAGCGGTTGCCTTCGGCATAGGCTGCGATGGTCGCTGCCTCGCCCGTCTGCCGGATCAAGGCCTGCCTTCTGAGGAAGCGAAGCATGCCCTCATCGCCCATCCTGCTCGGCCCCAGACCGCTGCCCTTGCGCGAATGGTTGGTTGCATCGCCCACCATGCTGGTAAGCGCACCATCCTGAAGGCTGATTGCGCCAGCATCGAGCTGTGCCCCGATTTGCGCGGCTTCGTCCATCGTTCCGGCTATGACCGCAGCGGAGAGCCCGTATCCGGTATCGTTTGCCTGACGAATAGCTTCGTCGATCGTTTCGAAAACGACAACCGGAATGACTGGCCCGAACGTTTCTTCGCGCATCACTGCCATGTCTGGCGTAACATCGCAGATCACCGTGGGCCGCAAGTAGCGCCCCCCACCGAGATCTTCGACCTCGCCGCCGGTAAGAACCTTTGCTCCCCCTGCTCGCGCATCCGCGATCTGCTCTGCGACCTTTTCCGCTTGGGAAGGGAAAATGAATGGGCCGATGTGACCTTCATCAGCGTCGGGATAGGTCAGCTTTACTTGCTCCGCCTCTGCAACGAGCCTTCCAAGAAACGCCTCGGCAATCTCCCGAGCGACGTAAACCCGTTCGATGGACTGGCAGGCCTGCCCTGTCGCGACAATGCTGGAGCGTAGCGCAATCTCTGCGGCTTTCTCTGGATCCGCGCTGGCAGTAACGATCATCGGGTCCTTGCCGCCTAACTCCAGATTGGCAGGGATCAGCGCGCGTGCCGCCGCCTCGGCAACCTTGCGCCCGGTGGCGGTCGAGCCGGTGAAACAGACATAGTCGACATTCTCGATCAGCGCCTGACCGGTTGCGGGACCACCCAGCACATATGCCAGCGGCAGCTCAGGTATGTCAGCCAGCACTTCCTGCATGGGCTCCACGAAACGCGGCGTCACCTCACTCGGCTTCACCATCGCCGCGCATCCCGCTATCAGCGCCGGAACTGCGTCGATATGGCTCAGCACCACGGGGAAGTTCCAAGGCGCGATGGCCCCGAACAGTGGGTAGGAGGAAAAGCGCGAGACGATTTCGATACCGGGCGTTGCAGAGGCCGCTGCTTCGCGAGGCAGCGACGCAAAGAGCTGGGGGCCACGCTCGGCCCATTTGCGACAATTGCGCGCAAGACCCTCTACTTCGATCCGCGCGACGGCCTTGCGTCCTGTGTCGACGCTCAGGGCTTCTGCAATTGCGCTCGCATGCGCTTCGATCCTGTCAGCCAGCCGCGAGAGGATAGCAGCGCGACCCTCCGGCCCACGCGCTTCCCATGCGGGTTGCTGATCGCGCAGGCGCATCGCTTCCGCTGCGACCTGCGCGGGGGTGCTGGGCTCGAATTCATAGTCGACCTTACCGGTTCGAGGATTGAGCACCTTCATTGCTGAGCTGCCCAGCATTCGACGATCGACCTCCCGCTGGCGAACCAAGCCTCGTCGCGCGCCGACAAATCCTGCAGCAGCTCCTCCAGTGCTTCAATGCGGAACGGCTGGCCCATGATGTAGGGGGTCAGTTGCATCGGCAGCAGTCGCGCGCTCGATTGTTTGGCCGCCTCCCCGGCCAGCCAGTCAAACGCATCGCGCATCATTTGCGCCCAGGCTTCAGCGGAGTGCTGCTGCACCGCAACGATCTGGCGGTCTGAAAGGTCGACGCTTAGCGGCAGGTTCACGAGGCCGTTGTTGAAGCGCCAGGGGAGCTCGTCGTTCACCCAATCGCAGCAGTAGTCGATGCCGTATTCCCTGAGCAGGTCTGCCGTATGCCAGCTTTGCGAACGCGCGATCGACAGCCAGCCGCCAGGTCTCGTGCCCGTGGCCGCTTCCAGCCGCGCCAGTGCATCGGAAACCAGTTTGCGCTCGGCATCTTCGGTCATGGACGAAGCGATCGTGCCGTTCATGTCGGTCGAATGCGCAATGATCTCGTGACCGCCCGCCTGTACCGCTTCCACAAGCTCGGGATATCGCTCTGCAACTGCAGCATTGGTTGCAAAGCTCGCCGTCGCGCCAGCCTTTGCGAACGCTTCGAGCATACGGAATACCGCAACGCGATTGCCGTAGTCGCGGACTGTGTAGTGGCGGTAATCGGGATAGGGAGTGACCATGTGCCCGGGCGCACGGAATGGCTCGTCACCGGGGACAATGGGGAAGTATTCGAGGCTGACACACAGGAAGATCGCAACCGACCTGTCACCCGGCCAACGGACCGCAGGGCGCTGGTGGATATTCGACCAGGTGTAGAGCTCGTGATCGTATCCCTCGCGCCGGTGCGAATATTCGAGATAGGCCGGATCGAGGCTCATTGCTGCGCTCTCCAGCTATCGATGATCTCGCCAGCCCGCGCCTTCCAGCAGCGCGGGTCGCTCGCAATGTGCCGCAGCGCTTCCTCGAATGGCCCGATGCGGTGAGGCTGTCCGATCAAATAGGCGTGCAGTGGGATGCACATCACCGTGCCTGAGTTCTCGCCTTCGCTCGCCAACCGTTCGAACTGGCGGATGAGGCAATCGGCATATTCGCGGCCGGCCATACCGTAGACATTGAACCCGTAATGGTCGTTGACCTCCAGGCTGTAGGGGATCGAGGCGAGCTTGCCTTTGGCAACCTTTACCTCCTGCACCTGGTCGTCGTGATAGAGATCGCAGGTGTAGTCGAGACCGTATTCGGCGATCAGATCCAGAGTGCGCGGCGTGTGAGTCAACGCCGGTGCCAGCCAGCCGCGTATGCGCTGGCCAGTCGCCTTCTCCACCGTCGCGATCGAATCCTCGATGATCGCGCGCTCCTGCGCCTCGTCCATCCCATAAGAATAGCGGGTGTTGTAAATTCCGTGGCTGAAGAACTCCCAGCCTCGCTCGACGCCGTCGGCCACGACCTCGGGATGATGCTGGCAAAGTGCCACCGACAGGCTTACCGAGCCGGGGAAGCCATGGCGCGACATGACTTCAGCCATGCGCCAGTGGCTGACCCGGTTCGAGTGGTCGCGATAGGAAAAGCCGACCACATCGGGATGCGGCTTCGGCCACGGCTTGCGATGCGGGTTTATCGGCGGATCGATCTCGTAATATTCGAGATTGGGCGCGACCCACACTGCACATGTCTTCCCTTCCGGCCAGACTATCTTTTTTCGACCGGGATATGGGTGATAGTCGTACAGACCGGGATCTGCGGTGCCTTCCTGCATCGTCTCAGCGGGCCTCCAGCCAGTCGATCACAGCCTGCACCGGTTCGACATCGGCGTATTTCAGCTGAAGATCGGTGAGGTTCGCGAAGTGATAGCTCTCGTGCTTGTCCGCACAAGTCTCGATGGGCACGATCGTGCGATAGCCATGGCTGAGGGCGTCGACGGCAGTCGCGCGGACACAGCCCGAGGTCGATCCCCCTGTTACCACCACCGTATCGACCTTGTGCCACGTCAGATAGCTCGCCAGCGGGGTTTCGAAAAAGGCGCTCGGCATTCGCTTGGTATAAGTGAGATCGTCGTCTTCGATCTCACATCGCGGATCGAACGAATGACGCTCGCTCTCGTACTTGATGTTCTGGAGCGAATCCTCCGTATCGGTGCGCGTCCCCCATACGCCCGCATCGCCGGCATCCCCTTTGTAGGCGACCCTGCTCCAGATCACCGGCATGCCGTGCCGACGCGCAAGACGGCTGATGGCGTTTATGTACTCGATCTGCTTCGGATCGGTTTCATAAGCGTTCTTGAACAAGTCGGTACGGGTATAGGCCTGCTGCACATCGACATTCACGATTGCCAGCTTCTCGCCGAAACCGAACTTCTTGCGCGCCGGATTGGCCATGACCTCTTCGAAGATCTGACGCGCAGTCTTGCCATCGCTCACCATCTTCGTGCCGACCAAGTCGCTCATCCGCGTCTCCTGCGATTCTGCCTTTGACAGGCGACAATAGACGCGGGTAGAGGCTTGTCGAGTGAAATTTGTCCGGACAACTTTCACGAGAGGGAGCTGGCATGATCACGCAGCACATTCTGACTATTCCTTCGACGGGTCGCCGCGTTCACTATAGACGCTGCGGTTCCGGGCCGGCGCTGCTCTTGGTACACCAGAGCCCTCGCAGTTCAGCCGAATATGCCGAGTTAATGGAACGTTGGGGCGAACCTTTCACCTGCATCGCTCCCGACACACCAGGTTTCGGACAATCCGCCCCCTTGCCCGGCGAACCGGAAATCGACGACTTCGCCGATGCCCTGGCCGAATTCCTCGAGGTCCTCGGTGTCGGTCGATGCGCCGCCTACGGCTTTCATTCGGGCGGGATCATTCTCGTCACTGCGCTCAAGCGCCATCCAGACCTGTTCTCATGTCTTGCCATCGGTGGATACGCCATCTGGACATCCGAGGAGATCGCGCTCTTCGGTGACAGCTACCTGCCTCCCTTCCGGCCCAGCGATTATGGCGAACACCTGACCTGGTTATGGAACCGCATGCTCGAACAAAGCTGGTTCTTCCCGTGGTTCGATATCCGCAAGGAATCGCGGCTCAGCGTGGCCCATGCCGATATCGCCCGCGTGCATCAGGCGGTGATGGAAATGCTCGACGCCGGGGACGCCTATCGCGCCGGATACGGGGCCGTGCTGCGAGCACCGCGAGACATCGCCCCGGCGGAGGCCGAGACACCTCCCGTGCTTATCACCGCCTATGACGGCGATCCGCTGCAAGCGCATCTCGAACGGCTGGGCGACATGCCCCAAGGATGGCAGGCATATCCCGTTGCAACACCGGCCGAGCATCAGGACGCCAGCTTTGCCTTCCTCCTCGGCAAGGCGGGGGATGCGGATTGCCCTGCACTTGCGGAGGATGAAGAAGAAGGCTGGCTGGAGATCGACGGCAAGCTGATCCATTGGCGCGGCAAGCGCGGTGGAACGCTTACGCTGCATCCGCCGGGCTGCGATATGGAAGCGGCGGCAGACGGCACGCTTGCGATCGATGTTCCCGGTCACGGTCTTTCTGACAGGTTCGAGGATATCGCCATAGCCATCGAACGCGCGCGAAAGATGCTCGGTGCCACGCAGATCGAATGGCCCAGCTTGCCGGCTGGTGATCCCGGCCTGCTCTATCCCGACTTGACCCCTGATCGCTTCGGCACTCACTTGTTGCGCGCATGGAGCGCAGCGCGGGCGGAAGCTTTCTTCGATCCGTGGTATGAAGCATCCGCGAGGAGTGCGGTGCCTCTCGACCGGCAGCGGGTCGAGACGACGAATATCGCGCAACGCGCGCATGCCCGGCTGCGTGCTGGCGATGAAGCAAGACGCTATCACCTCTATCTCGAAGACCGAAAGGACCATTCCGAGTGACAGACATCCGCAACGCCATGCCGATACTCGCCCGCCACGAGGGCGTTTGGGACGGAACCTACACCTATTTCGATGCTGCCAACCAGAAGATCGACGAGCACGCCAGCCGCCTGCTGTGCCGGTTTCCCGACGATGGGCCGCATCCCTACCATCAGACCAACCACTACACCTGGTCCGATGGACGCACCGAGGTGCGCGATTTCCCGGCCGAATATCGCGACGGCCGGGTGTGGTGGAACAACGAGCTGATCCAGGGTTGGGCCGCCGAAGTTCCGCTCGACGAGTTCAACCGCACAGTCATGCTCTACTGGCAGCGGACCGGAGACCCTTCGCTCTATCTCTACGAGCAGATTCAGATTTCCGATGACGGCAGGAACAGGTGCCGTACCTGGCACTGGATCCGCGACGGCATGCTCGAAACGCGCACCGCCATCCAGGAGGTTCTGGTAACCAAGGATTGGCGCAGCATCGACCAGGAGCTGAAGGCCAACGCCTGAGATCGACCCATGCCGCAGACGCTCTTCGACAAGATCTGGGACGCGCACACGGTTGCCGAGACCGACGCCGGGAGCGCCCTGATCGCGATCGACCGGGTATTCCTTCACGAGCGTACCGGAGCGGCAGCGCTTGCAAGGATGAAGGAAAAGGGACGGTCCTTGCATGACCCGGCGCGCGTATTCGCGGTGATGGACCATATCGTCGATACGCGGATCGGCCGCAGCGACGGAACGCTCATGCAGGGCGGCGAAGGCTTCATCACCGAAACGCGGGCCGCCTGCCATGAGGCAGGGATCACCCTGTTCGACGTCAACGACCGCGACCAGGGCATCGTCCATGTCATCTCGCCGGAACTCGGCATCGTCCTGCCCGGATGCACATTGGTCGCGCCGGACAGCCATACCTGCACGCAGGGGGCATTCGGCGCTTTCGCCTGGGGGATCGGGACTTCGGAAGCAGAACATGCCATGGCCACCGGCGTCCTCCGGCTCGAAAAGCCGAAACAGATGCGCGTGACCTTTTCCGGATGCCTCTCAGCGGGGGTAACGCCCAAGGACATGGCGCTTCACCTGATTCCCACCTACGGATCGGGCGGTGCCGGGGGCCATGTCATCGAATTCGCCGGCGAGGCGGTTTCGTCGCTCGACATGGAAGGGCGAATGACCCTGTGCAACATGGCCACCGAGTTCGGGGCGGTCGCCGCAATGATTGCGCCCGATGAGAAGACCTTCGAATTCCTCGCAGGGCGCAGGTATGCCCCTGCGGAGTTCCAACATGACTATTGGTCCAGCTTGGCGACCGACGAAGGCGCGGGCTTCGACAGCGAAATCGCCATCGAGGCGTCGAGCATCGCGCCGATGGTCAGCTGGGGCACGAGCCCCGAGCATTCCGTCCCGATCGATGGCATCATTCCCGACGGCCCGGATCGAGCGCACGATTATATCGGGCTCGCAGCTGGCGCGAAGCTTGCGGGAACTCCGCTCGACGCAGCCTTCATCGGCAGCTGTACCAACAGCCGTATCTCAGACCTGCGCCGCGCCGCAGCGATCCTCAAGGGCCGGCGTATTGCGTCATCGATCGGCAAGGCCATGGTCGTCCCCGGATCGATGGCAGTGAAGCGGCAGGCCGAGGCCGAAGGCCTGGACAAGGTCTTCGAAGATGCCGGGTTCGAGTGGCGAATGAGCGGCTGCTCATTGTGTTTCTACGCGGGCGGGGAAGGATTTGCCCCAGGTTCGCGCGTCATCTCCAGTACCAATCGCAATTTCGAAGGACGGCAAGGTCCGGGAATTCGCACTCATATTGCGTCTCCCGAAACCGTCGCGGCAAGTGCGATTGCCGGAGCGATCGCCGATCCGCGCGAATATCCGTCGCAGGAGGTGGCGGCATGAAAGCGGTCTCCACTATCACCAGTCCCGCCGTGCCCTTGCTACGCGACAATATCGACACCGATACCATCATCCCGAGCCGGGAAATGCGGAGCACCGGGCGCACAGGCCTGGCAGGGGGCTTGTTCGCCCCTTGGCGCTATACCAATGCATCCACACGCGAACGCGACGCAGCCTTCGTGCTCAACCAGCGCGACGCAATCGGGACGCGCCTGTTGCTCGCGGGACGGAACTTCGGCTGCGGGTCGAGCCGGGAACATGCGGTCTGGGCGCTCATGGAGTTCGGCATCGAGGCAATCATAGCCCCCAGCTTTGCACCGATCTTCAAGGCCAATTGCCTTCGCAATGGCCTCCTACCCATCGAGTTGCCCGACGAACTTGTCCGATCGCTCCCATGGGAAATGGTGCACATCGACCTCGCAGCCCAGACAGTAAGCGCAGGCGAGCATTCCTGGCATCTCGAGATTGATCCGGAGGCAAGGCAGATGCTGCTTGAAGGGCTCGACGCGATCGATCTGACGCTCGCCAGGCTGAAGACTGCAATGGGCCGCTGGCTCAGCGAAGACCGGACCAATCGTCCGTGGATCTATCTGGAGAAGCAGAAATGACCGACATCCTCGTTTCAGAAGTCGGCCTTCGCGACGGCCTGCAATCGATCGAACGCGTGATGCCCCTCGAGGCGAAAAAACGCTGGATCGCTGCCGAAGCCGAGGCGGGCGTGCGCGAGATCGAAGTTGGCAGTTTCGTCCCGCCAAAGCTGCTCCCGCAAATGGCCGACACGGCGGAACTCGTCGCATTTGCCAAGACGATCGAAGGTCTCACCGTCGTCACGCTGGTACCAAATGCAAAGGGTGCACAGCTCGCCGCCGAGGCGGGTGTCGACGCGGTGAGCATCCCGTTTTCCATGAGCGAGACGCACAGCCTCAAGAATGTCCGCAAGGATCACGCCGGAATGCTCGCAGAGATCGCCGAGGCGGCATCTATCGCGCGGGACCACGGGGTGCACTTCGCGGTCGGACTCTCGACCGCCTTCGGGTGCACCATGGAGGGTGCGGTGAACGAGGATCAGGTAGTTCGCCTCGCGGAAAAGGCGGTCGAAGCGGGTGCCAGGGAGCTGAGCCTGTCCGACACGACCGGCTATGCCGATCCGGCGCAAGTGCGGCGGTTGACGCGAAAGGTGAAGGCAGCGGTCGGCGAGGGCCTGCTTACCACACTCCATCTCCATAACACGCGCGGACTGGGCCTTGCGAATGTCGTCGCCGGCCTCGAGGAAGGGATTACCACTTTCGATGCGTCGCTGGGCGGCCTTGGTGGTTGCCCCTTCGCCCCGGGAGCAAGCGGCAACCTCGTGACCGAGGACCTGGTGCTGATGCTCAATTCCATGGGTCTCAAGACCGGCATCGATCTCGACAAACTTCTGAAAGTGCGCGCGATCGTGGAGGAGGCGCTGCCGGGCGAGCCGCTTTATGGCTTCACGCCCGACGCCGGACCTATGCTGGATTATGCCAGCAGGGTGGCGGCATGAGCGGCCCCGCACCCCTTGCCGGTATAAAGGTGGTGGAATTCACCCATATGGTCATGGGCCCAACGGTGGGACACATTCTCGCCGGTCTTGGCGCCGAAGTCGTCCGGGTCGAACCGATCGGCGGCGACCGGACGCGGCGGCTGATGGGATCGGGTGCGGGCTATTTCCCAATGTACAATCGCGGCAAGCAATCGATCTGCCTCGATCTGAAGAGCGATGAAGGCCTCGCTGTTGCGAAGGATCTGGTCGCCCGAGCCGACGTACTGGTCGAAAACTTCCGTCCCGGAGCTCTCGACCGCTTGGGCCTCGACTACGAGAGCTGCGCCAAAGCCAATCCCCGGTTGATCTACTGTTCGGAAAAAGGGTTTCTGCCCGGCCCCTACGAGAAGCGTACCGCGCTAGACGAGGTCGCGCAGATGATGGGCGGGCTCGCCTATATGACCGGCCCGCCTGGTAAACCGCTCCGCGCTGGCGCGAGCGTGATCGACGTGACCGGGGGCATGTTCGGCGTCATCGGTGTGTTGGCCGCGCTCGAAGAGCGGCACCGCACCGGCAGAGGGCAGAAAGTCGTTGCCAGCCTATTTGAAACGACCGCCTACCTCGTCGGGCAGCACATGGCGCAATATGCGGTTACCGGAACCCCTGCAGCCCCAATGCCTGCGCGGGTTTCGGCATGGGCGATCTACGACGTTTTCGAAACACGGGACGAGCCCGTCTTCATCGGCGTGGTGACCGATGCGCTGTGGGAGAAATTCTGCAGGCTCTTCGATCTTGACGAGTTATGGAACGATGAGACACTGCGGGAAAACAACGCCCGGGTGGCAGCCCGCGAGAAGATCATGCCGCGAATTCGTGCATTGATCGGCACGATGAGTCGCGACGAAGTGGTAGCGAAGCTCGACGGCACCGGACTGCCCTTCGCACCAATCAGCAAGCCAGAGGAGTTGTTCGACGACCCACATCTGAATAGCGGGGGGCTCGAGAATGTTACGCTCGACTGCGGCAAATCCGTGCGATTGCCAACTATCCCGCTGCAGATGGACGGGAAGCGGATTGGTACACCTCAGGAATTGCCAAGGCCGGGTGAAGATTGGCGACATGTCCTCACGGCCCTTGGATATGACGAAGACCGTATCGAGCAGTTGCACGATTGTGGCGCGATAGGGAGCTAGAAATGCGGCAAATTCTTCAGTTCGGTGCGGCGCTCTTGCTTAGCGCCTGCGCAACTGCGGGCGGCGATATTCCGGGAGACCTGCAATCGGACCGGCGGGCCATGGAAGGGGTGCAGAGCGATGCTCCCTTGCCCACGGATGTTCGCAGGGCCACGATCATCGTGCGCGACATGGACAGGAGCCTTGCGTTCTGGCGCGATGCGCTGGGACTGGAGCTCAATTACGATATCGAAGTGACGCTTTCGGGCGTCAACCTGCCCGTCGGGGAACCCGGCACGCGTGCCCGGCTCGTGCTGCTCAACGGGAACGATCCCTATATCGGCTGGATCGGGTTGCTGCAGCCGATCGATCCTCCGCTACCCGATGCGGACAAGCCATACCCCACCCGGCTCGGTTCCGGGATGGCGCTGATGGTGGTCAATACCGACGATGCCGACAAGCGCTGTGCAGCGGCAGCTGCCGTCGAGGGAACCTTGATGACGGGGCCGCCTCGCCGGCAGGTCTATCCGTCGCGCGACGGGAAAGGCGAAATCCGCGTGCGTGGCTGCAACGTGTTCGACCCGGACGGTATCGCGGTCGAGATAAACCAGCTGCTCGATTAGATCACGAAATCGATCGGTTCGGGATATTTCCGCCGGTTCACTACCATCGTGCCATGCAGCGTCTCGATCTGCTTGCTGCCTGTCCTGACGAAGAGAAACGGCAGAAAGCCGTGCAGCATGCAGGCAAATCCGCCCAGGACCATCCGGATGCCGAAGCCGTTCGCGTGACGGAAATGCTGGAAGTAAGTTTCCCCGACCGAAGCCGGATGCTCGGTAAAGGCTTTGCGGATCATTTTTCCTCTTGCGTGGCAACAAGTTCGACTTCGAGAATGGTGCGAATTTCCGCCGCTATCGGTTCGGCAGCCTCGTCGAGGACCGCTCGGTTGATATCCAGCCTCTCGACCAACCTCGCGTCAGGGATCAAGCTGGCAGCACGGCGGCTGGCTTCGGTTAGCGAGGATTGTGTTGCGATGATTGTCGTTGGAACAGGCACCTCAGCCAACCGCTGCTCGACGGGATAGGTAAATCCGGCATGGAAGCCTGCGTTCATCGCTTCGCCGTGCCGCAGCTGCTCGACGAACATCTCGAAGCTGCGCTCCATTCCTTGACTCTCGATCCGCCGCGAAATCCCGCGTTCCCAAGAGGCCTGAAGGGTCTCGATCTCCGCGGTAAAGCCGGGCGGGCGTGCAGCCTGTGCCAGATGTTCCGCGCGCGTTTCCGGACGGAAGACCGGGGTGTCGATCAGAACCAGCTGCTGAAATTGCGCCGGTTCCCGGATCGCCATTTCGCACGCAACAAGGCAGCCGGTGTGAAAACCGATCAGGTCGATACGAGCACCGGTGTTGAAGCTTTCCACCATAGCCAGCATCGCTGCCGCATAATCGTCAATCGTGGCATTGGTGCGGAATGCGTCTGAGCCACCGTGTCCCGGAAAGTCGGGCGCAATAACGCACCAGTCGTCAGGAAAATGCGGCATCAATTGGGTGAACGCCAAGCCGCTGAAGGGTGCGGGGTGGAGGCAGACAATGTGATGCGAAGCGTCGAGCGTGCCGGAAGAGCGGTAATGGATCTGGCCGAATGGGCCATCCGCATAGGCCTTACGGATCCCCATCATCCCACCACCGCGAGAGCTACGCCAAGACTGGCCACCGCCGAGGCGAGAGTAGCAAAGAGCACCGGCATGAGCGGCCTCCATCCGGCAGTCACCAGCGTGTCGAGGCGCGAGCGGATAGCGGTAGCCGTCACGGCAAGCAGTAGCAGGGACTTCGACAGCAGAAGGGCAGTAGCCGCTATCGGTGCGGGAACGACTGCAATGCTGTTCAAGATCACGAGCGCCAGAAACGCTATGATGAACCACGGAAGAGCGATGCGTGTCAGGACGCACCCCGATGCTTGCTTCCCGCCGTTTACCCACATCGCGACCAGCGCAACGACCGGGGCGAGCATTGCAACACGGGCCAGCTTCACGACCGTAGCATCATCTCCAGCAATGTCGGAATAGTCGTATGCGCCCCCGATAGCTTGTGCGGCATCGTGCACCGAGGCGCCCATGACAAACCCTACCTGCGCGTCGGTCAAACCCAGCATGGAGGCGGCAATCGGATAGGTTGCCATCGCCAGGGCACTCGCCAGCGCGACTCCCATCAGGGCGACCGAAAACTTGGCTTGATCGAGGCGATCCTTACCAATGACGCCATAGAGAGCCAGCGCCGCTGACGCTCCGCAAATCGCAGTCGCCCCTCCGGCGAGGACGCCCGCCTCTTTCTGGATCGAGAAGACACGCGCGGCAATCATCGCCGCAGCGAAAGCGCAAGCCATCGTAACAAGCAGTCCAAGGAGCGGGAGCACTCCCAGCATGGCCAGCTGCGACACGGTGACCTGCAATCCAAGCATCACGATCCCGAGCCGCAGAGCATGCCTACTGACAAAGTCGAGGCCCGCTGCCGTACGCTCGTTCTCAGCCATGAAGCTGGCTGCAAGGCCGATCAGCAGACCGAGTAGGATCACCGGGAAATCATAGCTTTGCGCCATGAATGCCGCCGCCATTGCGGCGATGCTGGCAAGTACGAAACCCGGCAGCAGCGCGATGACGCGAGACTGCAGGGATTGGGCCGGCACAGGTGTTCCGCCTGGTATATCTCGCCGAAGAGATCACCTGCGTAATAGTCTTGCCTGGCCATGGTCCAAGTCGTCCGGTTAGTTCGCACCGCTACCCAGGCGAGCTATCTGCTCGCGGTAGCGCCGTTTGGTAGACGACATGAGTGCTAGCGGGACAATTGCGAAGATGATAGGTACGGCCGCCACCGCATAACGTAGATCCGCTTCGCCGAAAACGCTGCTGGACAGCTCGCCGACCACTATCGGTCCAAGCGAGCCGAACCAGCTGATTGCGAGGTAATACAGAGCCACGAGCTGTCCGCGAACCTGCGCTGGCGTTATGACCAACAGCGCCGTGACCCCGATGGCCGAAACGATGCCAATTCCGACGGTGTTGATGCACAGGACCGCGAAGGCGAGCTCCGCAGTCGGCATGAAGAGCGGAATTGCCGCTGTCGGCACCATTATGAAGAAGCCGATATACATCAGGCGCAGCGCTGCATCGGGAACGCCCTTGCTTGTCCAGCGGTCCGAGATCGTGCCCATGATCATCATGTTGATGGGTCCGATGATCAGCAATGCTACACCGTTGACCAAGGCGTAGGTTTGCGGCGACCAGCCCCATGTCCGCTCGAACGTCGGGGCAAGGAAACCCTGACTATAGGCGATCGCGGTCATGCAGCACACGACCATCACGAAGCCGAAATAAAGCAGGAAGTTATCGAGGATATACTTGATCGCATCCCCGAAACCGCTGCCACCGATGACCGCCGGATCGGCTTGCGAGGGACGGCGCTCGGGCTCTTTCATGAAGAGGAACACGGCCGCGAACAGGCCGCCCGGCAGGCCCACCACCAATAGGGTAAAGCGCCAGGGAGACAATTCGCCGAAGAAGGGCACCGACTGGCTCCCGCTCGCCGCAGTCCAGGCGATCACTGCGCCCGAAAGGAGCGAGGCCAGCCCTGCCCCGATGGGAAGCGCGCTGGAATAGAAGGCGATCGGCTTGCCGCGCTTTTCGGGCGGGAAACTGTCACCGATCATCGAGAAGGTCGCCGGGCTGAGTGTCGCCTCGCCGACTCCCACGCCCATGCGTGCGGTAAACAGCTGCACGAAGTTCTTCGCCATTCCCGTCGCTACGGTCGCTGCTGACCACAACGCCATTCCGATGGCTACGATCCACGTCCGCCTGCCGCGATCGATCATCCAGCCCATGAAGATGCCCACGAAGCCATAGACCCAGGTGAACGCGGAAAGCAGCCAGCCGATCGCCCGATCGGACAGGCCGAATTCCGCCTTGATCGGCTCGATCAGTAGTCCGAGGATATAGCGGTCCACGAAGCTAAAGATGTAGGCAACGGTCAGGAAAACCACGAGCAGCCAACCTGCCGCTGCCGAGGGATAGGGCTTTGCGACGGCGCCGAAGTCGGCCGATGCGGATGCCTCGGCGGTCATTGGACCTGGTCCGGGATCAAATAAATGACCACCAAATAGTCGTCGAAATCGACAATCCCGATCTCGCGCCCGACACGGCCGTCATGCGTCCTGAGAACCTCTTCCTCATATACCTGCAAGCCAAGCGCTCGGGCACCTGCCATCACCGCATCGGGATCGGCGGTTTCGAGCACGATAGCGCTCCTGCGCGGATGCGGGACCGGCTCGATCGGCACATCCTTCACCTCGGTCAGCGCCATGACCCTCCGCTGGCCCGGTGCCGACAGGACGGAAAAGCCGATCGTCGCCCCTTCGGGAATTGCGAAAACCGGTATCGAATAGCTGTCCGGATTATGCGGGAGCCTGAATTCCTCCTCAAAGCCGAGCACGTCGCGGTAAAAGGTCAGCGACCGGTCGATATCCGCCACGACGAAATTCGCGCGCTGGAAGCGCACATGCGGTTTCTGGCTCATTCCCATCCCTCCGGTTCACCCCTCACACTGCAGCACTGCACCCCGACATTGGCGCCGAAGTAGAGGTTGGCGAGCGCGCGGGGCATGGCGCCGAACCCGTCCTCGATATCCTGCACCGGCTTCAGCCTTCCATCGACTATCCAGCCAGCCATCTCCTCCATAACTTCGTCCCAGCGCGCGAGGTGATTGTAGACGAAGAAGCCACGCATGGTGCTGTCCGTGGCGCGCAGGCGGGTGTAATTCGGCAGCCGGAAGGGTTCGTCGCGCGTATATTCGCTGATCGATCCGCACAGCACGATACGTGCGTGCATTCGCAGCCGGTCGAGGCAGGCCTCGAGCGTTTCGCCGCCGACGTTGTCGAAATAGAGATCGATCCCTTCGGGGCGCAATTCGTCGAGCCGGTCCGCGATATCTTCGCTCTTGTAGTCGATCGCCGCCGAACAGCCTTGTTGGCGGATGAAGGCGCATTTCTCCGCGCCGCCCGCCGTGCCCACGACATCGCAACCCGCCACGTTGGCGGCCATCTGGCTTACCATCGATCCGACCCCGCCTGCGGCCCCCGAAAGCACCATCCGGTCGCCTTCGCGGGGGTTTCCACATGCGAACAGGCCCGCATGTGCGGACAGACCGGTCATGCCGAGCACTCCCGCGCCCAGCGCAGCCGGCAGGCCGTTCCTCGGCATGCGGAAGAACTTCTCCTGCCGCATCATCCGGCTGACTTTCCAGGTCTGCCAGCCGATCTGACCCTGGACCACCTCGCCTTCCTGCCAATCGGGATGCCTGCTCTTGACGATCTGGGCCACGCCCCGCCCATGGATGAGATCGCCCGGCTTCAGGATCGCATCGCCCGTATTCGCCGTCCCCTGCATGTAGAACCGCATGACCGGGGCGAGACCGAGGTAATGCGTACGCAGAAGCACCTCGCCTTCCGCCGGTTCGGGTATCGGTTCACGGTGCCAGGCGAAATCTCCCGGGCGAACATTCCCGACGGGGCGCGAAGCGATCCGCCATTGATAGTTCGCGTCTTCGTCGATTTCCCTCTCGGCGAGCGGCGCAAATTCCGCAATTGCGCCTTCACCGTGCATCAGTCGCGGACCCGGACAGTCTGGTTCACCTCGAAGAAATACCCGTCGAGATCCCAGAAGCTCGCGCCGACCATGTCTTTGATCTTGCCGTCGGCTCCCGTCACGGACCAGTCCTGGGGTTCACCATGAATGCGCGATCCGGCCTTTCGTGCCCGCTCGACAGTCGCGCGCGCATCTTCGGCAGCGACAACGAAAATCGGCGCTCCGAAAGCGATCTCGGTAGGTAGCTGTGCAGGAGCATCCTCGCGAACGGGATCGACCCATTGCAGGAGGCCGATCATACCGATCGTGTCATGCTCGGCCTGCATGATGACCAGCCGCGTCTTGTCGCCCTTCTTTCCGGCGGCAAGCTGGGTCCCGGACAGTGTGAAGGGCACATCCATCCAACGGGTCATCCCCAGGACGGTCTCATACCATTGCGCCGCCTTGTCCGCATCGCGGACCATCAGTGTCGTGCGCTTGACGATATCAACCACGCAGCGCCTCGGCGATGCCGGGTGCCTCGATCACCAGTACCTGGCAGTCGGCAATGCCTTCGCGCAGCTTCTTCGCTTCGGCATACTCCGCGCTGTTCCAGAACGCATGGACCGCGTCCTTGTCCGGCCATTCCGAAATGACCATCGATGCGCCATCGCCGAACTCGCCCTCGAGCAGCTCGGCTCCCGGCGCGCGAATGAGGTAGCGCCCACCATATCTGGCGACCAGCTCGGCGGCCTTGGCTCCGTAACCGGTGATGAAGGCATCCCGGTCGGCAATTTTCGCCGTTACGATCATATAGGCAGGCATAGGTCTCTCCAGTCGGTGCGCAGCGATCACCAGCGCGACTTCTCGCGCAGGAAGCGACCTGCATCGATCGTGTTGGTGGGCTGGTATCCATCCAGCAGGTTCGGCCCGTATGGGCTCCGATATCTTTCGAACACGGGCATTACGAGCTCGCTGTGCACCGTCGGCTGGCGATGCCGCGCGCGAAATTCGGCGATGGCAATGCGCCCGTATACCAGGGTTTCGAAATCGGTCTCGGATTGCTCGATAAATTCGCCGTCAGGACCGACGATGCCGGCGTGGCCCGGGTTGGAATCGGCGAGGTAATAGCGGTTTTCGGGCGATGCGCTGTTGTTTGCGATCGTGGAATAGACCCGGTTGTACATGGAGACGGCGCGGATATCGAGTTCGTTGTAATTGCCCGTCGCGGTCCGCAGCATGATCTCCGCGCCCTTCATCGCGGCCGCCCGGAACAGCTCGGGCTCCAGTTGGGAGGAACTGGTGTAGAGATTGCCTAGCGGTGTGCGGATCACCGGGATGACGTGATCCTGGCCATAGCGCTCGATATACTCGTCGAGCACGTCATAGATCGTGGTGGTAAAAAGCTCG
The DNA here is from genome assembly GCF_037154015.1 of Altererythrobacter aquiaggeris. NCBI lineage: Bacteria > Pseudomonadati > Pseudomonadota > Alphaproteobacteria > Sphingomonadales > Erythrobacteraceae > Aestuarierythrobacter > Aestuarierythrobacter aquiaggeris. The sequence goes on from NZ_JBANRL010000001.1 coordinate 1,712,369, forward strand.
CGGCCGCCAGGGAAGAACCCCTTGAGATTGCGCGCCTTCCAGTCCTTAGCCACGATCTCGCCCCGATCGTTCATGACGGTGGTTATCGAGAGCAGCCGCGTCGGCCAGTCAGGGTCCCGGACATAGGATCCGAAAACCAGCCAGGTGCCGTATTCGCGCGCCTTGGAGGCCAGCATCTCGGTCTCGGGACCGGGTATCTCGATGGCAACCTTGCGGGCATCCTCCAGATCCCATGTGTGACTATAGCCAGTGATGGGAAACTCGTGGAACAGGATCATGTCCTTCGCCCCCGAGAAACCGTTCGCCGTGTCGATCACGTCGAGCATATGCTGCACATTGGCCTTGCGCGAGGCGGCGATCGAGCCAAGCTCGACGGGAACAACACGTGTCTGCGCCACCGCTATCGAAATGGTATCCTTCTTCAGCGGGACGGTCGAATAGCTGCCGTCGCTGCGCATCTCCAGCGTATCGCCCGCTGCTGCTGCGGCAGGAGACGCGAATGCGGTCCAGTCGAACGCACCGGCGGCCGCAACGCCTAGTCCAGCGCCCAGCAATCCGCGGCGGTTGATCGCAGCTGCCATCAGAAGGGCTTTACCGCACCGAGGAAGCAGACCCCGGCAATGGTGATCCAGTAGATATAGGCAGAAATTCGGGCCTGACCGATTTCGCGTGCGAGTGCCGCCTCCTGCTCTGCGTCAGGCCCCAAGGCGAGAACCCGGAACCGCTCGGTCCAGCGGCGCATGACCAGCCGGAGGAACAGGCCGATGCAAAGGGCAAACGCATAGAGCGCGATCTTGGCCGGATACCAGTCGTTCCCCTCGCCCGAAGTGATCGGCCCACTGCCGCTGAACGCCATGAAGGCGATTACAAAAAGAGCGGCAATCAACGGATAGCGGAGCAACTCCTCGATCCGGGTAATGCGGATGCCGATGTCGGTCTCGCGCTTGAGGAAGGCAGCCCAGGTCATCGCCAGCCAGGCGGCGAAGAACAGCCACATCCACCAGATGCCCGCCCCATCGAGCATGGGGACGAAGCCGTAAAGCTTGCCCATGTGCAGGCCGAGCGGCAACAGCAGCACGATCCCGGTGCGCGCCAGGATATCGATCCGGTATGCAGTTTCCATATGCCGCTTGCGCTCTTCTAGCGAGAGCGTGTGATTGGTGACGTTGTAGCTGGTCTGGAAGACGCCCCATTCGCCGCCCAGCCAGTACACCATCGCGAGAATGTGGATCCATCGCAGGATCGACAGCTCGTGCGTTGCAAGAAATTCCATGTCCCCTCCCCTTGCGCGTGCGCGCTACTCCTCCGAGAGCTTCTTGACCCAATCCATCACGGGCGGCTCGTCGGCCTCCATCGCTTCGACCTGCTGTTGGAAACCCCGCATGATCCGCGCGACATAGGCGCGTGTCGCGAGCCCGCGTTCCTCACCCGCCTCCCGGTCGGGCTCATAGCTTTCGATGTCGGCGCGGCTGAGCGTTCCCTTCGCGTCGAGCAGCCGCTCCACCGTATCCTGTCGCTCGCGCAGGGCCGATACCTCTGCTGCGAGCGCGAAGACGACCGAATACAGTCGATCGAGTGCCGGGTCGTCGAAATATTCGGGCCGCTTGCCCTTGGCCTTGCGTCCCGAAAGAGCGACCCAGTCAAACTCCTCGCTCATGCCGCTTCCGCCTCACATGCGGGCTTCCATGCGCCGTACGCGTTCCAAATTGCGGCGCGACCGAAATCCTCTTCCTCGCCATCGGCAGCCGGTGGAAAGATTTCGGGATCGACAACTGCACGCACCCCGGCGACGAACTGGCTGTCTGCCGGGAAGCCCGCATCGGCCATGACCTGCTTCAGGTCCTGACCGTGCATCGCCGACCAGAATGGCTCGTTGTTGTTGAACGCATCCCAGTCGCGCATGAATTGCTCGAACAGCGGCATTTCCTCGGAATATTGCGGCTGCTCGATTTGAAAGATCAGCCCGCCAGGCGCGAGCACCCGGTGCGCCTCCGCAAGCACGCGAGGCATGGATTTGGCGGACAGTTCGTGCAGGAACATCGTCGTCTGCACCCAGTCGAAATAGCCGTCCTCAAAGCGCGACAGGTCCTCGCCGCTAGCCTGGACGAACCTGATGTTCTTCACGCCAAGCGCGGCGGCGCGCGCCGCTCCGTAGCGCAGGCTGGCGGCAGCCGTGTCGATCGCGATCACTTCGGCATCGGGATAGGCCTGAGCGATCGGAACGGCATTGTGTCCGACCGTCGCGCCGATATCGAGGATACGCCTGGGCGACCAATCGGGCCGCTGCTTCTTCGCCCATTCCACGACTGCCTGCCCACCGCCATCATTGAGCCCGCCCAGCGCGCCTCCGGTCGTGGCGAACAGGCCGACATCGTAATTGGCACCGACGGTGACATCTCCTGTGCGTTCTTCACCGTGGTAGCCGCCCGGCTGACAGTGGATATCCACGGCCGTCTGGTAATAGGGCTGCTCGATCGAAGGATCGAGCTCGAGCATTCCCGAATGCTCATTGTACTGGCGTGCCATCGCATCGAGTTCGTCGAGCTGCCGGAGCACGACCTGCCGGCCAAAGTGCTGGCGCATTTCCATCGAGTTGCGCTTGAGGGCAGACCACATTCGGTGCCAGCTGTCCTCGTTCATCGCGTCGCGGATCTCATACCTGTGCTCCGGATCGCGGCCATGCTCGGCACGGAACTTCGGCAACACCCGCTTTTCGTAAGCGAGCTTGTTTCCCGACCCTATCGAGCCGGACAGATAGCGGTTGAAAGCAGTGAGGAAATTGAATCGCGCTGCTTCGTCATGATTGGTGCGCGGCATCATCTCGTGCCGCGTAAGCGCTGTGTATGGCGGGGGTAGATCGGCAGCCATATCAAGACCCTCCTAAATTTGTCCGGACAAATTTGACTGAAGCTTTTCATTGTGTCAACGCTGCAACGCCAACTCGGTGAATTTTCTGGAGGGCAAAGCGTGTCAACAATCGATTCGCGCAAGATCGGCATCGTGGCCAGCTGCACCGCATTCCTCATCCTTAGTGGCTGCGGCTCGCAGGAAGAAACATCGGTCGCAGATAGCACGGTTGCGACAGTGCCTACTGCGGAGGCTTCGTTGGACCCGCAAGCTGCGGTGGCGCAATGCAGGACATGCCACACGTTCGGCGAAGGCGAACCGCACAGGGTCGGGCCCAACCTATGGGACGTTCACGGCAAGACCGCGGCAAGCCAGCCGGGCTACCAGTATTCGAGCGCTCTTGCTGGCTCCGAACTGGTGTGGAACGACTTTACGCTCCACGCATATCTCGAAAGCCCGCGCAAGACTGTTCCCGGTGGGAAGATGTCGTTTGCAGGACTGCGCGACGAAACGAAGCGCCAGGCGATCATCGATTACATGAAAAGCACGGCAAGCGCGCCTGAGAAATCTGCGCCATCAGACTGAATTGCGATTGGTAGCGGAGGAGGGAAATATAGAGAGCATATAACGTGCTGATTTACCTAATAAACTTTTTGAGTCGTCTTGCAAATACCCCCATCAATACCCCCAAAATCGGACAGATGAGATAAAGCGCCTTTGGCAAACGACGACTTGTTATTCGTAGTGACTGGTAAAACGAGCGTCGGCCGTTTTTGGGCCGATCAGAAGGCGAAACGCCAGGTCACGATCCATGCGCCTGATCGGACATCGAGGGCATGTCATGGTCGGGCATGGATGGCATATAGTGGCCCGCATGAGGATCGGGTGTGTTGCTAGGCTGGGCATTCACCGGCGGGGGAGTGGCCGCAGGGGACGACGCTACTACCGGAGTGCTCGCCGGTCGGTCTGGTTGCCTACCGGCAGTCGCAGCTTCACCCGAGCGGTTCGTGTTGGCCTCTCCAGCGGGAAAGGCAGCGTTGTCTCTTTCGCCTTCGCCAGCACCTGTACTCTCGGTCGGCGGGGCCGTATACAGTGGCAAGGCTTCAGCTTCTGATGAAGTGTCCTGCGTCTGATCACAGGCAGCGAGCCCTAGCCCCAATGCCGCCGCAGCAAGGGGGGCAACAAACGCGTTCCGATTTGATCTGCGCATCATTCTATCCTTCAAAGCCAGGAGATACCAAGATGATTGGCACCGTGCGCAAGCTCGCCGCCCAGAAATCCCTGCACCAGCACTAGAGCGGCCATGGCAAAGATTGCGGCGCGAAACGCGGTCCGGCTCGCGGAAGCACGGCTCGCCAGATAGGCCATCGCCAGACCGAGAACCGCGATCAGCATTCCGTTCCAGCGATGAACCTGCATCGCAGTATCTCCGCCGAACCAGAGACCGGTATGGATCCAACCGAATATGGCCGCCACGACCGCCCCGGCGGCACCGCCATAAACAAGTACGCGCACTGCCGACTCTAGGCCTGTGCCCTTCCGTGCGATGACGAATAGCTCGGTGAGAGCGGCCATAAAGAACAAGGCGATCGGAAAGTGTACGGTGGCGGGATGCAGCGACTTGAGCACACCGACCACGCCCTTGTCGCCTTCGTCTGCATCTTGTCCCTTCGCCCCGTCATGATCAGCAGCCGTGTCGCCGTGCCCCTGCGCAGCCTGGATATCTTTTGACGCCGCATCGGAGACGACAGCACTGGCCGCTTCGCCATGTTCCTCGTCGCCATGGGCCTGGGCCGGACTTATCCAGAGCAGACTGGCGGCCACAATAGCCATGAATTGTATTCGTTTCATTCTCTACGGGCTCCGGTCTTGGCGATGGTCGTGCAACCTATTGTGTCTGTAATGCTCTGCGAACCTTCATCTCTTGCGGTGATAGAGCGCGGCGATCGTCGACGCGTGAGGGTTCAAATTTTACTCACGAGATGGTCGGACCTCCTGCCTTGCACCGCGCCCTGGTAAGAGTGTGGCCAGGCTCAGGCACAAAGCGAGAGCCCGGCCACCGCCTCCTAATCGTCTTGCGCCATGTTCTCGTGAGCCGCCATCTGCTCCATCATGTCATGCATCATCATCATGTGCTGGTGACAGGCCGCCATCATATCGGCGTTGTCCCCCTGCATCATGCCCGCCATGTGTTCCTGCATTTTTGCACGATGTTCGGCCATAAGCCTTTGGCGTTCGGCAGGATCGCTCGCCGCGTGGGCCTGCTGCATCAGCGCGCGCATTTCAGCCATCTTCTCGCGGTGGGCCGTCATGGCCGCCGAATCCTGCATCATATGGCCAGCGTGTGACTGCTGCTGCGCCGCCGCTTGATCCCCGTGGTCATGCTGTTGCCGGGCCATTGCCGGGGTGGTTGCCAGGCCGGTGGCGAGCGCGAAAGCTAGAACTGTCAGTTTCATGGTCGATTTCCTTTCGTCGGTCTTGCGGTGGATGCTGTGTGCAGTCATCCTCTTTACGCAGCCGCCATCTCTTCCCCTCAAACAATCCGCAGCAGCGGTGGGGCTGGTGGGCCGAAGCACGGCCGGTTGCAGCGGTGCGGTTTTTCGGCCACCTTTTTGAGAGAAGCCGATAACGACGAATGGGGAGTATCATGGTGCCAGCAGAGCCGTCGGAGAAGCAGTCGTGAGCACGGTCAATGAGAACGGCAGCTGGGATATCCCGGAGCCCGATCATGCCGATCTGGTGCAAATGCGCATTCGCCTCATTACTCTCGAGAACATAGTTCTTGGCCTTTTGTCCGGGGCGAGCGATGAACAGATCGAACAGATTAGGAAACGTGCGGACATGATCGAACCGCGCCCCGATGCGAGCCGGCACCCGCTTACCGAACTGGCAGCAGGTGACATGCGGAAATTTCTCAAACGCGCTGCTCGCATGGCCGAGTCGGAGGGCCGCGAAAATCATGACTGATCCGGGCTTTGGGGCAGCGAAGGCGCTATGCAGGAAGTGGAAATCCGGCCGCTTGCTATTTGCTGGCGCAGATTTTTCGGGCGTACCTGCAACATGACCAGAACCCATTGGCTGATCCTTATTTGCGGGAGCCTGATCGCGTTCGTCTGGGAGATTTTCCAGATGCCATTCTTCGAACCGGGTGATCTCGAACCCTTCGAGCGGACCATTCGCTGCGGCATTGCAAGCCTGGGCGATGGCGTGATCCTGCTGACAGCTTATAGCCTTGCAGGATTACGTGGCGGGCACGCGTGGCTCTGGCAAGCCGCCAAAATGCCCTATGCGATCTATTTCGGCTTCGGGCTTGTCGTCGCGATCGCCGTCGAAATGATCGCCACATCGCTTCCGGCAAACAGTTTCCTGAGCTGGCGCTACAGCGAGTTGATGCCGCAAGAGCCAGTGACGGGACTGGCGCTGATCCCGATCGCGATGTGGACGATCGTGCCCGCGCTAACGATCCTTCTGGTCCGCTTTGCCCGAGCCGAACCTGATTAAACTGGGAGCGGCTTCAGGGGGCATTCGGCACATGTTTCGCCCGCCGCCTGATCCTGGGAAACCGGTTGGCAAGCAGGACAAAGCCCGAAACCGCGATGATTGTCCCGCCGATCCCGAACAGTAGCAGCCACCAGCTGTTGATGCGGTCGCGCTGCGTCCAGTCCATGATATGCAGCCCCCAGATAAAATCGAACAGACGCCAGGTGTCGCTGCGGGCAGCGAGCACCGAGCCGCTCGATGCATCGATGTAGACGCGGGTATTGTCCTCATCGCCATAGGTAATCTGCCACGCGGGGAACGGACCCCGGAATTCGGTCCCGACAGCACCTTCGATGAGGCGCGTGGTCGCTATGGTGGTTGGTGGCCCCGTCCAAGCATGGCGAGCGATGGCCTGTGCGCTCGCGCTCGAAAGAGGCGAAAGGAGAGCGCCGCTGTTCGGGTCGCGGAGCGTGACGCTTCCATCGTCCCGACGGATCTCGGTTACTGTCCTGCCGCCGACCGCGCGCGTCGCAAGGGAAACCACCCCCTCCCTGCTATCGAGCCACTCGGGCATGGCAGCATTAGCGGGCAGAACCTCCGGTGCGCGCGAAACGACATGTTCGGACCGGACCTCTTCGATGTCGAGGAACGACATCAGCGCCCCGGTGGCCATCCATAGAAGCACCTGGACGCCGACAAAGACTGCCAGCCATTTGTGAAGCTTGCTGCCCAGCACATGCAGACGCAGCTTGAAAGAGCGTGTCGCCAATCGGTGTTCCCCCGATCAAATCAGTTGTTACGCGGCGCTCGTGACGACGAATGGTACTGAACGATCTTCCAGCCATCCGCATCATGGGCAAGCACCGAGGTCGCAACGCCTTCGCGGTCGATCACGCGGCCGTCGGCCAGTTCGATCCGATAGGTGTACGATTCGCGGCCATACGCCATATGTCCCATCCGGGTGACTGCGAGCGTCGGTTCGCCGAAGGTGAAGCTGGTTATTGCATCGAGTTCCGGTCCCAGGTGATGCTCCATGTAATACGTGAAGCTGCCTTCCGCCTTGCCGTTTTCGTAAACGAAGGATTCCTCGGCAAACAGCGCGGCCATGGCCTCTGCATCGCGCGACGTCAGGGCATCCCGATATGATGTCAGAACCGCCTCGGCTTCCGCAACGTCATCATTCATCGCATCCATATGCTCGGCGTGGTTCATGCCCTGCTCCGTATGGTCCATCTGCGTCGAAGCCGTAGGGTCCGAGTGCGCGGAATGATCCATGGATTGTGCCAGGGCGGGAGTGCCGCCTGCAGCCAAGGCCAGGGCGACCGCGCTTAGAGATAGTCTTATCCTCATTGTATATTTCCTTCTCTTAAAACCAGAATCGCATGCCCACGACGTAATTCGTCACGCTAGGGTCTTCCCCTGCGGCGCGTGCAAAATCGGCACTCTGACCGATCCGCCACTCCTGGGAGACGCCGACATAGGGCGCGAATTCGCGTGCGAACTCGTAGCGAAGACGCAGACCTGCCTCGATCCGGTCGAGGCCAGCGCCAATGCCGAGTTCGGGAATATCCTGAGCCGAAAGAGCGATTTCGGCTCGCGGCTGGAGGATCAGCCGCTGCGTGATGCGCTGATCAAGCTCGCCCTCGAAGCGCGCGGTTACATCACCCTTGTTCGATACGAACGCTGCAACGTCGACCTCGAACTGGTAGGGAGCAATGCCCTGTATGCCAATGACAGCATGGGTGCGCTCGGGTCCTGTTAAATCCTGGCGCACACCTGTCTGTAGGTCGAAAAAGGGAGCGATCGCCCGGCTCCAGAGTGCCTGGACTTCGGCTCCCTCGACAGGCTCACCGAAGCTGCCTTCGCCCTCGGATTTGAACCAGAACTTGTCGATATCACCACCATAATAGCCCTGGATGTCCCAAAGATATCCATCCACTCCCTCGCGGGCGCGGTATTCGAGCCGGTCGCCCTGAAACCAGAAGCGCATCCCGCCGTCGGTCTCGCGGACAAGTTCGCGCCGCGCTTCGTTCATGGCTTCCTCGCCCCAGATCGCGACCGCCGCGCGCGCGGGACCGCTCCCGGCTTCGGGAGGAGGCGGCAGCAGCGGGATATCGTCGTTCGAGCCCATCTGCATCGCCGAATGGTCCATGCCCTGCATATCCTGCGATCCCGTCTGCCCATGGTTCATCTGGCTGTGATCCATCTGCCCATGGTCCATCGACGAGTTGCTGGCTTCCGCCTGACCCATGTCGCCTTGGTTCATCTGCGAATGATCCATCGCGCCTTCGGCAGGCGTGCCATGCGGCATCGAGCCATGATCCATTCCTTCATGACTCCCGGGTGTAGTCTCCGGACGGGCAGCGTCCATCGGCATTGCCATGCCCGAATGACCATCCTGAGCGGTCGTCGAACCATGAGACATAGTCGAATGGTCCATCGTCGAATGATCCATGGCAACTTCAGGCTGGGCCACTGGTTCGCAAGCTCCTTCGGCTACCGGGTGCCCCATCGCGCGATGGCGCTGGGCTTCTTCTTCGCACTTTGTCTTGGCGTCAGCCTGCGCCTCGGCGCTCTGCTGCGGCTCCGCCGGCGAATGACCGGCATGCTGCGCCGCAGCGGGGGAGGCGAGAACTGAGCCGACTGCGATCGATGCGAGCAGGCTGGTAATACGAATCTTCATGCTTCGCTCCCATCGGGATTGGCGACAGTGACGATCTGAAACATCCCGGCATGCATGTGGTAGAGAAGGTGGCAGTGGAAGGCCCAGTCGCCCGGCTCGTCCGCCGTCAGGTCGAACTGCGCGCTGCCGCCCGGCTGCACGTTAACCGTGTGCTTGAGCGGCTGACGATCGGCAGGTGCGCCGTTAACCAGTTCGAAGAAGTGCCCATGCAAGTGGATCGGGTGCGCCATCATCGTGTTGTTTATCAATTTGACACGCACGCGTTCGTTATAGGCAAAGCGGATCGGCTCGTCGGAGACGGCGGAGAACTTCTTGCCGTCGAACGACCACATATAGCGTTCCATGTTCCCGGTGAGATGGATTTCCATCCGCCGCGAGGGAGTCCGCCCCTCCTGATGAGGTGTCAGCGAGCGGAGCTTGCGATAGTCGAGGGTGCGGTGGGGGACATCGGCAAGGCCGATGCCGGGGTCGCCCATACGGTCGACCGGGTTCATCGAGACCATGTCGAGACCGGGCCCGACCTTCACGTCGGGAGGCAGGAGCGATGTATCGCGCATCTGCATACCTCCCGCCATGCCAGCCATTCCGGCCATCTCCGCCGAACCGCCATCCATACCGGACATCCCATCCGCGCCAGCCGCTCCGCTCGATCCGTGGTCCATTCCGGCCATACCGCCGGCGCCATGATCCATGCCGGTCATACCGGCATCGTTGCTGCCAGCCCCGTGGTCCATACCGCTCATGCCCATATCAGCCATGGTCAGAAGCGGGGGATCGCGCAGCGGCGGAATGGCCGCGCGCGCGCCAGGCGCGCTCGCAAGCGTTGCGATCCCCATTCCGGACCTATCCACCGACTCGGCCACCAATGTGTACGCCTGCTGCTCACCCGGCGTCACGACGACGTCGTAGGTCTCCGCGACGCCGATCTGGAACTCGTCCACTTCGACCGGCTCGACGTTCTGCCCGTCGGCTTGAACGACGGTCATCGGCAGGCCTGGAATGCGGATATTGAAGAAGGTCATGGCCCCGGCATTGATGAAGCGCAGCCGCACGCGCTCGCCCGGACGGAAGAGATATTCCAGATTGTCGAGCGGGCCATGACCGTTCAGCAGGTAAGTGTAGGCTGGGGCCGACACATCGCTAAGGTCGGTCGGCATCATACGCATTCTCGCCCACATCCGGCGATCCTCGCCCGAAAGCGGATAGTCGTCGGTCCAGGTATTCATGTTGTAGTTGAAGTAGCCTTCGCCCTTCTTGAGCTTGTCGAAAATCGTGTGGGGCGACATTTCGCTGAATTCGCTGAGCACCACGATATATTCGCGGTCCGCCTGGACCGGATCGGGTCCAGCCGGATCCACCACAATGGCGCCGTAATGCCCGGCCTGTTCCTGCAGGCCGCTATGCGAGTGCCACCAGTAGGTGCCCGACTGGCGCACCGGGAATTCAGCGGTGAAGGTCTCTCCGGGCTTGACGCCGGGGAAGCTTACACCTGGCACCCCGTCGAGTTCGAATGGCACGAGCAGCCCGTGCCAGTGGATCGAGGTGTCTTCCTCGAGCTGGTTATGGACGTTCAATCGGACGGTCGTGCCTTCCTTCAAACGCAACAACGGGCCGGGGATCGTGCCGTTGACGGCGATGGCGCCGCCGCGTCTGTTGCCGGTTGCAAAGGCAGACCGCGCGACAGTGAGGTCGATATTCGGCCCGGATACTTCATCCAGCCCTTTGCGGGCGTTTCCTGCAAGGATGTCCGCGCCGCGCGCCCAGGCCGGCATGGCACCGGAGAGACCAAGCAGGCCCAGCCCGCTAGCACTTGTTCCAAGGAATCTTCGGCGATTGAGGGCAGGCATAGGGGGCTCCTGAAAATGCGTATACCGTCACATACGCGGTCAGCTGCCCTACCCCTCAAACTTTTCGAACCGCTCCTTCAGCCGGTTGCGCGCACGATAGATGCGCGTCTCGACGGCTTTCTCGGTGGTGCCGAGCAGCTCGGCAGCCTCGGCCTGGCTGTACCCCTCGACAGTGACCAGCACGAGCGCCTCTTGTAGGCGCACCGGCAAGCGCCCGATTTCGGCCTGGACCAGCCGCAGCTGTTCGCGGGCTCCGGCAACATTTTCGGGATTAGGGGCATCGTCGGCAACGGCGTCGGCTTCCCGGCCGCTCGGCAAGCCAAGGAAGCCCGCAACTTTCCTCCGGCGAAGCTTGTCGCGGCACTTGTTGAGAACGATTGTCGTCAAATAGGGACCGATGGGCTTGCTCGGGTCGAGGCGATGCCGTGTCAGCCAGACCGAAGCGAGACCGTCCTGGACGACATCTTCGGCCAGCGATGGTGAACCCAGCATACGCGTGGCAAACGCGATCAACCGGGCGATCTCGCTCTCGACGAGAGCTGTGAACGCTGGCTTGTCACCCGCTATCGCCCGCCCGATCAGCGCTTCGTTCGAAGTGTCATCCACCGCTGCCAAGGCTGGTCAGTCACGCGGATCGCGCGTGAGGGCCGCGGACACTTTCCGGTCGAACTGGAGCTGCTGATCGGGATCGAGAATTTCCCGCATATCGAAGACGTGCCGCACGGTCGCTTTCTGCAATTCGCCCATGCGCGCATGCACCTCGTCGATCGCGGCACTGACTTCGGGCCCGTATTCGTGCTCGGTTTCCATTGCCTGGGCGAGCTGTGCGTTGGCTGCGCGCGCAGAGGCTTCGAGCCTTGCCTGTTCTACCGCGAAACGCGCTTCGAGCGCATCGAGCCGCTCCTCCTGGTCAGCCGTGAGCGAGAGTTCATCGTGCACGAACTGGTGCAGGCTGTCCTCGGCATCGTCGTTGGACCAGCGATCGGCGGCAAGCGCTCCGAGGCATCCGGCGAGCGCCGCCAGCAGAACCGCGAGGACAAGGTGAAACTTCTTCAACGCCTATGATCCCACATGAAGCAAAGCAGCGGGTGACAGGGATTCTCCGCCAACGAGGCTCTCGCCAACAATTTCTGTAGGAGCGCCATATTCGGAAGGCCATCCGCTGGTCCCTGCGCCAGCTGCCAGCCCGACGACAAACAGACCGGCGAACAAGGCCATTCTGCGTCGCTGATCGACAATTTCGCCAAGCTGTCCCGCGCGCTGCCAGACGCCGTTCATGAAGTCGGGCGGCACGTCGCCAGCCTTCTGCGAGGCCATGGTGCCGAGCATCGCATCGAGTGTCTGATTTTCACGCATCCCTTGCTCCTGTCGGTTGCACGGTTCCTATACGCGACACTTCGCGCAAACCCTCAAGTTTCTTTTTTGAGGGCTGCGGGTTGGCGACGCGTAAGAGGAGATATCTGTAGCAACAGCGGCAAGTACCAGCGTCGAATGGGAGCCATGGCATGAAAGATGCGGCAGTTCCGCCAAAAGAGCGCGAGTTCACTCCGCCCTTGGGCAAAAACTGGCTCACGCCGCTCTATGATCGCGCGATCGCAATCTTTACGCGCGAGAGCCGGTGGCGCCGCGCAATCGTCGAAGAGGCCGCATTGGTGCCCGGCGACAAGGTCATTGATGTCGGGTGCGGCACCGGGACCTTGCTCAAGGCGCTGATGGCCAGTTGTCCCGAAGCCGGCTTCATCGGCGTTGAGCCAGACCCCGCAGCGCTGGTTATCGCGCAGCGCAAATTCGGGGCCGGAGTCGATCTGGTCCGTTGGCACAACGGCTTTCTCGACAGTCTCGAGCTTTCCGGCGGCTGGCAACCAGATAAGATCGTCAGCAGCCTCGTCCTTCACCAGGTGCCCGTATCGCAAAAGCGCGCGATCCTCGAGCAGATCGAGAACCTGCTGGCCCCCGGGGGCATGGCGCTGATTGCCGACTATATGCGGCAAGATGCTCCACTCATGCGCGCGCTGTTCCGTTCGAGCGTTCAGCTTCTCGACGGCGTGAAGGACACCCAGCCGAGCGCCGACGGAGCCGTCGAGAAATTGCTCGCCGAGATTTTCGCGGACACCGAATTGCTCGATCGTATCCATACCGCGACCGGAACCATTTCTCTCTGGCGCGGCATCAAGAAAGGCAATGTTCAATGAACCTCATGAAAGACTCGAGACCGCTGCGCCGTTCGCTGGCGGCCTCGCTCCTCCTCGCCCTTGCAGCCTGCTCGAATGCAGCCCAGGCCGCGACCTACACCATGTACCGCGACGCAGGATGCGGCTGCTGTCTCAACTGGGCCGGTCACGTCGAACATGGGCTCGAAGCAGAGGTCGCCTCGGTCGACACCGACGACATGGCTGCGCTCAAGACAGCCAGGGGTGTGCCGCAGGATCTGTGGTCGTGTCACACGATGGAAGTCGATGGCTATATCATCGAAGGCCACGTGCCCGCCGGTGCGGTCGCGAAGCTATTGCGCGAACGGCCTGAGGGCGTTGCCGGTCTGGCCGTGCCCGGAATGCCGCTTGGCTCGCCCGGAATGGAAGTCGGGGACCAGGTGCAGCCTTATGACGTCATCGCCTTCGGTCCAGGCGGGCGGAGCGTGTTCGCATCCTACCCGTGACTATGGACGAGCCAGTTTCGTGCCAACTCTAAAGGAGGACCATCATGTCAGACTATTCGGTCAAAACTTCAATACTGATATGGGGCTGGACGCTCAGTCTCTTCCTGCTTTTCAGCTACCTAATCTGCATCGGTTTCGGCCTGCTCGCGCCCGAACAGGCGCACATGCACGATGCGTGGGCGCCGCTGCTTCCCGGTTTCGAATGGCTGACCCTCTCGGGCTTTTTGGCAGGCGCTCTCGGCAGCTTTCTGTACGGTTGGTACATCGCGGTCATTGGGGTGCCACTGCTGCGATTTTTCCGTAACCGGTTCAGGACGTAGTAAATCGGCGGCGATGGACGCGTGCCTTGATACTCGCCGAGCATTTTCAGCTGCGCAAGCAGTCCGCTTTGGGCCGCAATTTGCTCGAGCGCCCCGAGCAAAACGCAACCCTCCGGATTTGTCCTGAAATATTTTTGAGGGATGAGCCCCGGCTGAACGTACTGTCCGGCATGATCTTTCTTGAACGGGAGACCATCGACAGGGGAAAGTCTTGCAAGACCATGAGCACGAGAATCAAAGCGAGACAGCTGGCTCGATAACCCTGCTGGGCGGCGTGGCGATGGGAACCGGCGTCATGATCGGTGCCGGCATATTCGCGCTGACCGGGCAGATCGCCGAGCTTGCCGGTCCGCTCTTCCCCTTATCCTTCATCGCTGGCGCGCTGGTAACCTCGCTGGCGGCCTACAGCTATATCAAGATGTCGAACAAATGGCCGTCTTCGGGCGGCATCGCGATGATCTTGCAAAAAGCATACGGACCCGGCGTGATCGCCGCCTCTGCCTCGCTCCTGATGGCGCTCTCGATGGTCATCAATGAAAGCCTCGTGGCCCGCACCTTCGCGACTTATGCGCTGCGCCCGTTCGGCCTCGAAAGCAGCGGGTGGCTCGTTTCTCTCGCAGCGCTTGCCCTCATCATCTTCGCCTATCTCGTCAATGCAGCGGGCAACAAGTCGGTAAGCGGCTTCTCGCTCATCATGTCCGCCATCAAGATCGGCGGCATCGCGCTGTTCGCAGTCGCGGCGATCTGGGCCAGCGGTTTTTCATCAGGCGCGTTTTCGCAGCCCGTTTCGCTGACGAATGCAGAAGCCATGCTCGCCTCTGTTGCTTTCTCGATCCTCGCCTTCAAGGGCTTCACCACGATTACCAATAGCGGCGGCGAAATCATCGACCCGCACAAGAATGTCGGTCGGACCATCATGATCTCGATCGCGGTCTGCATCGTGATCTATCTGCTCGTCGCATTGGCGGTGGGTTCGAGCCTGAGCATATCCGAGATCGTCGAGGCGCGCGATTATTCGCTCGCGGCAGCGGCGCGTCCGGCGCTGGGTGAGCTGGGCTTCTATTTCACCGTCGCGATCGCGATCGCCGCCACGACTTCGGGCGTGATCGCGAGCGTATTTGCTGTGTCGCGCATGCTTGCGATGCTGACCGACATGAAGATGATCCCGCACAGCCATTTCGGCATGAGCGGCGGAATTCGCAGCCACATGCTGGTCTATACGGTGGTCATTGCCGGGACGCTTGCCGTCCTGTTCGATCTGTCGCGGATCGCCTCGCTGGGCGCCTTCTTCTACCTCGTCATGGATATGCTGGTGCATTGGGGCGTCCTGCGTCACCTGCGCAAGGAAGTCGGCGCGCGCGCAACAATACTTCTTACAGCACTCGCGGCAGATGGCGTGGTCCTTGCAGCCTTTGCCGCGGCCAAATTGCGCAGCGATCCTGCCGTTGTCGCCTATGCGGCGATCGGCATCGTCGCAGTCTTCATGGGAGAATGGATTTACCTTTCGGACAATTCCGAAGCGCCCGCTTCTCACAAAGATGATCGGTCAGAAGAGAAGAGTTGATGGCAACTTTTCGCTGGGCCTTGAGGCTCTTGCAGCGGGGTTTTTCGAAACCGTTCACCGAAAACCGGCGTTGAGCACGAGACACGTCAGGCAAAACAGATGGAGCGATTCATGACGACCCGAACAGCGGCGGTCTACCGCATGGTAATGGAGGACCATGTCTGTCCCTATGGCATCAAGACGGTCGATCTTCTCAAGCGGCAAGGTTTCGAGGTCGACGATCATCACCTGACCAGCAGGGAGGAAACCGACGCATTCAAGGACAAGCACAACGTCGAGACCACCCCGCAGACCTTTATCGAAGACAAGCGCATTGGCGGCTATGACGATGTCCGCGAGTTCTTCGGCAAGAGCCGTTCGCAGCCAGAGGAAGGCGAGACCAGCTATCAGCCGGTCTTTGCGATTTTCGCGGTCGCGCTTCTGCTCGCGCTCGGACTGAGCTGGGCTTTTTTTGATAACCTCTTCACTGTCCGGGCCGCCGAATGGTTCGTGAGCCTATCGATGACCCTGCTCGCCGTTCAGAAGCTTCAGGACGTGCGCAGTTTCTCGACGATGTTCCTCAACTACGACCTACTCGCACGGCGCTGGGTGCCCTATGGCTTCGTCTACCCGTTCGGCGAAGCCGCTGCCGGCATTCTCATGACCGCGGGCGCGCTGACTTGGCTTTCTGCTCCGTTGGCATTGTTCATCGGCACCGTCGGCGCTGTCAGCGTCTTCAAAGCGGTCTACATCGACAAGCGTGAGCTCAAATGCGCCTGCGTGGGCGGCAGCAGCAATGTGCCGCTCGGCTTCGTCTCGCTGACCGAAAATCTGTTCATGATCGGAATGGGTCTGTGGATGGGCGCGAAGCTTCTCGCATGATCACCGCGCTCCTTCTCGCCGTCCTTCTGTTCCTCTCGGCTGTCGCTTCGCACCTTGCCATTCTGGGTGTCGGTCACCGGCTTCTCGACCGGCGCCGCGATACGCTGGCAAAGCTTGCCGTTTCGCTGCTCGTGCTCGCGTCGCATTTTCTGGTCGCGATCCTTTTTGCAGCAGGTTTCTGGCTGGGCGCGCAATGGGGCCTGGGAGGTTTCGACAAGGCGCCTTCCATGGACTGGATGGACTACTTCTATTTCTCGCTCATCAACGTGACCACACTGGGCCTGGGCGACATTTATCCGACCGAGCACCTGAGAGTTCTGGCCGGCGTCGAGGCCCTCACCGGCTTCGCTCTCATCAGCTGCTCGGCGCAGCTATTCTGGACCATGATGCAAAAAGGAGAAAAAGCATGACTGAAAAGACGACCCACTCGGACAAGGGAGGGGGCGGCAGCTACTGGCGATTCATGGCCATGGTGTCGACCTCGACCGTGATCATGTTCTTCCTGATGTATGCCAACACCTTTACCGTCGATGATCTTTTCTGGAGCGAAACGCGCTTCTGGATGATGTTTGTCATGGGCGCGATGATGATGGTTGTCATGCTGCTCTTCATGTGGGGCATGTACAAGGACCGGACCAAGAACTTCATTATTCTGGGCGTCGGCGCCTTCGTGTTCGCCCTCGCGCTGTGGCTGGTGCGCAGCCAGACCACCGTCGACGATACCGAATATATGGCAGCGATGATCCCGCACCACTCGATCGCGATCATGACCAGCGAACGCGCGAGCCTGAAGGATCCTCGCGTGCGCGAACTCGCTCAGGCCATCATCGTCGCCCAGCGCCGCGAAATCGCCGAGATGAAATATCTCATCGACGATATCGAACAGAACGGTCCTCGGACCGAAGAACGCCTGCCCGAGGAGATGCAGCCATGAACAAGATAGCTTTCACGGCGCTCATCGCGCTACCGCTTGCCGCCTGCAATTCGAACACCGCTCCGGGCAACGACCGCGAAGCCCAGCTCGACCCGCCTGCCACTGCCGCGCCGATCGAGGATGCGGCCAGTGCACTGGCAAATGTTGACCCGGGCCTCATGCTTCCCGGGACCATGAATGACGCGGACCTTGCTGCTCTGGGCGCAGGACAGGCCTGCCAGTTCCGCCTGACCGAAGTGGCCTTTCCCTCATTTGTCTATGACGGTGACGGGAGCGGAGCGATCAAGATCAATGGCAAATTGATCCCCGTCGCTTCTGATGGTCCCGGTAGCTATTCGAATGGCGAGCTTCGGATCAAAACCCGTATGTTGGATGGTGAAGGCGATGCGGGCTTGCAAATGCAGGAGATGATCGTCGCAGCGCCAAGAGCCAAGGATGAATTCGGCTTTTGGGGCTATACCACCTGTCCGGCTGAAGGAGCCTGAAACTGGCAGGGCGCACGGGCGGGCCACCGGCTACCCCATGCGCCCGCGCCTCCTCCGTTCGTCGCCCCCGCCAGTTTTAACAGGAACAAGCAGATGACTGATACGAGGCCCATCGCTGTCTTCGGGGCGGGCGGGAAGACCGGCACCGAGCTATTGAGGCGTGCCCTTGCCTCGGACATACCGATCCGCGCCTTCGAACACACAGTGCCTGGATCAGACGAGCGGGTGGGCGACTTCGAATATATCGAATGCGATGTGCTGTCGGACGATTTCGCGGGCGATCTCGATGGCTGCCGCGCGGTTATCTCGACGCTCGGTGTCGCTTTCGGTCCGGGCAATGCGATGGATCCACCGCCGCTCTATACCGATGGCACGCGCAACCTGCTCGAGGCGATGGCACAGACGAAGATCGACCGCATTGCCGTGATCTCCGCTGCCTTCGTCGAACATCAGTCGAGCGTCCCGGCGTGGTTTGAACTCACCGCCAAGCCTGCATTGTTCAATATACTCGAGCAGATGCGCGCCATGGAAGCGATGCTCAGCGACGCCCAAGGCATCAAATGGACGGCCGCACGACCGGGCTGGCTGCTGGATGAGCCTTACACCGGCGATGCCGTCATTACGGACGAACGCTTGGCAGAAGGCTGTTTCCGCTGCCGTCATGCTGATCTCGCGGCGAGCCTGCTCGATTTCGTGTGCGAAGATACCTGGATCAACGCAAAGCCTGCCATCGGCAGGCCCGAAGCCGAACATTTCGAAAGTCCCGCCGCCATCAAGGCCGAACTCGGGATCGATTGAGCGCCGTATAATTTTGCGATTTGTGACAGGCCCGCACGTTGCAAGTTGTGAGCAACAGACAAGGAAATCGTATGTTTCTGGAGAAAATCAAAACCCCTGGCCTCTCGCACCTTTCCTATATCATCGGCTCGGGCGGACAGGCAGCGGTCATCGATCCGCGCCGGGACTGCGAGATCTATGTCGGAAAGGCGCGGGCCGAAGGACTGGAGATAACGCACATCTTCGAAACCCATCGCAATGAGGATCTGATCAGCGGCTCGCCGATCTTGGCCGATTTGACAGGAGCCAAGGTCTATCACGGGCCCAACGCGGCAGGCGAGATCGTTTTTGCCAATACCGCACGCGAGGGCGATTGTTTCGAGCTGGGTCAATTGCGGATCGAGGTGCTGGAAACACCTGGACACACCGACGATCATCTCGCTTTCATCATCCATGACGGCGAATATTCCGAGGGACCGGTCGGCGTCTTTACCGGCGATGCCCTGTTTGTCGGCGATGTCGGGCGCACCGATTTCTATCCCGAGCGCAAGGAAGAGGTCGCAGGCCTTCTGTTCGACTCACTGCAGAAACTTTGCGGCCTCGGCGATCAGGCGATTATCTACCCGGCGCATGGTGCGGGCTCGGTCTGCGGGTCGGGAATGGCGGATCGGGAATTCTCGACAATCGGCCACGAGCGACGCAACAACCCTCGCCTGCGCATCTCCGACCGCGACGAGTTCATCAAGGCGAAGGTGGCAGAACACCACCACCAACCTCCCTATTTCCGGCTGATGGAACGGCTTAACCTCGAAGGGGCCGATGCCGCGCCGCGGGTCATACGACCAAGGCGCTTAGGGCTGGGAGAGCTTGACGAGATCGAAGCCGATCACTTGGTCGATGTGCGCGAGCCGCTCGCCTACGCTGCCGGCCATCTGCCGGGTGCCATGTGCCTTCCGGTGGGAATGATACCGGCCTTTGCCGGATGGTTTCTCAGTGAAGGCGACAGGATCGCCCTCATCGCTTCCGAGGAAGACCAGCTAGCCCAGGCCATGGCCCATCTGGTGCGTATCGGTCTCGATAATGTTGTCGGCGGCTATGTCGGCGTGGTTCCAGCTGCCGCACAGGGCAAAGCGATGCGCAGCATTCCCATGATCGGCACAAAAGAAATCGCGCGCAGGCTCGATCAAGACAGCGGCGAGTGGACCTTGCTCGACGTGCGCGACGCGGACGAACGGCAAGTAGCAAGGATCGACGGGTCAGCACATATCTATGTCGGTGAGCTCAACACGCGGTGGGAAGATCTCGACCGCGACCGCCATTACACGCTGATGTGCGCGAGCGGTATGCGGGCGAGCGTTGCTGCGGGCTGGCTGGCAAGCCAGGGCTTCAAGCGCCTCGACATCTATCTCGGCTCCATGGGCGCTTGGAAAAAACGCGTATAGCTGAAGTTTGGCCTCTCAGACTTCGAGGCGCAGACCCCGCAGCCGCAGCGCATTGCCTATCACCGATACGGAAGAGAGGCTCATGGCTGCGGCCGCAATCATCGGGCTGAGCAGCACTCCGAAGAAGGGATACAGCACGCCTGCCGCGACCGGGATGCCGAGTGTGTTGTAAGCGAAGGCGAAAAACAGGTTCTGCCGGATGTTGCGCATCGTCCCACGCGACAGCACGATGGCCTGCACCACTCCTGTCAGGTCGCCGCGAACCAGCGTCACGCC
Source organism: Altererythrobacter aquiaggeris (assembly GCF_037154015.1). NCBI lineage: Bacteria > Pseudomonadati > Pseudomonadota > Alphaproteobacteria > Sphingomonadales > Erythrobacteraceae > Aestuarierythrobacter > Aestuarierythrobacter aquiaggeris. The sequence goes on from NZ_JBANRL010000001.1 coordinate 1,732,541, forward strand.
GGCGCTTTCGATTGCGACATCGGTGCCGGTGCCCATGGCAATGCCGACATCGGCGGCGGCCAGTGCAGGCGCATCGTTGATCCCGTCCCCTGCCATGCCGACGCGGCGACCTTGCGCTTTCAGCTCTTCGATCTTGCGGTGCTTGTCTTCGGGCGAGACATTCGCATGCACTTCATCGATTTTCATTTCGCGCGCGACCGCTTCGGCAGTGCTGCGGCTGTCGCCCGTCAGCATAACGACCCGGATGTCGCGCTTGTGCAGCGCCGCAATAGCCGCTGCGCTGGTAGGCTTGATCGGATCGGCCACCGCGATAAGGCCTGCCGGCCGGCCATCGAACGCAACGAACATCACCGTCTGACCCTGCTTGCGACCATTTTCGGCCGAGCCCAGCCAGGCCTCGTCATTGATCCCGACGCGCCGCATCATCTTCTCATTTCCGATCGCAACACGGCGGTCCTGGACGTTGGCTTCAACGCCTTCCCCAGTCGTCGAAGCGAGATCCGTGGCATTGGCAGGAGAAACGCCGCGCGTCCGCGCGCCCTCGACAATGGCATAGGCCAGCGGATGTTCGCTCCCCATTTCGACACCTGCCACCGCAGCCAGAAAATCGCTTTCCTTGATGTCATCTGCCGGCGTCACCGCCACCAAATCGGGTTTGCCCATCGTCAGCGTGCCGGTCTTGTCGACCACCAGCGTATCGATTTTCTCGAGTGTCTCCAGCGCCTCGGCATTGCGGATCAGAATCCCGTGCTGGGCACCCTTGCCTGTGCCCGTCATGATCGACATCGGCGTAGCGAGACCGAGCGCACAGGGACAGGCGATGATCAGGACTGCAATGGCATTGACCAGCGCATAGGCAAGCGCTGGTGCGGGCCCCCAGATTCCCCATACCACGAAGGTGGCGATGGCTATCACCACCACCGCAGGCACGAACCAGCCCGCCACCTGATCTGCCAGTCGCTGGATCGGTGCGCGGCTGCGCTGCGCCTCGGCCACCATCTGGACGATCTTGGACAGCATCGTGTCTTTGCCCACACCGGTCGCGCGCATGACGAACCCGCCAGTCTGGTTGACCGTGCCGCCAATGACTGTGTCGCCAGCCTGTTTGGCGACCGGCAGCGGTTCGCCGCTGATCATGGATTCGTCGATGGCGCTCGATCCCTCTTCGATCTCGCCATCGACCGGAACCTTATCGCCCGGTCGAACGCGCAGACGATCGCCTGTGGCCAGCTGGTCGAGCGGCACCTCGCGCTCATCGCCGGAGCCGAAGATCTTGACCGCGCTGGGCGGCGCCAATTCGAGCAATGCGCGCAAAGCGCTCGAGGTCGAGCCTCTTGCCTTGAGCTCGAGGACCTGTCCGAGCAAAACGAGTGTGGTTATGACCGCTGCCGCCTCGAAATAGATCCCGACCCGTCCCGAATGGTCGCGGAACGCCGCAGGGAACAGATCGGGCGCGACCGTCGCCACCACGCTGAACAGATAGGCGATGGCAACGCCAAACCCGATCAGCGTGAACATGTTGAGATTGCGCGTCTTGAGCGACTGGACGGCCCGAACGAAGAACGGCCAGGCTCCCCAAAGAACAACCGGTGTGGCAAGGGCAAACTGCGCCCATTGCGCCCAGGCAGGTTCGATCAGCCGGTCGAAACTGAGCCCCGGTGCCATGTCGCTCATCGCGTAGACGAACAAAGGCAGCGTGAGCAGCGCGCTCCACCCGAACCTACGCCGCATGTCGACCAGTTCGGGATCGGGGCCATCGTCTAGCGAAACCGTTTCCGGTTCGAGCGCCATGCCGCAAATCGGGCATGAACCCGGCCCGGGCTGGCGGATTTCAGGGTGCATCGGGCAGGTGTAGATCGTGCCTTCGGGCACATCCTCGACCGCGTCGAGATGCGCGCCCGAGAGATAGAGCTCGGGATCGGTGACGAACTTGTCGTGACATCGCGGCGAACAAAAATAGTGCTCGGCCCCCGCATGCTTCGCGATATGCTCTGCTCCGTCGATCGCTACGCTCATGCCGCAGACGGGATCGATGGCGGTGCCTTCGAGCAAGCTTGCGTCCGTGCTCATCGCTCTTCCTTTCTCACTCTACAGCAGACCTCTTACAGCCTTGTGCCGAATACCTTCGAATTGCCGTCACGATACCAGATTCCGGTCGCCCCGCATCTCATTGGGCGGCACCAGGTTTGCCAGGCACCACCCAACCGACTCACTGCTTCGTGATCGACGTGATCACATTGCCTTCAGAACCAGTACGAAATTCAAAGGCAATTCCCTCACCGACGCTTACTTCGCTGCGCAGTTGTTCATCGGCTTCAAACGCCATGGTCATTGCAGGCCATTCGATCGCCGGGACCGGACCGTGGTCGACGGTTATCGTGCCCGCTTCGGCATCGATTGCAGTAACCGTGCCCTCTGCGCTGGCGGTTTGCATCTCGCTGCCAGGTTCCATCATCGGCATATCTTCGCCGTCCATCATCATTTCATTCTCTGCCATCGGCATGTCGTTCATCTCGGCAGTGTCTTGGCCAGAATCGCAGGCCGCCAGCGCCAGCGGGGCGGCCAATAGGCTCATGAGGGTTGTGGTACGCATTCTTCTTCTCCTTGGGGTTGGGTTGGCCGTTCGGGCCGGGGGCGCCGCATCAACAAATATGCGGCGGGGATAACGAACATCGAAAGCAGCGGCGCGGTGATCATGCCGCCCACCATCGGCGCGGCGATGCGGCTCATGACCTCCGAACCTGCGCCGGTTCCAATGAGGATAGGGAAGAGACCGGCAAGAATGACGGCCACGGTCATCGCCTTGGGACGCACGCGCAGAAGAGCACCCTCCCTGATGGCTTCGCCCACGCCGTCCGCATCGAGGGCACCGCTGCGCCGGGCCAGCGCAGACTTGAGGTAGATCAGCATGATGACGCCGAACTCGGCAGACACACCGGCAAGCGCAATAAAACCCACCGATGTCGCAACAGACTGGTTGTAGCCCATCAGATAGAGCAGCCAGAAGCCGCCGGTGAGGGCAAAGGGGAGTGTGCCCATAACAAGTAGCGCTTCGTCGAAGCGGCGGAAGATCAGGTACAGCAAAACGAAGATGATGCCGAGCGTCGCGGGAACGACGACCTGCAACCGCTCATTGGCGCGGGTGAGATATTCAAACTGGCCCGCGTAAGAGATGCTCACACCGGCAGGCAGATCGACGCCCTCTGACACCGCCTCCTGAAGATCGCTTACGACCGAAGTAAGATCGCGCCCGCGCGTGTCGACATAGACCACGCTGATAAGACGGCCCTGCTCATTCTTGAGCATGGGGGGGCCATCGCTGACGCTCACCTGCGCTACGGTGCCGAGCGTAATTTGCTGGCCAGAGGGGGTTAGCAAAGGCAGCGCGCGCAGTTCTCCGAGACTGTCGCGGATCTCGCGCGGATAGCGGACATTGATAGGATATCGCGCCAATCCTTCGACTGTCCGTCCGATATTCGCGCCGCCGATCGCGCCTGACACAATTTGCTGAACATCGGCGATATTCAGCCCGAAACGCGCCGCAGCGACCCGGTCGATGTCCACATCGACATAGCGGCCTCCCGAAAGACGCTCTGCCAATGCGGAGCTGACGCCAGGAACCTGTTTTGCGACATTCTCGACCTGCAAAGCTACGCGCTCGATTTCGGCAAGGTCCTCGCCGGACACTTTCACGCCGATCGGGCTTTTGATACCGGTCGCGAGCATATCGATGCGGTTGCGGATCGGGGGCACCCAGACATTGGCGAGTCCCGGCACCTGCACAGCACGATCGAGCTCGTCGACGAGCTTCTCTGGCGTCATGCCCGGCCGCCAGTCTTCGCGCGGCTTGAACCGGATGGTTGTCTCGAACATCGTGAGCGGCGCGGGGTCGGTCGCTGTATCGGCCCGCCCCGCTTTTCCGAAAACGGTGTCGACTTCCGGTACGGATTTGATCAGTCGGTCCGTCCGCTGAAGCAATGCGGACGCTTCACCAGGAGACAGGCCAGGCAGAGCGCTCGGCATGTAGAGGAGATCGCCTTCATCGAGCGGGGGAAGAAATTCTCCTCCAAGACGGGTGAACGGGATCAGCGCTGTAAGGAATACCAGTCCGGCCACAACCAAAGTGGTTTTCGGTCGGCGCAGTACCCAATCAAGACCGGGCCGGTAGGCGTTGGTCAGCAAGCGATTGAGGACGTTGGTGTCCTCCTTGGGTATCTTCCCGCGGATCAGCCAGCCCATCAGAACGGGAACCAGCGTCACCGACAGAATGGCGGCCGCCGCCATGGCATAGGTCTTGGTAAAGGCCAGTGGGGAGAAGAGCCGCCCTTCCTGCGCCTGCAGAGTAAACACCGGCAGGAACGATAGGGTTATGATCAGGAGGCTGAAAAACAGCGCTGGCCCCACCTCTTTCGATGCGTCCGCAATCAGTTTCCAGCGCTCATCGTTGGACATCTTCTCGTCGGGATGGTCCTCTTCCCAATGCTCGATATGCTTGTGCGCGTTCTCGATCATGACGATGGCAGCGTCGACCATCGCGCCGATTGCGATGGCGATGCCGCCCAAGGACATGATGTTCGCATCGACCCCCTGGAACCGCATCACGATAAAGGCCGCCAGCACCCCCAATGGAAGCGTGACGATCGCCACCAATGCTGATCGCACATGCCACAGGAACAGTGCGCAAACGATCGCGACGATGATAAATTCGGCGATGAGTTTTCCGGTCAGGTTTTCGATCGAGGCGTCGATCAGCTTCGAACGATCATAGGTCGTGACAATCTCGACCCCTTCAGGAAGACTGGCCTGGAGCACGTCGAGCTTCTCTTCGACAGCCGCGATCGTTGCCCGCGCATCCTCGCCTTGTCTAAGCACAACAATACCGCCTGCGACTTCGCCTTCGCCATTGAGTTCGGCGATTCCTCGCCGCATTTCGGGGCCAAGCTGGATCGTGGCGATATCGGATAGAGTAACCGGTATACCGTTCCCGACTGATTTGAGAGGGATCTGCCGGAAGTCGTCGAGAGACGTGAGATAGCCTGAAGCGCGGACCATAAACTCGGCCTCGCCCATTTCGACCACCGATCCGCCAGCCTCTTGATTGGAAGCTTGTATGGCGCGCACGACATCGCTGTAAGTGACGCCAAGCGAAGCCATGCGATAAGGCTCCAGGACGACCTGGTATTGCTTGACCATGCCGCCGACGCTGGCGACCTCTGCGATGCCCGGAATGGTCTGCAGCTCATAGCGCAAGAACCAGTCCTGAAGGCTCCGAAGGCCAGCAAGGTCGCTGTTCCCCGTTCGGTCAACCAGCGCATATTCGTAAATCCAGCCCACGCCCGTCGCGTCCGGCCCGAGCGAGCTGGTCACTCCGTCGGGCAATTCGTTTTGCACCTGGTTGAGATATTCGAGCACGCGCGAACGCGCCCAGTAGAGGTCCGTCCCATCCTCGAAGATCACGTAGACGAAGCTGTCGCCGAACATCGAATAGCCGCGCACTGTTTCCGCGCCCGGCACCGAGAGCATCGTCGTTGCGAGCGGATAGGTGACCTGGTCCTCGACGATGCGCGGAGCTTGCCCCGGATAATTCGACCGCACCACGACCTGCACATCAGACAGATCTGGGATCGCATCGACAGGCGTTGCGCGCACCGCCCAGAAGCCGGCGAGCGTGACCGCGAAGGCCGCCAGAACGATGAAAAACCGATTGGCGATCGAGGCATCGATTATGCGCGCGATCATTGGTCGGTCTTCCGAATGGATTCGATGCGCGGACCGGTGTCGTGCTGCGAGAAGGTAAACTCGACCTTGTCGCCCGGTTCAATACCGTCAACTAGAGCGGCGTCGGCGAGGGCGAAGGGCATGACCATGCTTGGCCATTCGAGGGCGGGAACCGGCGCGTGGTTGAGAGTGATCGAAGCACCAGCGATTTTCGTCACTCTTCCCGTAGCGGTGTATGCCCTCATCTTTGGCGAGCCGTCCGACGCCATGCTCATGGTCCCATCGATCGACCTGACGTCGATCCCGCCAAGACTTGCTTCGGAGTCGATCAGGAACTGACCTGAAGTGACGACCTGCTCGCCCTCCGCAACGCCTGCGAGTATCTCTGTCTTGCCATTCGCTTCGCGCCCGATTTCGACCTCGGCAGGCAGGAACGCGCCTTCATCCTGCTTGAGCATCACGAGATTTCGGCGTCCGGTTCGAATGACCGCCTCCGACGGTACCAGCAAGGCTCGCCGTGTGTCGGGTGAAAGCGACACCTGCGCGAACATCCCTGGTTTCAACCTGCCGCGCGGATTGGGTAGCTCAGCCCGGACGGTGATGGTTCGGCTCGCGGCATCGGCGCTTGGAAGGATGGCAACAATCCGTCCCGCAAATCGCTGATCCGGATACGCTGCCAGGGTCGCACTGATGGGCTGGCCCTGCCGGATATTTGCGGCCTGGGCTTCAGGAACCGAAGCTTCAAGCCATATCGGCGAAAAGCCCGTAATCTCGGCCAAAGTCTGACCTTCCATTACAGTCATGCCGGAGCGCACCCCAAGCATTGTTACGGCACCGCCCACCGGAGCCGTGACGGTGATCGTGTTTTGGGCTCTGCGTGTGCGTTCGACCGATGCGATCATTGCGTCGTTCATTCCAAGCAATCGCATGCGCTGCCGCATCGCATCTGCCAGCGCCCGATCGCCAGTATTGAGCACAGCAATGTACTCGCGCTGCGCGCCGCCCCAATCAGGGACCAAAATATCGACGATCGGAGCGCCGCGACTGACGACATCGTCCTGCGTAAGGCCATAGGTGCGTTGAACGTAGCCCCCCGCGCGTGGCTGGACGATAGCTATATCCCTGCTGTTGTATGCGAGGACACCCGTAACGGTGATCTCCGGTTCGAGAACGCCGAACTCGGCTGCTGCGGTGCGAATTCCGAAATTCTGCACAAGGCCCGGATCAATCCGGACGCCCGCTTCCGCAGCTTCTCCCGCGCACTTGGGAACCAGCATCATGTCCATGAAGGGCGACTTACCGGGCTCGTCAAAACGTTGTCCGGGCACCATCGGATCGTACCAATAGAGCACGTCCTCACAGTCAGTATCCGTCGGCGAGCCAGCTCCGCTGCTCTCGCCGCCGAGCATGTGAAGACCGTAGCCAGCAGCCAGGCTGACAAGGGCAATACCTAGCCCAGCCGCAAACATGCGTTGGCGCTGCGTAAATCGTTCGAGCACGGAGTTCATGGCCTGCCCTCCCCGTATGTGAGTTGTAGTTTGACCGCCGCCTGCACGGCCGCCTGTTCGCGTTCGAGAATTTCCAGCTCGAGCAGGGCAAGTGCTGATTTCGCCGCAATCACATCGACTAGATCGGCACGCCCGGCCGCAAAGCTGGCTGTCTCGAGGTCAACGCGGTCACGCGCGAGCGGAAGAAGTTCATCACGCGCGCGGCGCCATTGGCGCATAGTGCTGCGCCAAGTGGCGAGATCGGCTTCGAAATCCGCGACCAGCGCGCGTCTGCGATCCTCGCGTTCGGCCAAAGCGGCAGCGGCATCGGCTTCGGCGGCGGCGATGCGCGGATTCTGCCGCCGGTCGGTGAAGATCGGAAGAGTAATCGACCCCATGACCGACACCGCATCGCCAAACGCCTGGTCGCGACGACCATAGTTGACGCTCACCCCAAAATCCGGCCTCTTTTCAGCGCGAGCGAGCGCGACACCGGCTTCGGCCCGGTCTCGTTCCGCATCGGCCAGAATGAGTTCGGGATTCCCTTCCAGTTCGAAGCGAAGCTGGTTTTCATCCAGAGCCGCCGTGGGAGCCTCACCCAAGGCAACCGGGTCAGGGAACGGTATGTATCGGGAAAGCTGCGCTTGCGCCGTCTCGCGCTCGGCCTCGATCGACGTCGCTGCATCCTCGATCCCAAGCAATTCGCGCCGTATCACGAGGCTTTCGGCCGGGCGGGCCGAGCCCGACGCAACTGCGCTATTGGCAACAGGGATGAAGGCTCGCAGCTCATCGAGCGCTGTGCTGGCGAGATCGAGGCGTTCTTGCGCGTAGAACAAGCTGACCCAAGCGGTTCCAGCGCTTGCGAGAAGATTGCGCTCCGCCATACCGAGCCGTGCTTCCGCCACCCGAACTTCGGAACTGGCAACGCCATACCTCGCCCGTCGCCGCGCAAGATTGGGTATCTCCTGCTCGATACCGATGGCGACTTGCGTAGGAAGTTGCCGGTCAAGCTCGAACGCCGCGGGTCCGCTTACCGGAAGGTTCATAACCCCTGCGCGTAAACGCGGGTCGGGAAGCTCGTCCGCCGCTTCCGCAGCCTCGCGCCGTGATTGTACACGCAGCGCGCCAGCTTCCAAAACGGGTTGCTCGCCCCGCACCGCTGCAAGTGCTTCCTCGTATCCGACAGACTGCGCTTGCGCAGCTTGCGCGGCGAGCAGTGCCGAAAACGCCACCCAGCCAATTCGCCAATCCATAATTCTCACTCTTTCAAAGCGAACTGGCCGGGAACGACTTCGGCGTACGCGTCAATCGACACGGCGCAAGTCAAGTAATCCGTCAAGCTCGCAAACGGCGCAGAGCACCGCCCGGGAAATGCTAGATGGTGAGTTCAGTTTGTGGAGGCGGAGATTCCGGCGGTCGAGGCTGGCTGTCGAGCCTGTTGGCGCTAGCGGCCAGATACGTAGGCGCAACAGGAAACGGTCCTGCATGCGCCAGTCCCGGACCCGCAAGCGCCAGCGGTGGCAGGCAATTCATGGCTACGAGACAATCGAGGCTCATCTCGCAGCATGAGCCATGCTGTTCGGCCGGGTCCGTTTCGGAAACCATCTGTTCGGGCATCGCGTGTTCAGACATGCCGTGCTCGGCCATGCCTTGCGCCATTTCAGCACAATCAGCCGACCCAGCCATTTCGCTCTGCGGAACGGCCGCCTGCGCAGCAACCTGCACAAGCAGTCCAAAGCTGAAGCAAATCAGGGTCAAGGCGCGAACAAATTTCACGAAGCTGCGATAGTCTGAATAGGGAGCCGAGGCAATCCAGCGGCCAAAATGCAAAATTCGAGCATCATCTTCGGAATTCGTCGCCTTTGATATGTTGGGTGCCCGCTTCCTCATGCTTATCCCTGTGCGCATCGCGAAGGATATCGATCCCGCCATACAGGGCGATGCCAGCAACCGCGATCCCAACCACGAGATCCGGCCAATTTGCGCCTGTAAGCATAACGATGATCCCGGCGACGATGATACCGCCGTTCGATATGAAATCGTTGAAGCTAAACGTGGTCGCTGCGCGCAGATTGACATCCTTTTGCTGAAGCTTCTGGAGCATGCGCAGGCATATGAGGTTCACCACCGCCGCGATGCCCGCCATGGCGATCATCATCAGGCCGCCCGGCTCGGAGCCTTCGATGAAACGCCTGACGGCATCGGCGATAACGCCTCCGGCGAAGACTAGGAGCATAATGCCTGAGAAACGCGCGGCCCCTCGTTTCCAGGATTGCGAACGGGTGAGAGCCAGAAGACTGAGCGCGTAGACAAATGCATCGGATGAATTGTCGAGCCCGTTGGCCAAGAGCGCGTTCGAGTCCGCAAAATAGGCAACGACAAAGAAACCAACCGCGATTGCGACGTTGAGCCATAATACGATCCACAATGTGCGTCGCTTGTCCGCCGAATCCAGATCGAAGTCATCGTTGCAGCTCATACTGGCTTCCCCGTTCTCTCTTTTGTGCCGCCCTTCTCCTTATACGCCAGCAGCCGGAGTGCGTTGGCGACCACGATCAGTGTCGATCCTTCGTGAACCGCGACAGCGGGGCCTATCCCGAGACCGAAAATGGTTGCCGGGATGAGCACGACGACAATTCCGAGACTGACGATCATATTCTGCCGGATGATCGACCGGGTCTGTCGGCTCAGATCGACGGCGAAAGGCAGTCGGGCGAGATCATCGGCCATCAGCGCGACATCGGCTGTCTCCAATGCAACGTCCGATCCGGCAGCCCCCATTGCTATTCCGACCGTTGCGTTCGCCATGGCCGGAGCGTCATTGACCCCGTCTCCGACCATCGCAACCTTGTCCTGGCCGGCAAGCTTGCGGATGGCCTTGACCTTGTCGTCGGGCATGAGATTGCCCCAGGCCTCGTCGAGGCCGACTTCCTTTCCAACCGCATCGGCCACTCTTTGGTCGTCGCCCGAGATCATGATCATTCGGGTGATCCCGAGGCCGCGCAACGCTTCGAGCGTCGCCTTTGCCGCCGCACGCGGCGTGTCGAGCAAGCCGATCGCTCCGAGATCGCGCGTTTCCGAGCGAACGCCCATCGTCGTCCGCCCGCGCTCGCGCATGGACTCTATAGCATCCGACAGTTCGGCACTGAGCGGAGGGACCCCATCTTGCCCGAACATTTCGAGCTTTCCGATCCACACCCGCTCACCGCCGACAAGCGCGGTGATGCCCTTGCCTGTGAAGCTTTCGAGATCGGTTGCTTCGGGCAGAGTCTCATCGCCAAGCCGCTGCTTGCCGTCCCTGACAATCGCCTGTGCCAGGGGATGATCGCTCAGATTTTCAGCCGCCGAAGCAATCGCAAGCAGTTCGTTTTCAGATACACCCTGCGCGGGTTCGACATCGGTAATGCGGGGTTCGCCTTCGGTAAGAGTACCGGTCTTGTCGAACGCGATGGCCTTGAGCGCACCGAGATCCTCGAGCGGCGCGCCGCCCTTTACCAGAATGCCGCTGCGCGCTGCTCTGGCCACTCCGGACAAGACCGCGCTCGGGGTCGCGATCGCCAAAGCGCAGGGGCTGGCAGCCACAAGCACCGCCATCGCCCGGTAGAAACTGTCGCGGAAGGGTTCGTCGATGACGACCCATGCGAAAAGGAGCAGGCCGGCCAGAGCGAGCACGGCAGGCACGAAAATTCGCTCGAAGCGCTGCGTGAAGCGCTGGGTAGGAGATTGCTGAGCCTCGGCTTCGCTCACCATTTGGACGACCTTGGCTAGGGTCGTATCGCTCGATCGCCGGGTCACTTCCACTTCGAGCGCGCCCGATCCGTTGATCGTCCCCGCGAAGACGCGATTGTCATCCGCAAGATTGTCAGGATTGGCGCGCGCAGAAGCGACATCCGAAACCGCGCTCTTGTCGACGGGCACGCTTTCGCCGGTCACCGGAGCCTGATTGATGGCACTGACGCCGTCCAGGATGAAGCCATCAGCCGGAAGGCGTTCGTTCGGACGCACGATTACCACGTCGCCTAGCGCAAGCTCCTCGACCGGGATCTCAACTACGTCAGTTCCGCGCTTTACCCGTGCGGTGTCCGGGGCAAGCCCGGCGAGCGCTTCGATAGCTTTCTTCGCGCGCCCCATCGCGTAGTGTTCGAGCGCGTGGCCGAAACTGAACAGGAACAGCAGTAGCGCGCCTTCGGCCCATTCCCCGAGAAAGGCGGCGCCCGCAGCGGCGACAAGCATGAGGCTGTCGATTTCGAACCGGCGGAGGCGCAAATTGTCCCACGCCTCTCGGAGAGTGAAGAAGCCTCCGAAGAAATATGCCGCTATATAACAAGCGAACGGCAGCCAGACCGGATGCCCGTCCCATAGCTTCTCGATCCCGAAGCCGATGGCGAGAAATGCGCCCGAAGCGAGCGAGAAAAAGAGTTCAGTATTAGCGCCGAAGATGCCGCCGTGACTGTGCCCGGAATGATCTTTATCGTCATGGCGGTGTTCTTCAGCATCTCTGGCATTTGCGGCGATTTTGTCGGCCTTGATTGAAACCCCCAGTTCTTGCAGCGCATTGGCAATCGCGGTCTCATCGGTACGCCGGCGGTCGAACTCGGCGACCAGCTTTCCGCTCGCATCGGCATTTGCTTCAAGTACGCCGGATGCGCGGGCTACCAGATCTGCGACCGTCTGCGCCCGGCGCACCGAATTAATGCCCTCGGTTTGCCACACAACATGCCCGTAGCGCCCGGAAATTTCCGCTCCTGCTACGTGCGCAAGTTCTCTAATCCGCGCGATCGTGAGACGATCGGGATCGTAAGATATTGCAAGCTGGGCAGGTGCACTGTTCGATCCTTCAACGACCTCAACCGCATGCACACCTGCCCGCGAACTGAGCAACGACTGCAGCCGAGCGATACATCTGTCGGTGTCGCTCGGAATGTCCGGGAGAAGCGACGATAGTTCGAGTTCGATATTCCGTGTCACTAGCTGTCGCTCCTCGCTGCTGCTGATGTCTCAACCTGGGTCGCGCGCGGTTTTCTCGCGAAGATCAGGCTTACAATGGCTGGCAATACGAACAGGGTGAGCGCCGTGGCGGTGATCAACCCACCAATGACAACCGTAGCCAATGGACGTTGCACTTCGGCCCCGGTTCCCGTCGCAAGCGCCATCGGAACAAAGCCGAGCGATGCAACTAGCGCTGTCATCAACACCGGCCGCAGCCGCGCGATCGCGCCCTCGATGATCGCGTCGCCCAGTTCCAAGCCTTGCTCGAGACGCTGCTTGATCGCTGTGATCATGACGAGGCCGTTCAGCGTCGCAACCCCGGAGAGAGCAATGAACCCCACCGCTGCCGAGATGGAAAAAGGCATGCCGCGCAGAGCCAGGAAAAAGACCCCGCCAGCCAGTGCCATGGGGATTGCGCTGAACACCGCCAGCGCAGGGACCCAACCGCCGACCGCCATATAAAGCAACAGTAGGATAACCGCGAAGGCAAGCGGGACCACGATGAGCAGACGCTGCTGAGCTTGTTGCAGGTTCTGATATTGGCCACCCCATTCGATGAATGATGCGGACGGCAAATCAACATTCGCGGCAACCTCGGACTGTGCCTGCTCGACGAATGACCCAAGATCACGTTCACGGACGTTGGCGGACACAATCACCAGCCGGCGACCCTGCTCGCGCCGGACTTCGGCCAACCCATCTATCACCTGAAATTCTGCCACAGCACGAAGCGGGACGCTTCCGCCATTGGGCAGGACAATGGGTAATGTTCCAAGCTGGTCAAAGTCGTTGCGGTTCGCATCGGACAGCCTGACCACGACATCGAACCGCCGGTCACCTTCGAACACTAGACCCGCTTTGCGACCGCCAAGGGCAATGGCAACCGACTGTGTCACGTCTTCGACCGTCAGGCCGTAACGCGCGATTGTGGGTCTATCGAAGGCAATATCGAGCGTTGGAAAGCCCGACACTTGCTGAACTTTCACGTCGGCCGCACCATCAACGCCGCGGAGAACTGTGGCAACTTCATTGGCTGCTGCCGTCATGGCCGTGAGATCATCGCCGTAGAGTTTGACCGCGACATCGCCGCGAACGCCTGCGATGAGCTCGTTGAAGCGCAGCTCGATGGGCTGGCTGAATTCATAGAGATTGCCAACGAGATTGCCGAGCGCCTCTTCCATCTCGCTTACAAGTTGATCCTTAGACAGCGAGGGGTCAGGCCATTCTTCGCGCGGTTTGAGGATAACATAGGCATCCGAGATGTTCGGCGGCATAGGGTCGGTCGCGACCTCTGCCGTGCCGGTGCGCGAAAATACCAGCTCAACCTGCGGGAATTGCTTCAATCGCGCTTCAACCTGGCGCTGCATTGTAAGCGACTGCTCCAGTGGGGTGGAAGGAATACGCAATGACTGGACAGCCAGATCACGCTCGTCGAGCTGCGGTGTAAATTCGCTGCCGATGAAGCTGAAGACAAGCGCCGCGAGCGCGAACACGCCGACTCCGGTACCGATGACAGGCCATGGACGGGCAAGCGCTCTGCGCAGCAGCGGACCATAGCGCTCCTTTGTCATTCGGATGGGCTTTGCTTCCTGCTCGTCGATTTTCTTGTTCAGCAAGAGAGCGATCATCGCGGGGACGAACGTGAGCGAGAGGATGAATGCCGAGGCAAGTGCCAGCATCACCGTGATGGCCATGGGCGAAAATGTCTTGCCCTCAACCCCGGTGAAGGTGAGGAGCGGCGCAAAAACCAGAAAGATGATCGCCTGGCCATACACCGTTGGCTTGATCATCTCATGCGCCGCTGCCCGCGTCTCGGCAAGGCGTTCGCGCAGTGTGAGCAAACGTCCCTTGTGCTCCTGCCTTGCGGCGAGGCGCGCGATGCTGTTTTCGACGATGATGACAGCGCCATCGACAATCAGGCCGAAATCAAGCGCACCAAGACTCATCAGATTGCCCGATACGCCAAGCCGGTTCATGCCAATAGCTGCCATCAGCATCGACAATGGGATGACCAGAGCTGCAATGATCGCGGCGCGGATGTTTCCAAGCAGCAGGAACAAAATGACGATGACGAGCAGCGCGCCCTCGACCAGGTTGTTGCGTACCGTCACGATGGTCGCATCGACGAGTGTCGAACGGTTGTAGACGATCTCCGCTTCAACTCCTGCCGGAAGCGACGATCGTATCTCGTCGAGCCTGTCGGCAGCACCCGCAGCTACGGTGCGGCTGTTTTCGCCTGCGCGCATCAGCACAGTACCGACGACGGCTTCCTCGCCATTCAGCGAGGCTGCACCAGTGCGGAGATCGCCGCCAATTTCGACCGTTGCCACGTCGCCGACGCGGATCGGCACACCTTCGCGCGTTGCCACCACTGCCTGCGCAATGTCTTCTACGGAATTCAGCCGGGAATCGACCCGTGCAAGAAGAGCTTCGCCAGCCCTTTCGACAAAGTTGGCACCTTCGGCCTGGTTCGCCGCTTCGAGCGCGGTAATCAGCTGGTCGAGCGAAACGCCGTAGCCGTTGAGGCGGTCGGGGTCTGGCTGCACCAGGTACTGCTTCTCAAAGCCACCGATCGAGTCCACGCCCGCCACGCCGTCGGCCGTACGCATCAGCGGCGCGACAACCCAATCCTGTACCGTGCGCAGATAGGCGGCTCTTGCCACCGGCGTGTCCAATCGCTCGCCCCGGTCCGTGAGAAAGCTGCCGTCCTTCTGCCAGCCAACAGCACCACCCTTGGGCGCATCGGTTCCACCCGGATGCTCGAATTCGATGGTATACATCAACACCTCGCCGAGACCGGTTGCAATCGGACCCATTGACGGCTCCGCACCTGCAGGAAGCGAAGAGGCCAGGTTGGCGATCCTCTCTTCGACCTGCGACCGGGCAAAGTAGATGTCGGTGCCTTCTTCGAAGATCGCGGTGACCTGGCTGAAGCCGTTACGCGAGATCGAGCGGGTCATCTCAAGTCCCTCGATACCGGCTAGTCCGGTTTCGACAGGGAAGGTTACCTGCGTTTCGATCTGCGAGGGCGAGAGGGCCGGTGCCTCGGTGTTTATCTGCACCTGAACATTGGTGATGTCCGGCACCGCATCAATCGGCAGTTTTGCAAGATTGAACGCGCCCCAAATGGCAACACCTAGGGCAAGGGCTACGACCGCCCAGCGATTGCGCACCGACCAGTCAAGCACGCCGCCAATCAAGCCGCCATTGCTGTCTGCCTCTTTTTCGAAGCCGCTTTCAGAACTATCAATGTCCATGTTCGGCTTCCTCTTTTCCGAGTTCGGCCTTGAGCAGGAAGGCGTTTTCGGTCGCAATCCGTTGGCCATCTTGCAGGCCGGACTCGATCACGATGCGCCCTCCTGAGCGCGATCCCGTCACGACAGGCGTCGCCCGGAAGCCGGTACGCGTGCGAAGGAACACGACTTCCCGGCCTTCGACCATCTGAACTGCGGATTCAGGCACCGAGATCGAGGTCGCATCGGTTTCACCTGAGAGTCGGATGCGCGCCTGCAAGAATGCGCCTGGCTGCAATCCGGGGACCGCTCCAGCGAGCGAAATAACTGCGGTTGCGCTGCGGCTTTCCGGATCGAGTGCCGGGGTCACCGAGCGCACACGTCCGCCGATCTCCCGCTCTTCTCCAATTTCCAGCGTTGCCTCGTCGCCGGGTCTAATTCTCGCAGCATCACTGGCGGGCAGAGCCACCTGCACTTGCAAGCCGCTCGCGTTCACGATCTGGAACATCTCTTCACCGGCGGAGACGTAGGAGCCGAGCACGATCGGCGCGCTGGTGATCTGCCCTGAAATCGGGCTCGTCACAGCAAGCGACCGTCCATCCCCGCTGACACCGGCAGCTGCAGATGCGGCTTGCGCACGGGAAAGTTCAGACCTTGCCACCTGCAGATTGGCCTGTGCAGCTTCGAGATCCTGCCGAGCCGTCACATTGGCCTCGAACAGCCGCCTTTCCCGGTCATAGAGTGCGGAAAGTTCGTTGACGCGGGCACGCGCAGCAGCGACCTGCGCAGCCAGTCCGGCAGCGTCAGCGCTTTCGATCCGGGCAATTGGCTCACCTCGCCTGACATAGTCGCCAAGCGTCTTGTTCACGCTCCTCACCACACCGGAAGCACGTGCATCGATCCGCGCGCTGGCATTCGGCGCTGCGGCGACGGTCGCTGGGAATACAAGCTCCGTTGCTGCGCCGAATTGGACAGCTTCGATTTCTATCGACGAAGCTGCGATCTGCTTCTCGTCGATCAGCAGAACGCCTTCGGGGACTTCGCTCTTTTCACCTTGTTCCGCTTGCTGGTCGGGTCCGTTTGAGTCAGCGGGCCAGAAGACCCAGGCCAAGGCGGCCAGCAAGATCAGGACGCCGCTTACGGCGATCAAATGGCTACGTTCCATGGAAATGGGCCTCACTGTGTGTTGAGCCAGATGAGCCGCGCCGCGAGCAGGGCGCGGGTCTCTTCTGCCTGAATCAGATTTTCACGAATGGCGTCGCGCGCTTCGGCAGCTGCCAGAACTTCGATCAGCGGAAATCTGCCATTGCGGTAGCCGATTTCGACGAGCCTGAGCGCTTCCTCAGCCTGCGGCAGGGATGCGCTGGAGAGGGTCTCCACACGCGTTTCGGCGGCCAGATAAAGCGTTCGCGTCCGCTCGAACTCCACGCGGTAGTCCGCCTCGGCTATCGCCTCGCTCGCGCTTGCCGCGCGGTATTGCGCCTCGGCGGCTGCGATGTTGCCCTGGTTGCGGTTGCGAAAGGGAAGCGGAATGGAAATCCCGACGATGAACGCTTGATCGTTGCTTTCCTCAAAACGGCGCACGCCTGCCGACAGCGTTGGGTCGGGAACGCCAAGCGAGCGCTCACGCGCAATTTCGGCTTCAGCAAAGCTGGTTCGAGCGCCCGCAATGCGCAGTTGCAACGGATTTTCGGAAACCGGCGGTGCAAGGGGCGGCGATAAGTCAGGAAAGACGTTCGATACTGCGGGATTGGGCTGTCCGGATACCCAGAGAGCCGCGAGCGCCTGACGTGCTGCTAAATCGTCTGCTTGTGCAGCCTGCAATTCGGCCTCCGCCTCGGCAAGCGTAGCTTGTGCACGCATAGCTCGAAGCGGCGGCTCCCGCCCGACCTCTACAAGCACGTAGGCGATCCGCGTCAGTTCACGGTTTCGCTCGACGATTTGCCGCGCGAGAACGAGGCGTTGGCCTGCGGCTACAGCCTCCACATAACGCTCGCGCACCCCCAAAGCGAGTTGCGACAAGGCAAATTTGCTCTGCAAGCCGGCGAAATCGGATGATGCGCGTGCGCTCGCGATGCGTGCGCTTCGCTTGCCGCCGAGTTCGAGCTGCTGGCCGATCGCCAGGGTATATTCGGTCGATCGCAGCCCGGAGAAAGCGCCGGAGCCCGCGATGTTCTCGGCCTCGAGCGATAACTCGGGATTGGGTCGGAGGCGTGCTTGGTCGATAGCCGCACGCGCGGCTTCGGCCTCCGCCTGAGGGCCGTAAACCCGTGGATTGCTGGAAGGGTCATCTTCCCCTTCAACGCCGACGCCCGCTCGAGCGAGCGCTTGCTCGAGTGTAACTGTTTCCTGTGCCAATACTGGCGAACCCGTGGACACGGCAATCAAGGCCGCGGCCAGTGCAAAGCACCGCATTATTGTATCTCCTGACTGAAACCAATCGAGCGCACGCGCAGGCGCACTCGCACATGATTTGCTGTCAGGCTTTGGGAGGTTGGATCAGAACTGGCGGCGCGCGCGAGGTGAGCATCGAAGTCGCAAGCGGACCCTTCAGGCTATTCGTGCGCGCAAAGGGCGACCCCAGGAACACTCCACTATCGGCGAGGCTGAAGCTGCAATTGTGATGATGCGTTGCCGAATGGTCCTGACCATCATGGTCCGGCTCGGGATCATTGCTATCGAAGTGGTCCGCCCCATGCGCATAAACGTGATCGGCCGCATGAACGAAGCTTTCGCCTTCTGAAGCATGCGCGTCAGGTAACGATAGGACACTACCGAAAAGAATGGCGATGATCGCAAGGAAGGGGAACACAAGACGCGGCATGTTACTCAACCCTTTAGGAGCCTTGCAAAGCTTGCGCAACCACGGCTGTCTGAGCGCTTGTCTTTTTCATGATCACGATTTGGCACCGACGAATTCATACGCACAACCGGCCAGAAACTCGCGGAAATGAACTTCGCGCAAAACTTTGCGTGCTGGTAGCCAAGGGCGGAACTCTTCATATTCCCGCGCCACACCAAATGGTTTGGTCAGCACTATGCCGATTTCAATCAGCCATCGCGGCCAGCGCTCGGGGTGCTTCAGGCCAAGCAGGGCCATCCGGGCACCCGTCGGGAGAGCAGCTGAGGCGCGCTCGATGATCGCGGCGTAGTCAGGTGGCATTTCCAGTCCAAAGGTGCTGATGACTGCGCTGGTCTCGCTCGGAAAGCGGAAGGCGGCTACGTCTGACTGCACAAATTCGACATTGCTAGCTCGCAGGCGCTTCGCTCGTCGACGGGCTTGGTCGAGCATGCCTTGCGAAAGGTCGACCAGCGTCACCTTGCCGCTTGGTCCTACTCTCTCAAGCAGAAACGCGAGGTTTGCGCCGGTGCCAGCACATAGATCGATCACATGGTCACCGGCGTTGAGTTCAAGCCGGTTAACCAGATCGCGTCGCCAGCGACCAAGACCGGCCCACCGAAACCCCGACACCAATCGGTCATAGATTCCCGCGTTCTTGTCGTAGAGACGTTCAACCTGTTCGTTGGATAGAATTGCCATGGCGCGTGCTAGCGAACCTCGTCCGAAGAGATGGTGAAAACCTCCGCGAGGTCGTCCGGGTATGGCATTGGCGCGAATGCGCTCACGTTTGCGCGTCCGGTATTGCCCCAGGGGAGCCGTCCGGTGAGATTACCAAGGGGAGCGAGCGCAAGACGTATGACCTGCCCCAGAACTTCGCGGCCATCGCGGGTTTCAACTGCATAGCCCAGCATCGTCATATGTGAACGAAGGTGCGGCCCGAAGAAGCCCTGGCCCAGAATATGTTCCCGCTCGAGCGCGGTCCAAGCCAAAGCCCGGTCACCAGACTGCCTGGCGGCACGGAAAACGCGCCGCTCAGCTTCGATAAGTTCAATAATGTCCTTCTTTGCCACAGGATTTTACCGTTCTGCTTGCATCTTCGAATCGTCTTATGCACCTTGTAGTGGCTACAAGGTCAAGCATTGCGAGAAACCCATGAAGATTGGTGCCTTGGCGCGGAAGACCGGCACGACCGCCGAAACGATCCGCTACTACGAACGGACCGGATTGCTGGAGGAACCACCACGCACCGCCGGAAACTACCGGGACTATGGCCCGACCGAATTGGCCAGATTGCGGTTTATCCGCCGCGCACGCGACCTTGGCTTCACCATGGCGGAGGTGCGCCAATTGCTTTCTTTGTCGGATGATCCATCGCAATCGTGCGAAGCCGTGGACTCTATTGCCAGCCTCCACCTACGCGAAGTGGATCGGAAGCTTGGTGACTTGCGAAAACTGCGAACCGAACTGCGCCATATGGTCGACGACTGCCAGCACGGAGCGGTTGGCGAATGCCGGATAATCGAAGTGCTTTCCGGCTAGCGGGACAGCGCGCGTTTATTCGAGCGGTGACGGGACGCAAACCATGATCATCTCGAAATTCGGGGCGTGTTCTGACATATCTCGTCGGTGCGTTCGACAACAGAACCGATCCAGTCATCGATCTCGGCTTCGACCCAAACCGTGCAACGGGGACCGAGCGAACGCGACTTTGGAAAACGGCCTTCGCGCATCCGCTGATAGATTGCCGTTCGGCGCAGGCCCACGCGCGCCATGACCTCGGGAAGACGAATGAGCCGGTCTGGCGTTGGCTCGACAGGAACGGCTCCCGCGTCCGTTTCGAGACCAGTCGTCATTTCAGAGAGCGAAGCTTTGTTCATCCTGCCGCTCCAGTAGCGCGAGGTGATCCGACAGGAGACCGGCGGTGCGGTGCGCGGTCCCCTTTGCCCAGCGCGGTCTCACATCGAGCAGCCTCTGGCCCAGCGCTTGATCCAAAGCAGACGGCAACTCGCTTATGAAGGTTTCAAGAAATTCCAGCACGCCGCTATTCTGCCAATCCTTGCTACGCTGCGAGTACCCCGCGAGTGCCAGCATCAGGGAGGTGCGCGGCGCGTGTCCGCTCGCGTCAAGGATAGCCAGCGCCTCTGGCAGTGTGGCTGACCTTGTCCCGGCGAGGATGCGTCGGAGCGCGTCCTTGTTGATATTCGTCTGTGCGGCAATCGTCCGCCGGGACTTGCCACTTTCGTCCACGGCATGGTCGAGGAAAGCGGCGACTCCTCGCGATAGTTCTTCCCATTTGTCGTTTGTGTTTCGCGCCATTGTTCCTGCTTCCGGTGATCTTCAGCGAATCCCCAACAGGCTAGGCGACGCGTCAAACTGTAGGAAAGGAAAAAGAACAAATAAGGAACACGTAGGAAACTGGCTCATCGTCACACGATTTGATTCGCGCAGATTCCGGTCCCTCGATCTCAGACTTCGGTATGGGTGGCGCAATGATCGGTATTCTTGGCCGCAATGTCTGCACCGGTCGCGCAAAGCCTGGTCAGATTGCCCAGAATCGACGATTTCTCTTGGTCGGAATGCCGCGTGCGGCAGTTTCCGTTTTCCTACACCCTGCCTTCCAATCGAGGAAAGAACATACAGCGAACGCATCGCTGCCAATGTTCGAAACGGAGTTCCTCGATGAACAATGCAATCACCCTTCCCCGCCCATCCGTTAAAGGCATTCGTGCCCGCGACTATATTCTTCCGGCCGCGATTGCGCTCGCCTGCGCCGGTGCCGCCTATGCCGGTGCCGACACAACCTTTGATCCGGCGCTGCAGAAGTTCACTGACTTCCTCGAAGGTTCGGGCGGCAAGATCATCACCGTCCTCAGCCTTGCCGGCGGTTTGATCGCGCTCGCCTCGGGCCGCTTCGCCCTTGGGCAGGTCGCGGTCCCGGTCGGTGTCGGAATTGGCGTCGGCACAGGCGTGCCGATCGTCACCTCGGTCGTGACCGCAACCATTTGATCGCGGTCTAACGACGGGAGGGCGGCATGGCCGACAGATACCTCGTTCCACGGCGGCTCGACGACCCGGAGCTTATCGGCTTCTGGACCATCGACGAGTTTGCGGGACTGCTCGTCCCCTTCGCGTGGGGCATCCTTTCGCAGCACATCATCATCGGCACCGGCCTATCGGTCATGACCTGGTTCGCCCTTCGAAAGGCGAAGGCATCAGGCGCAGGGTCGAAACTGGTCCATGCTGCCTACTGGTATCTGCCGGGGAGCTTCCTCGGGCTGAAAGCCACGCCGCCCTCCCACTGCCGCCTGCTCGCAGGCTGAGGGAGGATCCAAGTGAAACACGAATTCGCCTATGAGGAAGCGCAGCGTCACCTCAAACAGCGCAACCGCTTCGCCGCGCTGTCAGCCGTGCTGGGCCTTACCAGCCTGCTGGCGGTCGGCGCGGCGGCGACGCGCGAGGAAAGCGTCATTTTGGTGCCTGTCACGACCGAGCGCCTGACGCTCGGGAGCGGCGGTACCGATGCGCACTACCTCGAACTCGTAACCCGCGACACCGCGCTTATGCTGCTCAATCGCGCACCCGAGAGCCTCGACTACTGGATGGAACAGGTCCTCAAGGTGGCAGATCCGTCAGCGCACGGGAGCCTCAAAGCCGAGCTCGTCAAGATCGTCGACGAGCAGCGCGGTTCGGACATCAGCCAGGCCTTCGTCATCTCGCGGATGGAGGTCGACGCGCAGGCGCTCACCGCTGTCGTCACCGGCACGCTCAAGACCTTCGTCGGTGCGCAGGTGATCGCAAGCCAAGAGCGCAGCTTCGAATTCAGCTGGAACCGCCGCGGCCTCAGTCTCGGCCTCACCGGCTTCCGCCAGCTCCCAACCGAAAACGAGGAGGAGAACCCATGACACTCCTATCCCGCCCCTTCCCCGCCGCGCTGACCAGCGTTGCGCTGGCAATCGCCACGGCCGCCTACGCTTCACCGGCACATGCCGACCAGTTCGTCGAGGCCGCTGATGGCGCCGCGATCGACTGCGTGCTCGCACGCGGCGCGCTGACCCGTATCGCCCTCATCGAGGACGGTTTCGCCAATGTCTCGAAGATGGCGAGCGGTTTTCCCTACAACGATTTCGAGGTGACCCACGAGCCGGTGCGCGGCGACATCTATGTCTCGGTGCCGCTGCAATATGCGAGCGCAAGGGTCAGCTTCTTCGCGACGAGCAGCGCGGGCTATGTCTACAAGTTCACCTGCCGCGTCGAAGGCGAGGAAGCGAGCCAGCTCTTCGTCACCAATCCCGCGCTCGCCAAATCCCAGGCGAGTGAATGGGAAGGCGCAGCAGTGACGCGCGACGAGGCCGCGATCCGGCTGATCGAAGCGATGGCCAGCGATGGGGTCCTGCCGGGCTTCCGCGCCCGTGCCGAACTTTCGCGACCACGCCACACCGACAGCCTCGAAGTGCAGCAGGTCGCGGAATACGAAGGCGCCGAACTGATCGGCCAAGCCTTTACTCTACGCAATCTTGGCTCGGCGCCCGTCGACCTTGCCGGTGAGCGCGAGGCGCCGGCCGGGGCGCTGGCCTTTGCCTATGGCCGCGACAGCCTTCAGCCTGGCGAGAGCACTCAGGCCTTCCTTGTCTTTACCAAGGGAGGGCTCGAATAATGGCCGATCCCGACACACGCGATACGCCCGCGGCAGCGCCAAAGGACGAGACGCGCGGCGAAGCCCGGCGCGATCTCAACCGCACGGTCGCGCAGCGCCAGAAGCTGCTGCTTGCCGGGATCGGCGGCGTGGCGCTCATCGCCGGTTCGATGTTCATCTTCGGCGGCGAGGATGAAGCGAGCGCCGACGGCGTGGGCGCAACCACGATCGAGACCGGCGCGCTGGTCAATCGCAATCTCTCGCAGCGCGAATTCGTCGCCACTTACGGCAACCGCCTCGATGCGCAGGGCAAGGCGATCAAGGACCTTCAGGAGACCCAGCTTCCGAAGGCTTCGATCGAGCAGGAGCTCGAAACGCTGCGGGGCGAGAACGCGCGGATGCTGAGCGACGGGCAAGCTGCGATCGATGCGATCTCGGCGGAGAACGCTGCCTTGCGCTCGGAACTCGAAACAGTGCGCACCAATCCCCCAGTTGCGCCGGTGGCCGCAGTCGATCCGCGGGCTCCGGGCTTCGCTCCCGGACCGCTCGAGCCACCGAGCGAACCCAAGGCAAGCCTGCTGAGCTTCTCAAACGACAAGCCGGGCACCGCCAAGGCCAAGGCAACCGAAAGCCCGTCGCCGCTGCTGCTCGAGGCAAGCCGCGATTACCTGCCGCCCAACAGCTATGCACCTGCCACCGTAATCGTCGGGGTCGACGCCTCGACCGGGGTCACCAGCCAGAGCGATCCGCTGCCCGTGGTGCTGCGGATCACCGGTCCGGCGCGCTCGGTGCTGCAGGGCAAGAAGCTCCTCACCACCGATCTCACCGGCTGCCTCGTCAACGGCGCGGCGCGAGGCGATCTCTCGGCCGAGAAGGTTTACGTCAAGCTCGTGCGCATGACCTGTGCGCAGCCCGGCGGACGCTTCGCGGTGAGCGAAGTGAAGGGATTCATCGCCTTCGCCGGCAAGTCGGGCGTGCGCGGCAATGTCGTCAGCCGCGAAGGCAGCCTCGTCAGCCAGGCGCTGCTCGCCGGAATCGTCGGCGGCTTCGGGCGCGGCTTCTCGGCCAATGCCAACGGCATCTTTGCGCAGCCTGTCGGCAGCGACGGCAAGCGCGACGCGCTCTCGCCGACCGACATCCTCGCAGGCGGCCTCGGCCAGGGCGCGGGCGAAGCCGCCGACACCGTCAGCAAATACCTCATCGAACGCGCAGAACAGTACCAACCCGTCGTCGAGATGCCGACCGGCATCGCAGTCGAGATCGTCTTTCTTGACGGCGTCCATGTCAGGAGCACACCCCAATGAACTACTCGAACCAGCGGCCCGGCCTCAAGGCGCGCGCCGCGCACATATCGCTCGCCGCCGCCAGCGCAGCAGCCCTCCTTACAAGCGGCGTCGCGATCGTAACCGCCATGCCCGCGCAGGCCGCGATCACGCGAGATGTGGTTGAAGCGCTCAAGCTTCGTCTGCCCAGAACGCCGATCGACGCGCTCGATTGCAAGACATTCGCGCCGTGGTGCGAGGTCGTCTCGGGAGAGACGCTGTTCTACATCGACGAAGCGGCACGCTACCTCTTCGTCGGGCGGCTCTACGACATGGAGGAGCGGCGCGACGTGACTGCCGCGCGCCTGCTCGAACTCAACCCCGACCTGCTCGCCGCCGGCGCAGCCCGCCACGCCGGCGCGGACACTGGAGGGCGCGATGACGTTGCCGAAACCCGCGACAGGCGGGCAGCGACCCATGTCGATCTCAAAGCCCTTCCCAAGGAAGGCGCGATCCTGTGGGGCAATCCCAAGGGGCTGAAGCTGGTTGTCTTCTCGGATTTCCAGTGCGGCTACTGTAAGCGGCTCACCGGCGAACTCGAAAAGGCAGGCGTTCTTGTCGAGGAACGGCCGATCTCGATCTTCGGCGCGTCGAGCCGCCGCTTGTCCGAGGCGGTGCTGTGCGCCGCCGACCCGGTCGAGGCGCTCCATGCCGCATACACCGGCAAGCACCTCGAACCGCGCGCAACCTGCAAAAAGTCAGCTGCGCTCGATGCCAACGAAGCCTTTGCACAGGCCAACGGCTTTGCCGGAACCCCGGTAATCGTCCGGGCGCGCGACGGTGCGGTGCTGCACGGCTACCGCGATGCAAAGACACTGCGCGCCTTTGCCAATGCCAAGACCGGATCGAAGCAATGAGCGGCGGTGCGACCCGTGTCGGAGCAACGGCAATTCTCGCGTTGATGATCGCCGGCTGTGCGACGCTTGGCGGCAACGTCAAGGGCGACTTTTCCTGCCGGGCACCGGAGGGAAGCTGCGCGCCGACCTCGATGATCGACGATACCGCGACCCGCGTTTCACAGGCAGAACGGTCCGGTCATGCCTCTGCGGGAGCGCACAGAGCCGGTGATCGCGGATTGCGGATCGTTGTTGCGGGCTACCGCGACGGGGCGGGCCGCATCCACGAGGCCCGGGTTGTTCATGTCGTGCTGCCCGATCGCGCTGCCGAGCGCTGGCGCGCGCCGCGTTCGACCGGCGACGTGCTTCGCGCACTGGCGCGTCCGGCTGAAGCAGAAGTCGCCCCGCCCGCCGCCGCAGAAGCAATTCCTTTTCAGCTTTCCAATCCGTCCCCCCAGCAGCCTCCCGATGTCCTGGTCATCCCCTCGCAGGATCTGACGGAGCTGCCCGGCGCCAAAGCGCCGGACCCCGGGGCACCTGGTCGTCCCCCCTCCCCCGGCCAGGTGCCCCACCCCGTTCTGCCCGAAGGAGAGCCCAAGTGAACCTCTCGCTATCCTCTGCGCGCGACGCGCTTCTCGCTGGCCTGTTCGGCGATGCGAAAAGGGGCGACCATGCGCAGCCGCGTTTCGCGCTCGACATGCTGTCGGACTGGCTTCCGTACCGAGTCTATGACGAGGGCCCGGGGCTCTACCGCAACGCGCACTCGAAGGGCTTCATTCTCGAAGTCACCCCGCTCATCGGCGCCGACGAGCGGACAGGTGAGATCCTCGGCCAGTTCTTTTCCGAGAGCCTGCCGCAAGGCGCCTGCCTCCAAGTGCTGAACTTCGCGTCCCCGCGCATCGGCGCCATCGTCGGCCCGTGGTTCGCACCGCGCTACGAGCAGGGCGGGATCTACGAAGCGATTGCGAAAGCCCGCACCAACCGGCTCTACGATCTCGTCTGGAAGTCGGGCTCGGCACACGCGCCGTTTCATGCACGCCATGTGCGTCTGGTGCTCTCGCTCGGCGTTCCTGTGCCCGGAAGCGTCACCGATGCAGAACTCGCCGAATGCCGCGACGGGATGTCGGGGATGCTGAACTCGCTCGGCCTTGCATCGAACAGGCTCGAGCCCGCAGGCCTCCTCGCACTGGTCGACGAGCTCACCTCGCCGACCACCGCGCGCGAACCCGATCTCACCCACTGGAACCGCGAGGACACGCTCGACGCGCAAGCGATCCGCCGCGACCTCGAACTCGAAGTCGAGGACGACCGGCTGATCTTGCGCACCGAGCGCTTCCGCGAGACCGGGCGCTCGCGAGATGGCGTGCCGCAGGTAGGTGAATGCTATCCCGACCGCTTCGATGTGCGCCATTACGGCGTGCGCTCTGCCCCTGAGCGCTGGGCACCGTGGGAATGCGCGCGGCTCATCGGCGACATGTTCACCGACAAGCTGCGCTTTCCCTGTCCGGCTGCGACCATGCTGTGCCTGCATTATCCCGACCAGGAAGCCGCCTCGGCGCGCGCAGGCTACAAGTTCATGCGCACCACCAGCCTGTCGGAGACCAAAAGCGCGCGCTTCCTGCCCAAACTGTCGGAGCAGTCGGCAGAATGGAAACACGTCCAGGCCGAGCTCCAGGCGGGCAAGAAGCTGGTCAAGCTGTTCTACGGTCTCACCACGATCTCGCCGCTCGGCGAAGGCGATGCGCATGAGCGCACGGTCAAGGCTATCTACAAGGCGGCCGGCTGGGACCTCGCCGACGAGCGCTTTCTCCAGCTCCAGGGTCTCGTAGCGGCGTTCCCGCTGAGCCTCGCCGATGGCCTGGTCCACGACCTTGCACGGCTCAAGCGCTTCCGGACCATGCTCTCGACCACCGCAGCCAATATCGCCCCGCTGCAGGGCGAGTATCTCGGCGGCACTATCCCGCACCTGCTGCTTCTCGGCCGGCGCGGCCAGCCCTTCTTCTGGTCACCCTTCGAGAACGCGGCGGGCAACCACAACATCGCGATCTGCGGGAAGTCGGGCTCGGGCAAGTCGGTGCTGCTGCAGGAGCTGTGCGCCGCGCTGCGCGGCGCGGGCGCCAAGGTCGTGGTGATCGATGACGGACGCAGTTTCGAGCATTCGGTAAAGCTGCAGGGCGGGCGCTTCGTCGAGTTCACCCTCGCCTCGGGCTTCTCATTGAACCCGTTCTCTATGGTCGACGATGCCCGCGCGCATGAAGACGAAGATTACAGGCTCGACTGCTTTGCGATGATCAAGGCGATCGTCGGCCAGATGGCGCGGCCAAGCGCCGCGCCCACGGACACCGAACGCGGCCTCATCGATCGTGCAGTAACACAGGTCTGGAATGCGCTCGGCAGCGGCGGGGCGATCGACGATGTCGCGCATGCGTTGCATCAAAGCGAGAACGAGGCGGGCAAGGACCTTGCCACCGCGATCGCGCCCTTCTGCCGCGGTGGCAGCTATGCCGGGTTCTTCTCGGGGAAAGCGAGCTTCGCGCTCGAAGACGATTTCACCGTCTTCGAGATGAGCGACCTTGCAAGTCGCGAGGAACTGAGAAGCGTCGTCCTCTCGGCGATCATGTTCATGACCGGCCAGGCGATGACGCGCTCGTCGCGCGCGACCAAGAAGCTGCTGCTGATCGACGAGGCCTGGGCGATGCTCAAGGGCGGTTCGATGGGCGAGTTCGTCGAGACCTACGCCCGCACCGCGCGCAAGTACGGGGGTGCGCTTGCGACCGCGACCCAGTCCTTGAACGACTACTACAAGTCCGACGGTGCACGCGCCGCGCTTGAGAACAGCGACTGGATGCTGGTGCTCCAGCAGAAGCCCGAGACCATCGCCGACTTCCGCAAGGAAGCCCGGCTCGACATGGACGACCGGACCGAGACGCTGATCCGCAGCCTCAAGCGCTCGGGCACCGAGTACAGCGAGATCTACCTGAAAGGTCCCGAGACGGAAGCCGTTGGACGCCTGGTGCTCGACCCACTCTCGGCAACCATCTTCTCCTCCGATCCTGACACCTATGCCGCGATCCACCGCCATGTCGAAAACGGCATGCCGCTGGAGCGCGCGGTCGCGCTGGTCGCAGGTGTGGAAGGAGGCATGTGATGGTGCTCGAGACCACCACGGTCGTAGATCGTGTGCCGCTTCCGTCAGTCAGACAAGCCCGCGACAAGCACCGTGTGATCGACTGGCTGGCGCTGTTCCAGGGCACCTGCCTGGTGCTGATCGAAACGGCAAGCTTCGCGGCGAGCACGCTGCTGCTGGTCCTCGGCCTGCCGCTGTTCGTGTTTCTGGCTGTAGCAGGCTGGGACCTCACGGCGCTGTTCGCGCAGCTCGGCAATCTTGCCGACCACTACCGCAGCGCTGAACCGGTCGCGCGCCGCTTCTTTGCCCAGGACCTCCAGATCGCATTCCTCATCGCAGCCGGCGGCCTCGCCCTGCTGCGATTGCCGGCTTTCCTGCGCCGCCTCGATCGCCGCCTCGCCGAAGGATCTCCCTGCCATGGATAGACTGAACCTCCCGCTTAGCCAGCTGGGCCCGAAACTCCTCGCCGTAGCCTTGCTCGTTGCCGCGCTCCTGTGGGGTGCGTGGATCACGCAGCAGGTCACCAGCTCCCCGGAGCAGCGGATCGTCACGGTCCGGCTCGCCGAGACCATCGGGACATTCGTCGAGGAAGCCGCGCGCGCCGATGCCGATCCGGCGGTCGTCCAGGCGGCGAGCCTTGCATACCTCAAAGCCGCCGAAAGCGCCGTCGCCGATATGGGCCATGACGGCCGCGTGGTGCTGGTTGCCGAGGCCGTGCTCGCGGGCGCTGCCGAAGACGCAACCTCCGAACTCGAGCAGCGCATTGCGGACAAGCTCGCCGGGGAGAAGCAGCCATGAGCCTGACCCGCTCGATCCGCCGTCCGCTGCTGCTCTCGGGGCTGGTCCTGCTACCGCTTGCCTGGGCGCCCCTCGATGCCTTCAGCAAGGACCACGCGTTCCTCATCAATGCGAGCCCGAGCCTGCCCAACTGGGCGTTCTGGCTCGACAAGCACGCGCCGATCGAACGCGGCAGCCTGATCTTCTTCGAGCCGCCGCAAAGCGAGCTGGTCGAAAGGCATTTCGGAAAAGGACCGCAGATGTTCGGCAAGCGCGTGCTTGGCATGCCGGGTGATGTCGTGCGCCACGAGGGCGATGCGGTCTTCATCAACGGGAAGCAGGTCGCGAGCCTGCTCGAGGTCACCCGCCTTGGCGTGCCGCTCACGCGCGGTCCCGAAGGCGCAATACCGGAAGGTTGCTACTACGCCGGAACCGACCATCCCCGCGGGCTCGACAGCCGCTACGGCGCCATCGGTTTCATTTGCCGCGAGCAGATCCTCGGCAGCGGGAGGGCAATCCTGTGATGCGCTCCCTCCTCCCGTTCGGCGCACTTCTCCTCGCTGCACTTCCGGCCAGCCTGCAGGCACGCGACTACGGCCAGCGTGGTGCGGTCTTCCCGGTCATCGAGCGCGATCTTCTGGAACAGATCCATTCGCGCCTTACGGCCATGGAAAGGTCGGGCGAGACCGCGCGGCTCAATCAGGAATTGAAGCGACGCACGATCGCGCGGGTCAATCGGCCTGACCCAGTCGCCGGCCTGATCCGCGCAAGCGCAAGCCGCAGCTGGGCGTTCGACCCGACGATCACGCTCGCCGCCGATATCCGCGGGGCCAAAGGCGAGATCATCCATGCTGCCGGAACGCGGGTCAACCCGCTCGACAGCGTCAAGCTGCGCAGCGACCTTCTTTTTCTCGACGGCGACGATCCCGCGCAAATCGCCTGGGCGCTCAAGCAAGATGCCAATGCCAAGCTGATCCTCGTGAAAGGCGCACCGCTCGAGCTGATGAAAGCCCGCCAGCGCCGCTTCTATTTCGACCAGGGCGGCAAGCTCACGGAGAAATTCGGCATCAAGGCCGTCCCCGCGCGGGTGCGCCATAAGGGGCGCGTCCTCGAAGTGAGCGAGATCGCGTTGCCGCCCCGAAAGGCCCAGCCATGAGCAGCATCCGCGCCTTCTTGATCCTTGTCACAGCGACGTTGTCGCTCGCTCTTGCCTCGCCCGCCTCGGCCGATGCCGGGCCGGGCAAATGCACCGGGCAGTTCGTCAACCCGATCACCGACATCTGCTGGTCGTGCCTGTTCCCGATATCGGTTGGCGGGCTCGAAATCTGGCCGAGCAATCGTCCTGATCCCGACAATCCTGACTTGCCGGTCTGCCTGTGCGGTCTTCGCCCCGGCATTGCCATGGGGTTCTGGGAGCCGGTGCGGCTCGCCGATGTCAGCATGAAGCCGTGGTGCTTCGTGAACCTCGGCGGGATGAAGCTCGATCCCGGCTTCGATATCGGCTTCCGCTCCATCTCGGGGCCCTCGGCGGTGGGCGGCGCGAGCCAGTATTATTCGAGCTGGCACGTCCACTGGTATGCCTATCCGCTGATCTACTGGATGGAGATCGTTGCCGATTTCCTGTGCCTCGAGCCGGGATCAATCGACATCCTCTACATATCCGAGATCGATCCGCTGTGGCAGGACAGCGAGCTCACCGCGATCATCAATCCCGAGGCCGTGCTGTTTGCCAACCCGCTGGCGCTTGCCGCCTGCGCGGCGGATTGTGCTGCAGCGACCGCGAACCTGCCGCTCGACGAGATGTTCTGGTGCGCAGGCTGCCAGGGATCGATGTACCCGATGAACGGCAACGTCTCGGCCTCGATCGGGCACGTCCAGGCCTCACGGCTCGTGCTTTCACGCTTCGCCTACAAGCTGCACCGCGAACTTGTCTCGTGGGGCACGATGGGATCGAAGGGCCTGTGCGGCAAATACCTGATGCCGGTGATGCGCAAGCAGCAATACCGCTTCCAGGCCACCAACCCCAATCCGGCAACCAAGGGCCGCTTCGCCTGCCCGCCCATCGGTGCCTCCACCACCTTCCAGTCCCCCGGACAGGTTATCCCCGCCATCGGCGAAGACATGGGATACCTCGTCTGGCGCAAGAGGAATTGCTGCGCATTATGAGAAACGCCTTCCCCCTGTTCGTCGTTATCAGCCTTGCGACTGCCGCCGCCATTGCTGCCGCCTCTGCGCAGGAGAGTTCGCCCGAGCTCGATCTTGCCGAGATTCGTGCACGCGCCAGTGAGCATAGTGCCGATGCCGAAGCGCTCGCCACGTCGGTGAGGACCAAGGCCGATGCGCTGGCAGAAGACGCGCGCACAGCTCAACATACGGCTCACGAAAATCGCGCAGCCTATGCTGCGTCCGCAGAAGCGACAGCCGATACTGGTCCGCTCGATCTGGATGGCATGATCCGCGCCCAGGCCGACGCCGAAGTGGCGGCGATGGGCGAGACGCCCCGGTTCATTGCTTTTGCCTCGCTGGGAATGCCCGAGCCCTCATTGAAGGCGCTGGTTCGCGATGTCTCGAGAGCCGGCGGCGTCACCGTCCTGCGCGGATTTCCGCAAGGCGACAGCGCCCGCTTCAAGAAACGCATTGCCGCGATCTGGCGCGATGACAACGAAACAGGCGCGCTCGGGATCGACCCGCGCCTGTTCCGCGCCTTCGATATCGAGGTCGCTCCGAGCTTCGTGATGATCGCGAGCGACTTTGCCCCCTGCGACGGGTTCAACTGCAACGACATCCTTCCGCCGCACGACCGCATTGCAGGCAATATCAGCGTTGCCGAAGTGCTCGGCACCTTCGCTTCAGGAGGCGGCCCGGGCGCGCAGCTCGCACGCATGCATCTCCGTCGCCTCGAAGGAGAGCGGCGATGAGGCTCACACAATCGCTTCGCCTGGGATTGCTCGCCATTCTCGCCGTCGCTGCGCCGCTCTCCGCGCAGCAACAGGACGCGCGGGCCGACGGCAAGGCCTTTGGCGAAAGCCTGCGCGGCGAAGCACAAGACGCTGCCAGATCGCAGCCCGACGCAACCACCCTCCCCAATTATGATCGCAATGCCGTCCGCGACCTCGAAACGCTCGCCGATGATCCCGACCGGATCGAGAGCAATGCGGCAGCGGCAGCCACCGGACACCAAGGCTATCGCGCCATGCGCGACAGCATCGCCAACCGTGCGCGTTTCGACAGCCAAGACATTGAAGACGTGATCGCGCGAAGCCTCGCGATCAACGAGACGCCGCTCGACTACACCAGCGGCATGGACATCTCTGGCGGCCAGGGCAATTGCGTTCCGTTGCCGCCCGGCTCGGGCTCGGCGGGAACCTACACCGCCACCTGCAACACCGGCACGCGGATCGATCAGTCGGCGGGCCAATGCGCGGTGCCGCTTGTCGCCAATGTGACCCAGCGCCAGCAATGGCACTACCTCTGCAACGACACCGGCATCTACCAAGGCCTACCATGGTGCGCGGCATTCGATGGCGGCTCGTGCCGCATATCCGGCTATCGCCCCGGCCCGTGTCTCCAGTGGTGGGACAACGGGTTCAACCGGTTTTGCTCCGAGCCGGGCGATCCGATTGCAGAGATTTCCTGCGATGCGCCCGATACGCGCTACACGCACTATGCGGTGACCACCGACAGCACGGTTGATACCGTCCCCAACGAGAGCCAGTGCACGGGCTTTGCCGACAATGGTGATTGTACGCTCGATGCCGAGATCTGCACCGATGCCGATCCGCAGACACGGGTGATCGACGGTGTCTCGGTTACGCGGCCGTGCTGGGAATGGCAGCGCAGCTACACCTGCACATCGCGCGAGGCGGCGACCGACTGTTCGGACATCGAAAGCCAGGGCACCTGCCGGTTCATCGGCGAGGAATGCCTCACCGACGAGACGCCCTGCGAGACCTGGGAGCGCATCTACGAATGCTTCCTCCCCGGAACTGACAGTTCCACCCAATATGTCTGCGACGGCGATGTCTATTGCATTGATGGCAGCTGCGAGACGATCGAGCGCACCGCCAATGACGAGTTCAAGGATGCGGCGGTCGCATTGCACGCCATGGACGAGGCGCGCGGCCAGTTCGATCCGAACACGCTGACACTGTTCCGCGGCACGCGCAACACCTGCTCGTCCAAGGTCTTCGGCGTCCTCAACTGCTGCAAGGGCAAGGGCTTCCCGCTCATCCCCGGAATCAGCCTGCTGGTCGCGCTCGGCTGCAATCGCGAGGAAGTGCTGCTCCACCAGCGCGATGCGCAGGGGCTGTGCGCTTATGTGGGTACCTATTGTTCGGACAAGTTCCTCGGCGTCTGCCTTACCAAGAAGAAGGTCTATTGCTGCTTCGAGAGCAAGCTGTCGCGGATCCTGCAGGAACAGGGCCGCCGACAGCTCCCCAAGCCGTGGGACAAGCCCAAAGAAGAACAATGCGAGGGGTTCACCCTCGCCGAGTTCGCCCGGCTTGATTTGAGCCGGATGGATTTCAGCGAGGTCTATGCCGAGTTCACAGATGCCGCACGGCTGCCCGACGAACTCGAAACGAGCATCCTCATCCAGCAGAAGATCGACGACTATTACGCAAGGGGTGGCCAATGACCCATTTCAATCGATTGGCAGCACTCGCCCTAAGCCTGACTGCCCTTCCCGCCAACTCGGCCCATGCCCCGGAGAAGCAGGCTTCCACATCGACCAACTCGGCCGATGCGCTCTACTGCGAAAAGCGCAGGCTCGGCTACTGGTTCTACTGCGTGAAGCCTGCTCCCATTGAAGAGCCACAACAGCCTGAAGCCGAGCCCGTCGCGGCGACGCAGGAACTCGATGCGATCACATCCGAGCTGCGCGAGTTGAAGGCGCGCGCGATCCTCTATCCGACCGAAGCCAATGTCGCGGCCTATATCCGTTTCCAGCGGGCGCAGCTCGACCGCGCCTCGCTGTTTTCCGATGTCTGGCAGCGGGCCATCTGGCAGGATCCGGACCTCGACTACACGCTTGAACGCCCCGTCGGAGCGGTCGCCAAGAAGCAGTGGCAGGATGCCCGCAGCGCGGAGCGCGATCACGTCATGGCAACGCTCTCGCAGCGCTACGGCCTGTTCTATTTCTTCAGTTCGACCTGCGGCCCGTGCGAAGTGATGGGCCCGATCGTCAAAGGCGTCGCCGATCGCTGGCGCATCACCGTGCGCGCTATCTCGACCGATGGCGGACCGTCGCGCCAATTCCCGGACTACAAGGTCGAGACCAACCAGCGCGCCAGACTTGGGCTTGAAGGCAAGGCGACCCCGGCGCTCGTGCTGTGGGACAGCGTGACCAAGCGACCGATCCCGATCGGTTACGGCGTGCTCTCGGCCGACGAGCTCCAGGACCGCATCTACCTCCTCACCTCGAAGGAAGCCGGACATGATTACTAGCATTCGCAATGCAGCGCTGACCCTCGCCGCCGCCAGCATGGTTGCTTCACCTGTCGCAGCAAATGTCGGCGACAGCATGGACCGCTTCATGGACGACATGGGCGCGGCAGCGAACGTCACCGGCCCGACCGCCTTCGAAGGCCAGTCGGCAGGCTATTACAGCCTCGGCAATGTCTGGACACGCTTCCCGCAGAAGACCACCAACATCACCAACCTACAGCTGCCCCGCGCCCGCGCTGGCTGCGGCGGGATCGACATCTTCGCCGGGTCCTTTTCCTTCATCAACGCCAGCGAGATGGTCGCGCTGATGAAGGCGGTCGCCAACAACGCGGTCGGCTTCGCCTTCAGCCTCGCGATCGATACCGTCTGCCCCGAGTGCAACAAGATCATGCAGGAGTTCAGTCAAAAGGCGCAGCTCATGAACAATCTCTCGATCAACTCCTGCGAAATGGCGCAGGGGCTGGTCGGCGGCCTCTGGCCCAAGGGCGATCTCGCCGACAAGGCAATCTGCGAAGCGATCGGCAATTCCGAAGGCATCTTCACCGACTATGCTGCGGCGAAGCATGGCTGCGGCACGCGCGGCCAACGCGCCTCGACCAACGAGGGCGCTGGTACCGATTATGCCGACGTCAATCCGGGCGTAGCGCGCAACTACACTTGGCACGTCCTCAAAAAGAGCGCCTTCTTCAATCCGGGTGGTACCTTTGACCGCGAGCTTGCCGAATACGCCATGACGCTCATCGGCACGGTGATCTACGCGCCGCCCAAGGACGATGAGGGAGGCAAGTTCGTGCCTTTCGCAGGCGATGCGTCCTCGACGCTGGTGAGCGCGCTGCTCGACGGGACGCAGGGCCAGACCGTGCGCGTGTTCCGCTGCGACGAGACCGATCTCTGCCTCAATCCGACCTTTGAGCAAATGAGCCTCTCGAACGCCAAGGCGATCCGCCCGCGCGTCGCGCTCCTCATCGGCAACATGGTCGATGCAATCCGCACCGACACCGCGATCGGCAATGCCGAGAAGGAACTGCTGCAGGTCGCCTCGGTCCCTTTGTACAAGATTCTCACGGTGCAGGCCGCCTATGGCCGCGGCATGCCGACCGACGACCGCGACACCCTCGCCGAGATCGCCAGCATCGACCTCCTCTATGCAATTCTCGACCGCATCGTGTCGGAAGCCGGGCGCTCGATGGCGAGCTTCATCGCCGCCGACGAAGCCAAGCTTGCGATCTGGCGCGGCCAGATTGCCGAGGTACGTTCTGGCCTCGTCCTGCGTCAGGCGACGGGACAGGCCAAGGTCTCGGCGATCATGCAGATCATCGAGAAGACCGCGATGATCGAGAACGCGCTTGCCGCCTCGATGTCGCCCTCGATGTCCGCCGCGCTCGACTGGTCGCGCGGGCTCCAGTCGCGCTCGATCGTCCCCTGAGGCGAGCGCCATGGTCGAGATCTTCACCACCGGCGGCGGCGAGTACATCGTCAATGTCCTCAACGCCGTCGCCGCATGGACTGGCGCAGGCGGTTACAAGAGCCTGATTCAGGTCGCGCTGGTGATGGGGTTCGCGCTTGCGGTCATCGTCGTTGCGTTTAACCAGAACTGGCGCGCCTGGCTAAATTGGTTCCTCGGCGCGACGCTCATCTACATGTGCTTGATGGTGCCGCGGATGGATGTGCAAGTCACCGACCGGGTCAATCCGAGCCTCGCTCCGGCCACGGCTGCGAACGTCCCGCTCGGACTTGCCCTGATGGCAAGCTTCACCAGCCAGGCGGGCGACTATTTGACGCGCTCAGCCGAGACGGTATTCGGGCTTCCCGACGATCTTAACTACTCAAAGAACGGCATGATCTACGGCGCGCGGCTGCTCGAGGCGACGCGATCCCTGCGCATTGCCGATCCCGAATTCGCTGCCAATTTCGACGAGCATGTGCGTCAATGCGTATTCTACGACCTGCTGCTCGGTCGCTACTCGATGAAGGAACTATCGGAGAGCAACGATATCTGGGCGACCATTGCACCCGGCAGCGCGGCCCGTGCACAGAAGTTCCTGACCCGCCAGGCCGATAACAGTGTCACTGCATCGATCGTCACCTGCCGCGAGGCCTACACCGCGCTCTCGAACCAGTGGGCGGGCATGATCGAGGCAATGACGCTCGTTGCCGGACGCCAGCTCTATCCCAAGCAGACCGAAGCGCTCGCCAGGGCCAAGCTCATCGCCGATCTACCGGTGGCCTACCAGTATCTCACCGGCATCTCGAAGGATGCGAGCAGCATTTTCCGCCAGGTGCTGACCATCAACGCGATGAACCAGGCAATGCACGGCTTTGCCGGGGCAAGCGGCGCATCGAGCGTCGATGTTTTCGCGCAGACCCGCGCCGATATCCAGACCGAGCGAACCTATTCCTCGATCGCGCACAATGCGATGAAATGGGTGCCGATCCTCAATGTTGTGCTGACGGTCGTCTTCTACGCGCTCTTCCCGGTGCTTTTTCCGCTGTTCCTCATGCCAAGGACCGGCCCGATCGCGCTGCGCGGCTATGCCACGGGGTTCTTCTACCTTGCGGCTTGGGGACCGCTCTTCGTCATCCTCCACATGATCCTGATGCTGAAAGGTGCTGGCGATGTTGCGGCAGCGGGCGGCGCGAGCGGGCTTACGCTCGCGACCTTCTCGGGCATGACCGACGTAAACAACGATATCGGCGTTCTTGCCGGCTATCTTGTCGCCTCAATCCCGTTTCTTGCAGGCGGCGTCGCTCGCGGCGCGATGGCGATCTCGGGCCAGGCCACAAGCTATCTTAATCCGAGCCAGAACGCCGCCGAGGAAGCGGCGCGTGAGGCCAGCACGGGCAATGTCTCGCTCGGCAACACCAATCTCGAAAATTCGAGCGTGTTTTCGCGCCAATTCGCGCAGGGCAGCCTCGCGCCAAACATCGCCTATGGCGCAGCGCAGACGAGAGGATTTGGCGAGAGTGGCACGCAGACAACCGGCTTTCCGCAGGCAGAATTCGCGACTGTGCCGACGTCGAGTTATCCGTTCACGCCAACGCTTGGGCAGGATTTCTCGAGCAGGCTGTCGACCATGGCGAGCGAAAGCCGCAGCCAGAGTGAGACCTTCTCCAACCTCGCGCAGCAATCGACCAGTTCGGCGGTCACCCGCTTCAGCGAATTGCGCGATGCCTACACGCGTTCGCGCTCGAACGAGAGTGTCAGCGGCACTTCCAACAGCGACAGCATCGGCAGCGCATTCAGCGAAGTCGACAATGCCTCGAAGACGCTGCAGCAGCAATTCGGGCTTTCGCGCCGCGCGGCTGATGACATCACAGTGTCGTGGTTCTTGAATGGAGATGGAGCTCTTGGTCTCAAGGGAGAAAGAGGCGCAGGATCGGCAAGTCTTGGCGTTAAGGGCGGTCGCAACCAGAGCTGGACCGACAGCGATATCGGAATCGCATCCGAGGACCGGTCACGGATCATGGGCGCTCTGCGCCAGATCTCGGACAGCCGTAGCTGGTCGAACACGCGCGAAGGTTTCCTGCGCGAGACGAGTTCGAGTTCCGAGGCACTGGTGTCAAGCAGTTCGGCCGGCATCACAACCTCGATCACCGAAGCGCAGAGCTATGCGCGCGAAGCACGCCGCGCCGAAGAGATCGCCAGCCGTCTCGAAAACCAGGCAAGCTGGTACGAAAGCGCCAATGCCGCTGGCACGCTCAACCTCAGCCAGACCTATCGCGAATGGGGCATGGCGGAGATCGATGCCAACCGCGATTACTACGGCCAGGTCCGCTTCGACGATATCGATTTCCAGATGAGCGCGCGCGGCCAGCAGCTCCAGACGCGGTTCGTCGAGAGCTACGCCGATCAGCTCAATGAGGACATCGCTAGCGAACTCGTGCTGCCTGATAGCGCGCCTGTCGTGCGCCCCTCGGTGAGTAGCGCAAGCGGCGTTCGCGGGTCGGTCAGTATTGGCGGAGTGCCCGGTTCGCTCGCAGAACCTTCGAGTGAACGTGACGACATAGCGCGCGATGTCGAACGGGTGCAGCAACAGGGTGAGCGACGGGTGGGAAGCGTCAAAGGCTATCTCGACCGAAAGACGCGCGATGCTAAGGGCGCGTCTGCGGAGGCAGCCGACGACGTGAAGGAGTGGTAGCGAGCCTTAGAGGACGAGGTCGTAAACTATTACAAAGGCAACAAATGCGAAGAGCCCCGCAAAGATCAAAATCAGCTTCAGCCGCCCCCACGGGTCAGCCCAGGTCTTTTTCCAGGTATAGGATGTGACGCGGTTCTCGGCGATCGCGCGATCAATTTCGCGAAAGCCTTCCCAGTCCTTGTTGTCCTTGGGTGGCGTGTTTCGAGGTCCGCTCATCGCTTTTTCTCCTTCGCGAGAATAGGAGCCCCCCTCTTCTCCACTCTTCCGGCTGATGTTTGCACGAAAGTAGCTCAAAACTATCGGGAAAGCGAGTTCGCAAGGCTTGGCGATGTTCACGGAAAGTGAAAGAACACGCGATAGTGAAGAGCGGATCATGAGCACGAACGAACCATCAGAACCAAACGTCTTCGACTTCCGCGACGAACTGGTCCGGCAGAAGCGGGACAAGCGGCGCAAACTCTTGCTCCTCATTTTGGGCGGATTGTTCGCTGGGGTTCTCGGGGGCGTGATCGGGATCAATTGGCCCTTCGGTTCCGCTAGCGCCGAGGCGCGAACGACACATACCTTTGGGGTCTGCGGGATGATTAGGAAGACCTGTGTGGTCGATGGCGATACGATCTGGCTCGAAGGCGTGAAGATCCGCGTGGCAGACATCGACACGCCCGAAATCTCGCAACCCAGATGCGACTACGAATACGACCTCGGTATCAACGCACGCGACCGGCTGGTTGTCCTGCTCAACCAAGGCGAATTCTCCGCAGTACCGGTCGGCTATCGTGACGAAGACCAGTATGGCCGCAAGCTGCGTGTGCTGATGCGTGACGGACGCTCTCTGGGCGATCAACTGGTTGCCGAAGGTCTTGCCCGGACCTGGACCGGGCGCCGGGAGCCATGGTGCTGATGCGTGTTTGGCCGGATAGAGACGAACCGCTGGCGAGCGGCAAGAACGAGTGGAAACTGAAGCTTGAGGCCTGGCTTCTCGGCATTCCGATCGCCTTCGGTATCGCGGTAGCTATCTGGTCGCTGTTTTGACACTCAATCGCGACCAGGAATTGTGGGGAATGGCACTCTGGGTCGAGAAGCATCACGGCGATGAAGCCCGTGATTTCATCGTTGCGAAGATCGAGCAGCTGGCCCTTGCGAACGAGCCGGAAGGGGTAAAACTTTGGGAGGAAGTTGCGCGTCGCCTCGAGCAGCTTGGCGAGCGCACTTCTTAATCTTGATTGCATCTCTGCCTTCCGAGCCTTCAGCAGACGCGAGATAGGCCTCTAGCCGTTCGATTGTTCTCCGGCGCGGCCGGCGGCCCATTCGCAAGTCGAGCACGAATCGCGGATCGCCGACCGCGCGTCTGCCAAAACGGGTCGCGGAAATATGATAATCTTTCAGATGCTTTTCGATCCGTTCAAGCAAGGTCATGCCCTTTTCGCTCCGACTCGCAAATCCCTTGTGTTCTTGTTCTGTTCCTACTAGGATCGTATCCGCGAGTCTAGGAAAATTCCTACGATTGAGATTCGAAGGAAAGATAGATGGAACATGTCAGAGAAGAGCTCGACCGGCTGATCCTCAAGGGCGGATATGGCTACGCCTCGATATCGCGGCTGCTCGGTCGCAACCCTGCTTATGTGCAGCAATTCATCAAGCGCGGTTCACCGCGAAAGCTCGATGACGAAGACCGAAAGACACTCGCCTGCTTCTTCGGCGTCGATGAGCAAGTGCTCGGCGGTCCCGCCAACGCGGTCAATGATGGCATGGTCGAGATACCGGTTCTCGATGTCGAAGCATCTGCGGGATTCGGCGCGGTAGCTGCCAGTGAGACCGCACACACCCGGTTCGGGTTCGACGAGCGGTGGCTGCGGCACCTGACGTCGGCCAAGAGCGCGAGCCTGTCGATCGTTGGGGTCAAGGGTGACTCTATGGAGCCTACCCTAAGCGATGGTGACGAGGTTCTGGTTGATGCTTCAGATCACGGATCGCGGTTGCGCGACGGGATCTACGTTCTTCGCTCTGATGATACCCTCGTCGTGAAGCGGATCGCCATCAAGCCGGGTGGCCGCCAGATTACCATTGCCAGCGATAATCCTGCTTACCCGACCTGGCACGACATGGATCGGTCGGAGGTTCACGTGGTGGGCCGGGTTATCTGGTTCGGCCGAGCCTTGTAGCGGAAGGACTTGGGCCGGTAGCCGACTGATTGCTATCGGATCGGCAGACCGCAAGACCGGACATTGTTGCGGGTCAATCGAGCAACGGCCAGGTCTAGGCTTGATGCGGACTTATTCGACAACGGCGCCTCGGCCATGTGAACCTGTCATCCGTCTGCCTAACCAATCTCGACCAAGCCTGAAGACGTCTTGGCGCATACGGTCTGGCGCGTTCGTGATGCAGCTCTAAGGGACGGCAGGCCGTAAACTCTAGGCAGCGATCTCGGTTGCAACTGATGAGAAATAAGACGGATAGGCCGCCAGTGCCGGAAGCATTCCCTCATGCCGGCAGGCCGTGCGCACTCCGTCTCGGTCACGCACATTGTTCCACAAAAACGACAGGAAGTTTGCCACTACACGGTCAGCAAAACCCGACTCCATGAAGGCGATTGCGGCTGGATCGCTGTGCCCGTATTTGATTTGCTTCTGGAGCGTGGAGAAGCCCTTAAAGAGGGTTTCGTCCATCGGCTCGGCGAGGTCGGCGAGGGAGGCGGTAATCATCGCCAAGTCATAGGAAAAGGCCCCTTCGCAGAGAGCGACAGCGCTCTCGACGGTTGCATGATTGCCGCTGACCCGGATGCCCAGCGCCGCCATCTTCGCATGGATATGGTAGAAGGGGCGGCCTGCGACCCAGTCCGCCAATGCCTCGGGCAAAAAACCATCGTCGGACAACGATCGTATGGAAGGGGCGGAGTTCCAAGAGATGATCTTCTCGCCCGCCACTTGCAGTAACTGGTCTACCTCGATCGCATCCCGGAGCGCCGCTGCATTCTCGACAAGCCATGCCTGTAGCTCGGCAATGATCGCTGGCGGCAGCGGTGACTTCCGGATCACGGCCCGCTGGTCGCCGTCGGTGTTCGCAGCGATGGCGGCAGCAATCATCTGGAAAACATCGACGACAGCAGGGCGCATCTCCTCGGGTGCCAGATGATAGGCCAGCGTGTGCGAGGCGAGGTTGGAAACACGCTCCTGACCTTCCTCTTCTAGAAAGGTCATATTCGCGACTAGAAATGCCGCGATGGCTTGGATAGCCCGTGCCCGACGTTCGATAAATTTTCGAAACTCTGCTGTGCTGATGTTCGGCTGTATGTTGAGCGCTTCCTGCACCACCGCCTCAATCCGCGCCTGATCCGCGAAAGCTAGGTCTAGCCATTGAGGCTGAATCGGTTGGACTACTGGCGGCGCGTCACTCTGCCGCTGCACGTAATCGTCGAACAGGCTGAGGATGCTGCTTTTCGTCGGCTCTGACTTCGAGGCGTCTAGTAGTTCCTTCGCCTCATTCCAACGCCACCGGTTTCTATAGTCGTTGCGCTGATCAAATATCGAAGGAGTTGCAAAGATCACACTTCCCTCGGTGTGCATGCCGGCGCGGCCTGCCCGACCCATTAGGTTTTGGAAGTCGCGTACCATAATGCTCTCCGCACTTTGGCGCGTAGACGTGATAATCAGATACTTCAGAGGGAAATTGACGCCCTGCGCTAGCGTGGAGGTGCAGACCACAAATTTGGCCAATCCCACCTTCATAGCATACTCGATTGACAGCCTGAGGCCTTGGGGCGTGTCCGCGTGATGGGCGAATATCCCGAGGCGCGCCGCGTTAGTCGCCACCGCATCGGGTCCTAGATGTGCTTCGGTTAGACTTCTGAGTTTTTCGACCTCCGCCGCATCCGACACATCGACGGGCTTCGGCAAATTTGCGCCACGATCAAAGATGTCGACGGCCCGCCGACAGACGGTCGTCACGCTATCTTTCTTGCCGCAGAAGACCGCGACGCTCCCGTTGCCCACGACGTAGAGCCCGAGAAACAAACCAACTTCGCCGCCCTTTGATTTTTCAGGAAATCGTCGGACCTTTGTCTCTTTCCCGCGAAGATTCAGGGGGAAGTCGTCGATGATGCGAGGAACCCAAAATTCGCTTTCTTCGGGATCAGTCGGGCTCACATATTCAAGTCGTCCTCTCGCATCCTGCCAGCTCGCAAAAGCTATGCTTTTCGACGTAGGGAGCAGCCCCGCGCCGTCAATAACGGCCTCCGGATCGCCAACCAACCAATCTGCGACGGCGTTGGCGTTCCCGATCACCGCGGAAATCAGAATGACTTGGGTCGCTTCCGGCAGGGTCAATTTCAGAGACGTGAGGAGAAGTTCATACGTCGGTCCCCGCGTGAGACCATCAAACTGATGGCCCTCGTCGTAGATGACAAGGCCGATGCGATCGACCAGCTCCGGGGCGCGGCGCAGCATGTAAAGCAGCTTCTCTGGCGTCAC
The DNA here is from genome assembly GCF_037154015.1 of Altererythrobacter aquiaggeris. Classification (NCBI taxonomy): domain Bacteria; kingdom Pseudomonadati; phylum Pseudomonadota; class Alphaproteobacteria; order Sphingomonadales; family Erythrobacteraceae; genus Aestuarierythrobacter; species Aestuarierythrobacter aquiaggeris. The sequence goes on from NZ_JBANRL010000001.1 coordinate 1,775,555, forward strand.
GATCAGCACTGTGTTCACCGCAAGAATTTGCTCTAACTGGATATCGAACTGAAAAGAGTCCGAGGCCTCATCCAGACGAATGGGTTCTCCAGCAAATGCCGTCACAAGATCGCCCCTGATGTCATGACAGAGCGAGCGATAGGGGGCGACGATCACGGCCAGCGAAGCCCGCTGCGATAAAAAGGCCGAGCGGATTATCAATTCTGTTGCTCGGGTTTTACCCGCGCTTGTCGGCATTTGTATGACGGCGGAGCGGCCTTGCAGCAGGCCTGCGGTGGCAATGCGTTGTTGGGCAGGCCACAGTTCAATCGGGAAATGAGATTTTTCAAGCGCAGGTTGCCACGCCGCAGCATCAAGGCCCGACGCTTCAGGCAGGATCGTCCGCGATGAGTTTCGGAGTTTGGTTGCACAGATAGCGGCTGTCAGATCTGCGTAGAGCAGCTCGCGCGGCGAGCCGTTCTGATAGGCGACTCCCCGGAGAGCGTCGCAAGCGGCGGAAACCTCGGGTACGCCAGATGCGAAAGTCATGAAACCGTTCATGCCAGCAAGGACAGCATTCACCCGATCGGAACCCGCGTCGATTGGCGAGAAGTCGTTGAGCAAAATCTGATAAACCAGTCGAGCCAGTCCGGCGGCAAAGTCTAGGGGCGGCGGCTCCATCTTTTTGATGATGACAGTAGCATTTCCGACGCTGTCGTTGAGATAATAAGCGCTTGCGCATAGCAGCGAGAACTCGACTGAAATTGTCTCGTCGAGCTTGGCATTCAGGTAGGCGTCGAAGAACGTTGAGGCGAAGCGAAGACCTTCCGATACGGAAAGCTCTTCGCCATCCCAGCTCACCGGCTCGACATCCGGATTGAACCCTTCCAGGCCGTCGGCTTCGCGAAACTGATTCGCGGTGACGGCGGCCACGTCACCAAGAATACCCACCGCCAGATCGAATAGCGTCGATGGATCCCGATATAGCTCAATGAAATCCGCCGGGGCGACGCGGAACTCGTGCATTTTCGCCCGCGCCCGCGTTGTGGAAAGCACCCGAGTTGCCGTTGCTTTAGGCTTCATTAGCCGCCTTTTCATAAAGAGCTTGGACAAGTTGCATCAGGGAGGGTCCCTTGATGACAAGCAGCCGCAGGTTTGCGACGTTCTTGTGCCCGGTCGCGTCAGTCTCTTCCAGCTTCGTTGTCGCGAAGACATCAATGTCCAACACTGCAGCCGCCCCGTTGATGCGACGGAATGGCCGCTCAGTTTCGTTCTGGAATCGCTGGACGGCCTCGACCTGCGCGGCTTCCCCGCGGACCAGCAGGCGCTGCTTCATCGCATTCAGCGTCATCGCTTCGCGAAGGTGGTCCTTCATCGAGTCCGTGACCGCATCTTGAAGCCGATTGCTTTTGGTCGCGGACAGACCGGACTTTGATTCGAAGATATACAGCTCGTCGTTCGCGCTTTCGCCTTTATTATTCACAAACTTGAAGCCGACAATGTCGCAGCCCTTGGTGGAATCCTGTCGATTCCAGCGATCCTGATACCGAAGCTCCCGAGGACACCAATATCCCAATATGAACTCGATAAAGTCGGCGACCAGTATCTCGCCAAAGTCACCTGACCGAAGGCTCGGGCCGGGTGCCACCTTCGCATCGGGAAACAATATCGTATTCAGAAACTCGGCCTTGCTCTTGCCGGTGCCGTTGACGAGTGCGGGAAGATCAGCGTCTGCGCAGTAATGATGTCGGAAATGTGCCGCCCAGGCCGAGAGAATGGCCTGGTCGTCAACGGGATCCAGTTCCCAAATTTGGATTTCTTGCCCGCAAGCCGTCTGGCGACGTTCACCCGTGTCCTTTATCCAATCTATGTGCGGCGGCGCAGCCATTTATTTTAAACCCCAAATCTAAATGCCGTGTCATGGCCAGATATCCTACAACGGCTCCGTGGCTGACTACGATAGAATGGGAATTGTACGAGCAGCGGCGAGCCGTGCACACCCGGCAATTTGATTTCTCGGAAAATTGCCGGGAACAAGCGTCAGCTTTTGGAAAGCGTATCAGCGATGCTGGATGTCCGGACTTGGGGCGCATTGCCGCCGTTGGCGCTCCTGACTGATCGGCAGGCCTCTGGGCGAAAGCTCTGTCATCGACTGACCGGTAAAAAGCCGGAAGAGGTTCTGCAAAGTGACGACTGCTGGGGTTTTCTGTTCGCCAATCTCCAATCATGATATGCAATGACATATGAGGAGTCAGGGATATATGTCCTTGCATATTTTTCTTGCTATTCTCACGGATTGTCGTATATGCTAAGATATATAATGGTCGATGAGCATATGCAGAAACATATTTATGAGCACGGCAATCGAAGACATCGCCGCAAGCATCAAAGCGGCTCGGATAGCAAAGGGCTTTACCCAGAAAGAGCTGGGTGAGCGGGTAGGCTTGCCTCAAAGCCATATTTCCAAAATCGAAGGCGGCAATGTAGACCTACAGATTTCCAGCCTTGTCGAAATAGCGCGCGCGCTCGACCTCGAGCTGAAGCTTGTGCCTCGAAAGACCGTACCGGCGATCGAAGGCGTTTTGCGATCACAGCGCGAAAGAAGCGAGACAAGCCGAACGCTCGCAACGATTGCCGAAACCAACCGGTTCGCTGAGCGACTACGGCAGAGCTATCCGAGCGTCACCGAGGTGAATGAGTTTCAAAGCGCACTTAAAGATGTCCAGACCGTCAATTTCAGTCCCGAAACGCTCAAAGCCATCCAGCAGGCTTTGCAGCCCGTCGCTCATCTGAAAAAGCATCTTCAGGACCTCGGCTGGGCGCTTGAGCAAAAAGAAGGAACGAAGAAACTCGCCCAGCAGATCGCGGCATCCACACGTGCCCTACGGCACGTCAGAAACCTGCAGGTTCACGCAATCGATCGAGATAGTGCCCCCAGTCGGCCTGCTTACCGGCTTGAGGACGATGCCACATGATCGACGCAGCGGCTCTCGATATCTTTCTGGGTGAGACGCGCGTTGGAACTATTGCGCGCCTCGATGGAGATGCGAGCATCTTCACATTCGACGAAGTCTACCTTGCCGACCAGGATCGGCCAACGCTGTCGCTCGCCTACAAGGACGCGAATGGCGAAATCATTGCGGAGACACGCAGCTATCGAACGAAGATCGAGCCGTTCTTCTCCAACCTCCTTCCCGAAGGAACGCTTCGCGACTACCTGGCCCGCCGCGCGGGCGTGAAAGCCGTTCGCGAGTACTACCTTCTGGCACAGCTGGGTCGCGATCTTCCCGGCGCGGTGCGCGCCATCGCCCACGATGCTGAGGAAAGGGAGGCCGACGAGCCCGATGAAGAAGCGGTGGAGAAGCAGGCAAAGCGCGCGCTGCGCTTCTCACTTGCCGGCGTGCAACTCAAATTCTCGGCGATCAAAGCCCAGGGAAAGAATGGCGGACTGACGATCCCGGTGGCAGGCAGCGGCGGCGACTGGATCGTCAAGCTGCCCTCTGCAAGACATCCGGACGTGCCCGAGGCTGAATTCGCAGCGATGAAACTGGCAGCAAAGATCGGGATCGACGTACCTGAAATCGACCTTGTGCCTCTCGATCAGATCGATGGCATACCCGAAGGTATCACACGTTACGGTAAATCCGCTTTTGCCATCCGGCGCTTCGACCGGGGGGAAGAGGGACCAGTGCACACCGAAGACTTCGCCCAGGTGTTCGGTGTCTTTGCAGACGATAAATACGAGAATGCGAGCTACCGCCAGATCCTCAGTGTGCTGGCGATCGAAACAGACGAGCAAAGCGTGGTCGAATTCGTCCGCCGGCTCACCTACTCGGTGCTGATCGGGAATGGCGACATGCACCTCAAGAACTGGTCGTTGATCTATCCGGATAGGCGCAACGCGCTGCTTGCACCTGCCTATGACTTGCTTTCGACGCTCGCCTATATCCCGGGCGACGATGCTGCACTCAAGTTTCATAGCTCGCGCGAGTGGGCGTCCTATACCTATGATGAACTCGAAGCGATCGCCGATAGAGCTCGGCTGCCTGCCAGGCTGATCACCGCGACAGCAAAGGATGTCGTTGCACGGTTTGATGACGCCTGGAGCAGCGAAAGCGGACACCTCCCCTTCCCCGATCATGTGCGAAGCGCGATCGAGAGGCATCGCAAAACTCTTGCGATCTGAGAGCGGTTCCGAAATCCGGCCGTTCGCGCGTAAGCACCACCTAGACCAACTGCCTGGCCCAATTCGTCAGAAAATCTGGCACATAGCGGCCTTTCAAATCCCGAAGTCCAGTGCCTTGCTCTTGCTTCGGGCGAGTTCCTTTTCGGCCTTGTTGGCCTCTTCCGGTTTCAGCTGATCAAGTTCGCCGTTTTTCTTTTCTGTCGGCGTCAACTGTGCGGTGACCTCGAGGGCCGAGGCCTTCTCGCCTTTGTTGCGTGCCACGGCTGCTCCGAGCCTGTCCGAACTGTCGACGACCAGTGTCAGGTGATCGCGAAGCCTCGTGATCGTCACCAGGAACGTTTTCTGGTTCGACAGGTTGCGCTCGCGGCTGTCCATGACGGCTATGCCGCGATCGGATGTCAGACCCTGCGCCATGTGGGCGTTGAGCGCATAGGCAAGATCGATCCGCTTCAGCATCGGATCGTCCTTTTTGAGCTCGACCTGGTCTCCCTTGGAAGCTTCGAATGTGATCTTCCCACCGGCAATGGCAACCACCCTGGCCTGGTCGGCATTGAACAGGCAGCGGCGATGATCGTTGCGGGTCCATCGGATCCGGTCGCCTTCATGGATTTCTAGCTTCCTCGGCTCATGCAAGGTCAGATTCTGGTCGCCCTTCCCTGCCCTGATCCGCGCGGGATCGAACCGGAACCGCTTGCCACGCTTGTCCGCGACTTCGACCTGCCTGCCCTTCCGGTCCTGTCCCAGGACACGATACTCGCCCGCTGACAGTCCCAGGGCCTGTTGCTTTCTCGAGACCTCGAGCACCCGACCAGGCTGGTAGGCTGACAGATGTCGCAGTTCTTCGCGGGTCGTGTTGACGCGATCGAGCACTCCAAGCTCGGCCTTGCCCGGTCCGATCTCGCCATTGGCGAGAAGTCCCTGCTGGACGGCAGCATTGACCGCAGAGCGGATGGCGCGGCCCGAGGCGTAGATCGATGTCCGCGCGCGGTCGTCCTTGTCGAGCGCCAACCAGGTACCAGCAGCGACCAGCGCGCCATCGCCCTTGGCCTCGAGTGTGTGCGGCTGCAGGTGACGCAGCGCCGTGCGTACATCACCCGCCTGTGCTGCCGCCTGCGCCTCGCGGATGACTGGATCGCGGGCGCGCAGGTTGGTCGCCATTTCAGCGCTCGCCATGCCCGTCCGCTGCAGCAGCGCGAAGGGTTTGCCCGCATCGACTGCGCCGAGCTGCTTGCGGTCCCCCATCAGGACCAGGCGGTGAACGCCAGCAAGATTGGCAAGGCGGACGAGCTTTTCCTTGTCCTCGTTCGAGACCATCGAAGCCTCGTCGAGCACGAGCACATGGTCCTTCAGCGCCGCCTTGGCCTCCAAACGCAGCGCCGCGTTGCCGGGATCGTCGAGCAGCTTGTTCCAGCCACCAAGAAAGCGTGCCAGCGTCTGCGAGCCGATGCCGGTGTCGCGTTCGAGCATCTGGACGAGCGTGTTCTGGATCGCGAGGCCAATGACCGGGTGGCCCTCGTCGCGCAGCACCTCGGCGACTGGCTTCAGAACGCTGCTCTTGCCGGCACCGGCAATTCCCTGGACCGCGATCGTTCGATCCTCGGACGTCAGGATCAGCTTCGCCGCCCCGAGCTGACCCTCGTTGAGGCGGAACCCCTGCCCTGCCATTGCAGCGGCCTGAACACGAGCGGTCGCGCTTCCCGGCTCAACTGCAGACGAGCTCGCACCCTTGCCAGCGGCAACCTCGGACAAGATCCGCTGCTCGGCGATCACCGCGTCACGCGAAGCGAGCCAGCCCTTGTGCTCTCCCTTCCCTGCTACGAGATCGCCGGAGCGCACCAAGGCGCGGGTCCGTTTTGCAATATCGGCAATCGTCGCTGGCAACCCGAAATCGAGCGCAGCCTTGTAGAGCGCAGTGCACTCGAAGGCTGCCTCGCGCTGCGAAAGATGACGCACCGCCGAAGCGACAGCCTGTGCCGCCGCGATCGTCTGTCGGTCCTGCCTGAGGACCGACTTGGGCACAAGCGGATCAGCCGGATCGCCCCTGACATGCGCGGCGAAGCGTCCCAGCCATGCGCGCCCGCGCTCGACAAGCGAGTCGAACCTGCCAGTTTCGATCGACTGTTTCAGTGTGCGGGTCCGGGCCCGCTCGACCAAGGGCGCGAGGTCCAGCCCGATCGATTTCGCGGTTTCGCTCCATTGCATGCCGAGGGCCTCGCGGTCCTCGATCCCGTCCTTGCTCGCGCGCGTATCGAGCGCGGCAATGCGGCCCGCTTCAAGACCAGAACCGCGCCGTGCATCGAGCACTTCCTGGCGGCGGCTCGAGAACGCCATGACCTGTTCGCGGGTGATACCGCGCGCCTCGAAATTGCCATGCTTGAGGGTCGGTCCCGGCTCATAGCCAAGCTTCTCGACCGCGACGCGAAAGCGCGCCATCGCGATAGAATTGAGCGTGGTGTTGAGCTGCCAGAGCCGGTCGTTCTTGAGCGTACGCCACTTCCCGTCCTTGCCTTGCGTGACATTGGCGATGACCGCATGGAAATGGAGGTTCGGCTCCTGGTTACGGTTGGTGTCGTGCTGGAACAGGCCGATCGCAAGGTTTCCGGTGGCCTGCGTTACGATCTTGCCTTTCTCCACCATCCGGGTCTCGGCCGCATTCTTCTCAGCCCAGTGCAGCGCTTCGAGGACGGCTTCGCGGTAGGCGGCAATGATCCGCTCGTCCTTCCCGACGAGCGCCAGCAGCGACCAGCTCTTGGGAACGGAGAAGGTGAGGTCTGTACCTGGGCGGTGTGCCTGCCCGGGATTGCCGACACTGCTGCCGTCGGGCAGCTCGCCACGCAGCAGCGCGTCGAACGCCTTGGTCTCGACCTTGCCGTCGAGACCAAGGCGCCTTGCACCCTCGCCGACCCATTGGCCCGAGCGGTCGGCATCGGCGCTCGCGTAGTAATTGTCCGAAGCGAAGTAGCTTGCCGCCGCCGATGGCGAGCGGACATTGGCGACGGAAAGCATGGGCTGGGATCACTTTCTCTTGGCCCTCGTCCCCTCCCCGGTTGAGCGTCACATATCCGGATCGAAGTCCCCGTAATCGTGACCATGGTCCTGCCACTGATCGGCATCGCGGCCCTGTTTCGCTGCACCGCCAAGAAGCGACTTCTGCTGCTCTTCCTGGAGCCTCTGGTCGGCCTTGCCGCGCGCGACCTGTGCTCGCTGATGCGCTGCGGGATCGGGAATATCGGACCTGGCGGAAGGCACAGCCCGTTGCTCCATGCCGCGGTGCTCCTCAGCTTTCGAAGCCAGAGGAAGTTCGGATTGAGCCGGCCGCTGAGGGTCCGATGTCGCCCTTTTCCCTCGCGCATTCGGATCGCGACGCTTCCTTGTCTGGTCCGGTCGAGCCTGATCGCCCTTGTTGCTGCGACGGGTCCGGCGCAGTTCCTTTTTGTCTTCCTTGTCGGCTTTCTTTTCAGCGCTGTCGGAGCGATCGTGCGCGTCCCTCATCCGGCGAGGATCACCATCATTGTCGCCTGTTTCAGAGGCTGCTCCGGCACCGCCCCCTGCTCCATCTTTATCATCAGCGTGCCGGGTCTGCGGCGGTGGCTTCGGCATATCGCGGGGAATGAAGCCTTCGGCTACCCGAGGCCAGTTGCGCGGTTCGAGAACCACGGGTGCCGCCGGAAATCCTTCGGGAAACTTGATGAAGCCATGAAGGTTCTTGAGCTTCATCAGCTCGTCGGGAAGCAGCAGCGGGACGACCTGGCGGCGGGGCGTCAGGCTGACCGCATCACGCGCATTGTTGTAGCCGTAGCTGTAACCTTCCTCCATCTCGCGAACCTCGCGGTGGCCGATGATATCGGAACACCAGGTGGCGGTCTCGCGATCTGCGGTACCAAGGATAAGCTTGGTGCGGGCAAGTGAGGACAGGGTCATCGCCATGTTCTCACCGTAGACATCCTTGAGCTTGGCAAAGGCATGAATGCCGGTGACGATCGCGCCCCCGAAATTGCGCGCGGTCTGGAGGCCCTTTTCGAGTGAAGGGAGACGATGCAGGGCGCCCAGTTCGTCGATCAGGAACCAGAGCCTGATGTCCCGCGAGCGCTGGCCCGCCATCAGCGTATTGATCGCGGTGTCGAGCCACAGCGTGAGCAATTGCGAGAGCACGCTCATGTCGATGTAGCGGGCAGACAGGAACAGGATCGAGCCCGGATCACCTGCCCCGTTGATCCACGCGCGGACCGAAAAGGGCGTCCCGTCTTCGGGCAGCATCTGGAGCGCCTTGGCGTTGACATTGAACACTGCCCGGACCGATTCCGCCATGCGCGCCGCGCTCGGCGTGCTGATGGGACCGGCCATGGTATCTTCGACCAGGCGGTGCAGATCGGAGAGATCGGCGTTCATGAGTTCGTGGGCCAGCGCGGCGTTGGTGCCCCGCCCTGCTTCGGCGAGCTTGAGACAGGTCTCGACGAACAGCGTGCGCGCGGCGAGCACCCAGAACTGTTCGGCGCCGCCCCCATCGTGCGGGACGAGGGACTCTGCTGCGGCATGGAATTCGGCACGTGTCGAGCAATCGTTGAACACGCTCCAGGCGGGACAGCGCGCGTCGAGCGGGTTGAGAATAACGTCGCGTGCTGGATCGTAGAAGGTTTCGACAAAGGCTCCGGTAAGGTCAAAAATGACCGCGCGTTCGCCCCGTTCGCGGATCTTCCTGGTAAGCTCAGTCAGGACAACGGTCTTGCCTGTCCCGGTTGTGCCAACAAGCATCGCGTGACTCTGCTCGAGGCGCCAGGGCCAGCTGACCCCTGCGAGATGCGCGGGAAAATAGAAGCCCGCATTCCGCAGCGAAGTCGACCCGGCCAGACGCCAGCGCCAGCCCAACGCATCGCCATACTCGCGGGCACGGGCATCGCGGTTGTGCGCGGCGATCTCCCGGCCAAGTTCGCGCAAGGTAGCAAGCTCCGCCCCGCGTACATGCTTCTTCTGTTTCGACTTCTCGCCGAAGCGTTCGGCAATCCACCAGAAAAGAGCGAAGAGCGGCGCAAGAATGAACCCGGCAAGCCACAAGGCGCTGATCACTGCGCTCCGGAATAGCGCGACCGCTTCGCGCATCGGCGGGTAATCGGTCACGACGGAAATGGGAAATGCGACGAGGCTCCCATCGGCCAGCTTGAGGTTCACAAGCTTGTCCGGATCGAACTCCATGAAGGCATAGCCAGAGGCATAGGCATGCATCCACAGGAGGTAGACCTGGTAGTCGTCTAGCGCCCCGCTTACGTCCCAATAGACCAGCCCGAGAACGACCAAGAGTGTCACGATCAGGGGCCCCTTGAGGCCCGCAGCAAACATGAAGCCGAAATGCCCCAGAAGCTGGCTGCCGCGGGTGAAGTTGACGAGATTATGCTTCATCCTCGCCTCCCATGGGTCGGGGTGCAACGATACCGAGGCGCTCCAGCCGGCGCTGGTAGGCAGCGACCGTTCTGTCGCGCAGAGTGCTGTCGGGATGATGCGTAAGCAGCGCATCCAATGCGACCGTGATGAAGATGTTCTGGCGCACCGGATCGGTCGCCGGGGTCCTCAGATCAGCTTCGGTTGCGCGCTGCCAGGCATCGAAGATGCAATCGCAAACAACGATACTCGCGCTGACCCTGCGCTCGACTGCTTGTTTCCTGATCCATTCGGCGATCAGGGGCGTGACATAGGTCACGAACCGGTGGTGTCTTTGCATTTTTTCCAAGTTCCTTGTGTTCAAAGAACCTGGCTCACCCTTCGAAAGGCAAGTGCCACTCTAGGCCGCAGCACGGGGTGTAGGAAAACGGAAAATTCACGTCGCTTTTCAGCAGATTAAATGGATCTGTGCCGACTCGGCACGGACGAGAACGCAAGTGGACCGGATCCGGCACAGAAGATGGTATCGGCGAAATTTCGTGAATTCGCGAAACAATTCCGCGCCTTCCATCGCAGCACCCGCTGCGTACGGTGTGCCTGTCAAGTTCCAATGTGTGCGGGGCTTTTCAGGAGGCCCTGAGTTCCGTTCAATGGGTTGAATTCTAATCCTTATTCTTGGAGCGCGAGCAATTGTGTCCTCGTAGGGAAAAGCGAGATTCAGGGCGAAAATGCCGGTGGGCTACCAACTGGCCTTAGTTATGTGAGAATCCCCCTCGGCGGGTCATTCCCCAGGCGGGCCAATTGCCCGGTCGTTTGAGAGGATCATAGGGACCAGATAGCCATCACCGGACTGTCCCAAGATCGAATGGAGATGAGGTGCAGAACGATCGGGAATACCCATCTCTCCTAACCCTGCGAACAAGAAAAAAGGCAGGAACCGTTCCCGGTCCCCGCCCTGATCCTACGGTCAGAACTCATCGAGCATTGCCCCATGAACCGTATGCACCACGCGCGCTGCAAGATGCGCAGGAAGCGCGTTGTAGTCACCCTCATCCAAAGCAAAGTATCCGAGTTCTCGGTCCTCAACGATATGCTGATCGAAGAAGCTGTGCAACGCCCGACGCTCTGCCACAGCCAGCGCGGCAAAGTAGCGTTCCGAGTTCGAATTGATCCGAGCAATTGAAGCCATTGTATCCTCCTGATGTCTGCCGTTGACGGCAGGAGCAGGACGGATGGGCGTGCGGCCGGCGGGTCAGGGATCGCCCACTTGGGCGACCGCGAAGCGGCGGTAGGGGTAACGATTTTGTCGGACCGTAGCGTAGCGAAGGGGAGTCAAAATGGTGGGACCCTGCCGTCCTTGACGCGCCTGTTGCACGGCCATCAGAATGGGAGAACGTGAGCCAGGCCCCTCCCCTCCGGTCCCAAGCTAGATAGCTCCCGAGACCTTCTGCGCGACCTCTGTCAGCGTCGCCTGCAGGCGGTTGATCTCCGATAGGCTGGTCCCGCTGGGCACGTATCGCGTCACAAGAAATTCGCGCGACTGCGACATGGCATGCAGGTGTTCCCGCGTCCGCTTCCGCAGCACCAGCCCAAGCTCGACTGCGAGGTCCGCCCTTGCCGCGAGGTTGTGCTGGAGACCCCGGACCTCGCCCGCGCTGTGACCCGATCGGAGAAGGAATGCGTTGAGGTAAAGCTCGACCGCATGAATCGCGACCATGCGAAACGGCGCCCGCGACCTGGGTTCTCCGGGCCGTCCATTCTGCACGAGAAGCTGGGCCGCGATCCGATACTCATTTGCAAGTGCCACAACCTCGGCTGCAGTCGCGGCCTCACCCGGATAGCAAACGATCGCCTGGTCAGTCATGGCGCTCTTCGTAGCACCGCTTTTGCAAACGATTACTGAAAGTTCTTCGGCGTTCCATACGCGAGGAAGGGGCCCTGTCCGGCTGGGACAGGACCCCTTCGGGAGGCGAGATCGAGGTGAGAGTTCAGTCGATCTCGGGAGCGTCCTGGTTGTCGTGATCGTCACCGCTGCCGTTGCCGCGCGAGAGGAAGTCGACCTTGTCGGCGAGGATCTCGGTGCCGTAGCGCGTGCCCCCGTCCTTGTCCTCCCACTGGGTGTAGTGGATGCGGCCCTGAACACTGACCAGCTGGCCCTTGGAACAGTACTGGCCGACGGTCTTGGCGAGGCCGTTGAAGCAGGTAACCCGGTGGAACTCGCTTTCCTTGGCGGTGTAGCCGTTCTCGTCCTTGTAGGTCTTGCCGTCCTTGTCCCGCGCAGGGCGATCGGTGACGACAGTGATCCCGGTGACATTGGTGCCGCCCTTGGTCTCGCGGGTGTCGGGATCGCGGGCGATGCGGCCGGTAATGATGGCGATATTGGTCATGATGGTAGTCCTTCAGTTCCTTAAACCGGAGACCATCTCCGGCTTGCGAACATCCAGAAGAAGCAGGGCATGGGAGGACTGCACCGCAGGGGCAAAGCTCCAAGGGAAACCTGTTCATGACGGGTGGTGCGGGCAGGCAGCGCAGCTGCCAACACGGCCGGAAAGGAACGGGTTGCCGTCCTCAGCTGACCTGGTTCAGGACTGTTCGCGACTAAAGCCGGATGGGTATCGGGTGTGGGTCTGCAGGCTCACTTGACCTTTCCTGCAATCAGCTAACGCCATCGCCCTCCGATGCCTCCAGGAGATCCATGAAGTTGCAGGCTGCTTCTCGGTCTTGCTCGTTCTCGAACGCCACATCGAGATCGGGGGCTGACCCGAACATGTGCAGGAACGATCACAGGGCAAAGTGCTCAGCGGCAGCGTAATTTGAGGCAGATAAGTCCGTACTGCGCCCTCTAGGTAGCCTTTCGACATGGCTCGCATCGTCCTTAAAAGTGGTCGTCCGTCGGGCCGATGGACCGCAGTGCAGGAGCAGGATCAAAACGCCGTCGCTGCTGGTGAATCGGAAGTCGCGGTTGGCACGCGCATCGCTGCATAGTTCAACGATGACCTGGGGCTCGTACTAGCGGCCTGTCCAACATGCGCTGCCACTTGATCACATGGCTACCGCGCTGGCCCCGAAAAGCGCCTCGATTTTGGCATGGGCCCCAACCCCGAGGTCAGCCACAATCAGCTTGTCTTTGGCGCGCGAGCAACAAACATAGAAGAGGTGGCGGGTTCTCCGCTCCCGGCTTTCGCTGGTGTCGGTTCCTGCCAGCAGCTTGCCAAACGAGTATTGGTTCCAGTTCGCGCCAGCGTCATCCAAAACCACGATCACGTTCTGAAATTCATCGCCTTTCACGCCGTGTTTGGTTGAGAACGGCATGCTGTTTTCCAGCACGGCGCGGTAACGACTGACTTCCAGATAGGGCACCGCCAGAAGAAGATCCAGAAAGGCCTGATGCGCTGCCTCGGGCGATCCTGCCTCGGCAGCCACCACAGGGCCTGCCACGGCCGCTTCCAAGTCATCAAGGAGTGTGACCAATTGCGCTGCCCGCAGATGCATTAAGATTGCTTCAATCGTTCCTCCGGCATCAATTAGTTTGATGAGGTCATCTAGGGCCGCCTTCACTCGCGCCTTCTCGGCTGCCCCCGCGATCGGGATCGGGCGTTCCTTCAATGAACTGATAGCGCGCCCCACCCGCCCTTCACGCCAAGCAGTAATAAATGGCTCGACTTTTTTAAGGAAGAAGGCTGCAATCGGGTCTTCGCCGCTCTGAAACTTATCTTGCGTAAAGCTTCCCCGACTGGCGAAGGCTGCCAATAGATCGGCATATCCGGCCTTGCGGGCGATAAGGCGGTGAGTGAGGAATAGAACCTTCAACTCGCCCTGTACACTCCAGCCGAAGACATCCTGCGCTTTCTGGACGGCGAGTTCGGCAATGTCCGCGTCCGGAGCCGTGCCGGTGAGACTGACATACACCGCGCCCCCCGGTAAATTGGCACCCGCTGGCTCCTGCTGAATGTCAGTTCGGACCTTGTTGAGAACGTCGATCACCGCCTTGGAGCACCGATAGTTCTCCTCCTTCTTGATTTGAACCAGCTGTGCCTGCTGATCGGCCGACAATTCGCCGACCCCTCCCGAATAGATGTTCTGCATCTTGTCGCCAAAGAAACCGATCAGCGGGGGATGCTCTGTCTTAAGAAGATGATCCAACAGGGCGGAGACAACCAGCGGATCAGTGTCCTGGTATTCGTCTACAAATATGAACGGGAATCGAGCGGCGACCACTTTCGATAAAAGCGGATGGTCGTGGAACATAATGTGAGCCACGCCCAAAAGGTCGTCGTGAAAAATTCGGCCTTCCAAGAAGTTTGCGCCGCGATCGGAGTAGGCGATCGTCGGTACCGTCTTTAAAGCTTCTGCCAATTCCTCCTGATCTTGCTTTCTGCGGCTGCTTGCAGGCAACCGGTCATTGAACGCAAGAAGGGCGGGCCTCAGCTCTTTCTGAAAGTTTTTGATCGAGGCCCATAAGAAGTCGTGGATCGTTGAGACCACAAACAAGGGGTCGTGCTCTGTACGCTCGATGATCTCATTCTTTGCTACATTCGTGAAAGTAATGCAGGCCACACGCTGGCCTTCCCCGATAACGCTCGAACGGTCCGGTCCTCGAATGAAATCAAGAGCGCGAATGAGGGACGATGTTTTGCCCGAGCCCGCCCCGGCGTCGATCAGGAAGCTCTGTCGCGTGTGCAGACAATCCAGGATTTTTTCGTCCGCTTCCGTCATCATTTTGCGGGATGCTCGGCCAGCCATTGGAGGCCTTGTTGAATATAGAGGGGAATCTCCCAGCCTGGTGCGCCCATCAGATCGAGGGCGAAATCGACCTTCCCGAGCTTGCCGCTCAACTCCCACGCTTGTGCTGTCAGGCCTGCGTCTATCGCTTTCTTGACGGCAGCCTTAGTCGTGCTGAGCTTGGCATGATTGTCAGTCAGCCAAGTGATGTTGGCGTAGATGAATGCTTCCTCGAATGAACGACCACAATGCCCGTCCTGGGTGACCTGATAGGCAACCCGAATGCAGCCTTGCGTCTTGGCCGCATTATCGCAGGCTTGCAATTCTTCGACGGTTTCCTTCTCGGGAATCCATTTGCGGAGACAGGCGTTGCTAGTGCTTTTCCCCGTCGCGACCGGGCATTTTTTTCCTCCGTCATCGACCGAGTCCAGGTCGGTAATGATCAGGCTCGGAATGCCAAGAAAGTCGATGATCGGCTTAAACTTATGGGCGTGCCCCCCGCCCACCTCAGAAATGCTGACATACTGACTTCCGAGCGTCTCGCAGCCAGCCACCTTGGCTTGCTCCTCAATCATCATTGGGAGCAGCAGCCGCTCGACCTGGCCTTCCACGAAGATGGCCTTGTCCGCGAAAAACAGATCGCAATGAGTCAGTCGAACATAGCGGCGCAGGAAGTCGAGAAGGTCGGGGTTGTGTGGTGGCAGCGGTAGCTGCGAAAGGTCCTGCATGACGACCTGACGGCCAACCCTGCGGAAATAGCGCACGGGCTCGAACTCAGAATGAGCGATCATGTGGGACGAGTGTGTGGAGAGCAGAACTTGTGCTGTCGTCCCTCCGTCCGTTTCCAAAACCTTCGAAATCTCGCTGATGAAAACCGTCTGCATCTGCGGGTGCAGGTGCGCCTCGGGTTCTTCAATCGCGATTATATGAACGCGCGGCTTGTCGCCCATCGTCGCGTCGATCGCAGCGCGGAAGGACTCCAGCTGCAGGACAATGTAAATCAGGTTTTTGTAGCCGAGCCCGTTATATTTTTCGGGCAGCTCGAACTCCTCCATTACTCCTTCTTTTTCGGCGTGTTCGCTGGCATAATATATTCGCGCATTGTCACGGTAAATTGTTTCTGCGCTCAGTTCAGCACGTACCCTCAGGTCCGGCGCTTTTTGGCCTGGCGGATAGCCAAAACTCTGAAGGCGCTTCGTCAAACGGCCAAAGGCTTTGCCGTACATCCCCGTAAGGTCGCCTGCGCTCGCCGTGAGTGCATCTTCGATCGCTTGATAACCGGCAGCGTCATCGACCCGATAGAAGCGTTCGTAATGATCGTGGAGAAGTTTTGAGAGCTTCGCGGACCGGCTTCCCTCATCGTCATCGACGTGCCGCTGAGCGGGCACGATGTCGATGCGCAGTAGGGATTTCAGCAAATTGCCGTCTTCGAGTTGTTCCACTTCTTTGCCGTCAGGGGACACTTTGAAGAAAACGCGTTTGAAATGATCTCTGAACGTCTCTTTCAGATAGTCGCACAGCGAGACGTCTTTGCGAGGCCTGGCCCCAAACTCGTCGAGAAGCTTTTTCGCGTTCTCCAGTCGATAGTCGATCCGCATGCGCACTCTGCTTGTGCCAGGCGTAAGGTCCATCAAAAGCTTGGTGGCTGCAACGAGGTCGGCGGGATCTTCGCCATAGGAAAAGGTCAGATCGAGCCGCATACGCGGTGTAAGCCGCCTAAGCAGCTCAATCTTCTTTTCTGGATCAGCTTCAGCCGCAACCTTTCGCTCGATCCGCTTCAGGTCCCGGTGGCGAAGCTGAGAGAGGTCGTGGAAGGAGATTTTAGGAGCCTCGGCTCCTTGCCCGATAAACAGCCGGAGAGCCTCCATTACTGAGGTTTTCCCGCTATTGTTCGGCCCCACCAAAATGGTCGTCGTTTTGTCCTGGGCGAGATCGATTGAGAGTCGGCGCAGCAACCTGAAGTTTCGGATCTTAATGTTCTCAAGGCGCATGCGGTCATTATCTCAAATGGCTCGAAGATCTCGAAGGTGACTGTAGGGCCATCCTGACACAAGGGGGAAGTAGTTTGCTATCGAATTGAACCGGAATCGCCTGTCACTCGATCCCGGGTGGCTTGATGAATTCCGTGATCAGCCGGCGAGCGCGGTGCACTGATCGCTAAACGGGTCACCTGGCTACGGTCCGCTTTCGGTCCAAGGCGTGGCATATCCCGCTCGGGCTCCTTTCCTCTGGGCTTCGAGGCAGACCTTGGGCGTGGGACGCGGTCGTTCATTGTGCATGACAATCACAGTTTGGGTGTAAGTCGATGTAAGTTCGGCTACTCCACTCAAGGTATGGAGGGTCTTAGTGTTCCAAGGCGCATTGTTCACTCGTGATTGGCTGAAGCAAGGGGTCACCGAATCCCCTGAGTGGCAGAATCTCGAAATTAGTGAAGTTGAGCAGCTCTACGAAAGCGCCCAGCATTTGCTGCATGAACATTCAGGCCACAAGAAGCCAACCGAAGCAGAAACCGAAGACCAACTTATTTATCCGCTGCTCGAATTGCTGGGCTGGCAACACAAATCCGTTCAACAGAACATGACGACAAAGGGACGCAAGGACGTTCCCGATGCCTTGCTTTTCGCCGATGGCGACGCCGCAGAAAAGGCGAAGACACTCGAGCCATGGCAACGCTTCCGTCATGGCGCTGCTCTTGTCGAAGCGAAGCGCTGGAACCGCCCGCTCGATCGCGAAGGGCAAGGCGACCAGGGTGTTCCGTCGACCCAAATCATGCATTATCTGCGCCGCGCTGCCGTCGTGGCAGATGGAAAGATGCCGTGGGGCATTCTGACTAACGGACGGCACTGGCGGCTCTACTACCAAAACGCTCTTTCTGTCGCTGAGGACTTCTTCGAAATTGACCTGGGCAAGGTCTTTGGTCTGCCCGGATGCGAACCGGATCTACTCGACGAACCGATCGATCCAGATTACGCATTCCGATTGTTCGTGCTGATTTTTGGTCGCGAAGCGTTTCGTCCGAGCGAGCAGGGCCGCAGCTTTCACCTGATCGCGATCGAGGATGCGCGCCGGTGGGAGGAAAGGGTCCGCAAGGATCTGGCAGATACGGTGTTCGAAACCGTCTTTCCCGAACTGATTACTGCCATCTCGTTGGCAGACCCGGATCGCCCCGAGACGCTCGATGATGGCTACGCCGAGCAGGTTCGCCAAGCGGCCATGTTCCTTCTCTATCGTCTATTGTTTGTGCTTTATGCCGAAGATCGGAATCTGCTCCCCGACGAGCGCGGTCCCTACGCGGACTATTGCCTGACCCGTCTTCGAGAGGAGATCAAGGAACGGCATGTGCAAAGGCAAGCACAGCTCGCCCGCAGCACTGCCTACTGGTCGCGCCTCGAGACAATTTTCGGCGCAATTTCCGAAGGCGACGATGATCTTGGCATTCCGCCCTACAACGGCGGCCTGTTCGCAGCGGAAGGCAATTCGCTACTCAGTCGCATCAAGCTGTCGGACGAGACGCTAGCCAAGGCTATATTACCGCTCTCACACCGCGAGGAAGAAGGGCGGCTTCGCTACATCAACTACCGCGACCTTTCGGTTCAGCAGCTCGGCTCGATCTATGAATCGATCCTCGAATACGGTGTCGAGATCGAGGAAACCGGGACCGTCCGACCGCGCTCGGACAACGAGGCACGGCACCGCTCGGGTTCGTATTACACACCAGAACCGCTCGTATCGCTGATCATCGAAAAAACGGTCGGCCCGGTCGTCGAAGAGAAGCGCGAGGCATTCGAAGCCGCTCTAGCAAGCGGCGCAAAGGGTGATGACCTTCGCGCACACGATCCGGCCATGGCACTGCTTTCGCTCCGCATCGTCGACCCCGCAATGGGAAGCGGGCATTTCCTCGTCAGCTTGGTCGATTGGCTTTCGGACAAGGTCTTGACCGCAGTCGGCGATGCCGAAAGCATGGCCGAGGGCGATTATACTTCTCCTCTCGTGAAGCTCATTGCCGAGTTGCGAGAGGGGATCGTCGCCAACGCGCGGGAGCATTACTGGCCGATCGTCGAAGACCAGCTGGATGACCGCCATATCGTGCGCCGCATGGTACTCAAGCGCTGCGTCCACGGGGTCGATCTCAACCCGATGGCCGTGGAGCTCGCCAAGGTCGCGCTCTGGTTGCACAGCTTCACCGTAGGTGCGCCGTTGTCGTTCCTCGACCATCATTTGCGGTGCGGTAACAGCGTGCTTGGCGCGTGGGTGCGCCCGACGATGGACTGGATGCAAGAACGCGGTGCCCTTATTTCCAACCGCCACCTCGCCCCGCTCGCCAACATCGTGCGCGAGATGGAAAAGATCGAAGGGCTGACCGACACCGACATTGCTCAGGTTGACCAGTCGAAAAGCCTCTTCACCACCGTCTCCGAAGCCAGCGCTCCGCTCGAAGCGATCCTCGATCTGGCAAAGGCGGATGATCTGATGGGCGTTCTGGAAACGAATGTCCGCCGACCCCGCGAACCGGCTGATGCCATTCGCAAGGATGGTGACAAACGCCTCGCCGACATGCGCAAGGCGCTGGCCGACAGCACCGACGAAGCAAAGGCGGAAAAGGCGCGGGTCGCGCTCGAAAAGGAATCTGCGAAGATTGACCGCGCGGTCGCCAAGGCGCGCGAAGCCGAACGCAAGTTCGACCGGGCTGAAGCGATGAAGCTGGTCCACGAAGGAACCTTCGGCGATCCCAGCCGGATCGCAAGCGGTGAAATCGAAGTGCTCGCAGCCGACGCGCGAACCGAGCTAAGCTTGGATGCACCAGAGCCGGTCCAAGGCAGTCTGATGCCGAGCCATAGGCCCGATGATCGCCGCCGCGCGCTGGCAGACAGCCTAGTGCGCGAGGCGCGCGCAATCGCGGCTGAACAGCGGTTCTTCCACTGGGAAGTGGCCTTCCCCGGCGTATGGCGCGACTTGTCCTCTTCGGGTCGGTCAGGCGGGTTCGATGCGGTCATTGGCAACCCGCCTTACGTCCGGCAGGAAGAAATCTCCCCGATCAAGCCCGCCCTGTCGAAAGCCTTCGACACCTATGCCGGCACCGCCGATCTCTACGTCTATTTCTACGAACAGGGGACCAAGCTGCTCAGGCCCGGCGGGCGAATGGGCTATGTCGTCACCAACAAGTGGTTGAAGGCTGGCTATGCAGAGAAGCTTCGGCGGATGTTCGCCGAGGATGTGTGGGTCGAATTTCTGGCCGATTTCGGCCACGCGCGCCATTTGTTCCCGGATGCCGACGTCTTTCCATGCGTCATCGCAGTGCAGAAGCCCGATGCAGACGCTGTGCCCGAGCAATACGATCTTGCGGTAATCCCGCGTGACGATGTTCCGCGTGAGGGTCTGTCGGCAGCAGTCCACGCCGCGACCTATCGTGCCGAACGCTCCGACCTGACCGAAGAAGCATGGGTGCTGGAGCCGCCAGACGTAGCCGCCCTGCTCAAGAAGATTCGTGAGCGCGGCGTATCGCTTGAGGAATATGCCGGGGCTAGTCCGCTTTACGGCGTGAAGACGGGCTTCAATGAGGCATTTCTGATCGACACCGCCACACGCGATCAGCTTGTTGGCGATGACCCGAAAGCAGCCGACATCATCAAGCCCTACCTGCGCGGTCAGGACATTGGCCGCTGGCTGCCGGAGTGGAACGGGCTCTGGATGATCTTCGCTCGGCGAGGTATCGACATTGAAGAATATCCGAGCGTACTTCGGCATCTCGAGTCTTTCCGAACACAGCTAGAACCCAAACCAGCTAATTGGCAGCCTCCGAAGAAGGATGCGAAATGGCCAGGTCGGAAGGCCGGAAGTTATCGCTGGTATGAGATTCAGGATGCTGTCGACTACTTTGAGGATTTTGACCGCCCGAAGGTCCTTTTGCGGCGCATCGCTTTCTATGCCCAAGTCTGCACTGACCAAGGCCAATACATGGTCAATGACTCAGCTTTGATACTGCCGACCGTTGATGAATGGATCGTCGCCTGCCTCAACTCACCGATCGGCTGGTATTTCCAATTCAAAAAGTTCCCGCACAAGAAGGATGAGGCGCTCGCTTTTGATATTCCTTATATCCGTGAGTTCCCAATTCCGCAGCTTGAACACGGAAAGCGGGAAGCGTTCCAAGATAATGTTGAGTGCATTAAGACGAACACCGCCATCGTGGAAAAAGCGGATCGAGCCATTGCTGACTGGCTTGGGTTCGAGTTCCCAAGAGTTACTAGCACCGCCCTTTCCGAGGCCAGCAAGCTCGACAGCGACGGCTTTGTCTCAGCGGTCCGCGCCGCCCTGCCCAAACGTGAAGGCTTGACCCCGACCCAACTCCGTCGGCTGCGCGAAGCGTTTGCCGAGACCGCCGAGCCTGCCCGGCAGGCACGGATCGAATTGCTGGCCCATGAGCGCAGCCTCGCTGCCATGGTCGAGCGCGCCTATGGCCTGACCGACGAGGAAGTTGCTCTCATGTGGCGCACGGCCCCGCCCCGCATGCCGCTGGCCCCTCCACCCGGGTTAGATCTAAGCGATGACACTGGTGACTGAACTACTCTAGGTTTTTGCTGTCACTGCTAAAGTCCGCAACCGGCGCACTTCCTGACCTTTCCGCAACCGAACTCCATTGGCTGACTGTGGGCCGGAAGCAGAATGGCGGCTCTAGAGCGGCCAAACCCAAAAAGCGGACTTAGGATGCGCCGACTTACACGCACACTGTTGGAAAAGTTCGTCAGTGCTCGCTATCGGGCTCTATGGCCACGACACCAACAGCAACAAACGCAACGAAGAAGGGGCACTGTCCCACCTGCGATGGCGAGCGCACCTGCGAAATCCACGGCTCGATCTACAAGGCTTGGGACTGGGAGGACAAGCAATATGGCCATTCGGTCAACGGCGGTGTCGACCACTCTCTGCTCGAATGTCAAGGGTGCGAGACGGTCTTCTACGAAACTTCCAGCTGGAACAGCGAAGACACCGATCACTACTACGATGCGGCGGGGCAGGAGCAGTATGAGCATCCGAGGGAGATACAAACTTATCCGAAGCCAGAGGCCAAGACGAAGCCGGTATGGTTCGACGCCATGCAAAAGGCTGACCCCCAGCTGCGCAATATCCTGAGCCAGATGTACGTAGCGCACGACAACCAGGCACACATCCTCACGGCGATAGGACTCAGAACGGCACTGGACCGTGCAACCGAAGTCATCGGCATCGACCCGGCCAAGACATTTGATGAGAAACTGAACGAGCTGCGCAACGGAGGGTGGATCGGGCAAACTGAGCGGGACATCCTCGGCGTTGTTACGGATGCGGGTAATGCGGCTGCGCATCGCGGCTGGGAGCCCGACAGTCAGGAGGTTTCCGAACTGCTCTCATCGCTAGAGGTGTTCCTCCATCGCGCTTTTATCGTCGGCCAGAAGGCATTAGGCATCAAGAAAAGTATTCCCGCAAAACCCGAGCGGCTGCTCGCCGTTGGGAAGAAGACTACTCCCTGACCACAATTGGGGCCGGAAGCGGAAAGGCAGCTTTTATATCTTTGAGCGGATTAAGCGGACAGCGACTGCTGACCGAATCGCAAGCCGGTGCATTAGAGAATGGTCTGGAGAAACCCCTCTTGGAATAGACTTTTGCCGTCGTTAAAACGCACTTGCAGGACAGCCAACACGGAGCCGAGAGCCACAAAGTAAATCGGTTTACTATTTAGCGCGCCTTTCCTACCATCCAGTGATGGCGAGAGAAACCTTTACGATTGAGGGCGCAGGCGCAATTTCTCTTACAGCCGAGGCTGAGGGGGATGCCTACGCCATACCCGTCCTTCTTGCGCACGGCGGCGGGCAGACACGGCGCGCGTGGAGAAGGGTGGTCAGCGAGCTGGCTCAAGCCGGCTTTCGCGCAATCGCCTTCGACATGCGCGGTCACGGAGACAGCGATTGGTCGCCATGCGGAGCTTATGAAATGCGCGACTTCGCGGCGGATCTGGTCGCTGCAGCGTCGCGCCTGGACCAGAAGCCAGCGCTGGTCGGCGCTTCACTGGGCGGGCTCGCCGGACTGATTGCCGCAGGGGAGCTTGCTCCAGGTAGCTTTGCTTCACTCACATTGGTCGACATTGCCCCGCGCATGGAGCCTAGCGGTGTGATGCGCGTGGTTGGTTTCATGGAAGAGCATGTCGATAGCGGCTTCGCCTCACCAGAGGAGGCGGCCGACGTGATCGCTCGCTACATGCCGCATCGTCCCAGGCGGGGCGCGAGCGATGGTCTGAAAAACTATCTGAGGCAGAAGCCGGATGGGCGCTTCTATTGGCACTGGGACCCTGTGTTTATCCGTAATATAATGTCAGCCAGACAAGGCGACCCAGACAGCCAAGAACGTCAATCGGCAATGCTGAGCCAAGCTGCGGCGAATCTCACGCTTCCGCTTCACCTCATCCGAGGCGGCTCTAGCGATCTTGTTTCCGAAGAGGCCGTTTTGCATCTGCGACAACTCGTCCCCCATGCAGAATACACCGATATTGCCGATGCCACGCACATGGTCGTGGGCGATGCGAACGATGCCTTTTCCGCCGCTATCGTCGATTTCCTAGGGCGCCATCACTCTCGCGATACGGCTCAGCCACAGGGGACGAGGGAGCTATGATCGATCGAGAGCGCTTGCAGGAAATGCTGCATATAGCGCCGTTTCACCGATGGCTTGGGCTGGAGATTGCAACATGCTCCGACCAGGGAATCGCGATCACCATGCCATGGCGCGAAGAGATCGTGTCGAACCCTATGATTGGGTCGGCGCATGGAGGGATCCTGGCTTCACTGGTCGACCTCACCGGGCTTTATACTCTGCTTGCGGCGGGCGTCGCGGCGAGAGCGACGGCCGATCTGCATGTCAATTACCACCGTTCTGCAACCTCAGGACCTCTCACTGCTCACGGACAGATCGTGAAGCTCGGGCGACAGATTTCGGTGGCGGAAACCCGGGTTCTCGAGCCCGACGGCAAGTTGGTCGCCAGCGGCAGGGGCGCCTACTTCTCGTCAACCGGATCAATTGATCAGCGCGGCGGGACTATTGATCTCGAACAGGCTCTTGCCACCCAAGGCCCAGCGACTTCTGCAGCGCAATCCACGCCAGCGTAAGGGCGCCTTTTGCCCGGACGAGGTCTGCTGAGGCCTGCTGCTGTTCTCGCAGGGCCCGGTTGAGGTCAGCCTTCGAGATCGCTCCTGCAGCAAAACGTTGGCGGTTCAGGTCCGCCGCGACGTCAGCCTGCTTCTTGATTTGCATACTGGCAGCGAGCGCAACACGCTGCTGGCCGAAGCGAGCCAAGGCACGTTCGGCGTCTTGCAGTGCCAGAAGCACCGTCTGCTGGTAATTGGCGACTGCTTCGTTGCGCGCCGCCCCGGTTTGGTCGATCGCAGCGTCTACCCTGCCGAAATCCAGAAAATTCCACTGGAGGCGCGGGATCGCGAGTGCGGAGAATTCGCCGACATCGACAACGTCGTCCAACGAGGATCCGCCGAGGCCCAGGATCCCTGTGAAGGACAATTTCGGGAACCGCGCCGCCTCGGCCACCCCGATCCGCGCCGTCGACGCGGCAAGAGACCGTTCGGCCGCCCTTATGTCAGGCCGACGCGCCACCAGGCTTGCCGGATCGCCAATCGCGACCTGCTCTGGCGGCATGGGAATGGAGCGCACAGTCGTGAGCGCTGCATCAGCTGATCCCGGCACCTGTCCGGTCAGTATAGCGAGCGCATCAGACAGGACTGCGATATCCGCTTCAGCTTCGGCAAGTTGTGACTTGAGCACCTCCAGTTCGGCATTCGCGGTGCCTACCGGGAAAAGCGGCAATGCACCGCGCTGATAGCGTTGGTATGTCAGCGCCAGGATCTCTTCCTGCAACGAAATCTGCGCCTCAAATTGCTCTGCGCGGAATTGGGCCTCCCGCAAATTGACGTAGGTGCTGGCCACTTGGGCAGTCAACTGGACCTTTGCGTCCTCTGCATTGGCTACCGTTGCAGCAGCTTGGGCATTGCTGGCCTCAATACGCCTGCGCGAGCCACCGGCAAACTCCAGCTCCCAGTTCGCGTTAAGGCCCACATTGTAAAAGCTGAGCGAGTCATCGGTTTCTGCGTCAGGATTGGTTTGCTCTGACGGGGGGGGCGCCCCGCCTTGAAGGTCGAGACCAGGAAGCCGGCCCTGCACGGTAGTGGCCTGTGCCCCAAGCGTTGGCATTCGACCCGCACGGTCTTGCCTGATGGATGCCCGTGCCTGAGCAATGCGCGCCTGCGCTGCGGCGAGCGAGGGGTTGCCGGACAGCGCAGCCTCCACCAGCCGCGTCAACTCGGGATCGCCGAGCAGCAGCCACCATTGAGCGACAACCGGATCAGATGCGCTCACATCGCTGCCAGCGCGCACAAAGCGAGCGCCCGTGTCTGCTGACACAACTTCCGGGGGGCCTGCATAATCGGGCCCTGCCGTGCATCCAGCTAGCAAGGCGAAAGTGACAAGCGGAGGTAGCAAGTGGCGCATAATCTCGGGCTCAGTGCATCGAAAGGGAGACATTTTTCGGGAGCGGCTTGAGGAACAGGGCAAGCGGGACCGTCGCGAGTGTGAGAAGTCCCATCACCAGAAAGACGTCATTGTAGGTCATGATGAACGCTTCGCGCTGGAGAGTGCCGCCGAGTGCCGCCATCGCTCGTTCCATATCGCCCAGGCTTCGCGCCAGTCCGTCGAGATAGGTCTGCAGCGAAACGCTGTTCGCATTCAGCGTTTCTTCCATGCGCCTCGTATGGTGCCAAATTCGCTGGTCCTGGAACGAAGCGAGGGCCGAAAGGGCGAATGATCCGCCAAGATTGCGGGCCGCGTTGAAAATGCCCGAGGCATCGCCCGCGTCTTCCTTGGCCACCGACGCAACCGTTGCCTGATTCAGGAACATCATCGCAAGTATCATTCCGGCCCCGCGGATAAGCTGACTTTCAGTGAAGACAGCGCCGCCGGATTCGGCAGTCAGACTCGTGCTGACAAAGCAGCTGATCGCCATCAGCAGCATTCCGGTGCCGACGGCAATGCGGATGTCCACCTTGCGGATCATCAGGGGCAGAACCGGCATCAGGAGAAAGGCCGGGACACCCATCCAGAAGATGACCAGTCCCGTCTGAAAAGCATTAAAGTCAGAGATGATCGCCAGAAACTGCGGAATGACATAGGTCGAACCATACATCACCATGCCCAGGGCGAGCGCCATGATCGCGACGCTGGCGAACTGTCGATTGAGCAGAAGCCGAAGTTTCAAGACCGGCTTGCTTGCTTTCACTTGTCCGTAAATCAAACAGGCAAAGCCGATAATGGTCACCACCGTTAGCCAGCGAATGAGTGAGGACTCGAACCATTCCTCATGGTGCCCTTCCTCGAGTACAACAGTCAGACCGCCCAGTCCGAGGATCAGCCCGAGAATGCCAGCCCAATCGGCGTCCGTGAGATATTCCCACTTGGGCTTCTCGTGAGGCAGCCCGATAAACAGCAGGAGCAGCAGGGTTGCGCAGACTGGCACATTGACGAAAAAGGCATAGTGCCAGCTCAGGTTCTCGGTCAGCCAGCCGCCGATCAATGGCCCCATCACGGGGCCAAGAACCACAGTCATGCCGAACAGGGCCATTCCGATTGGCTGTTGGTGCGGCGGCAATCGTTTAGCCACAATAGTCATTGCGGTCGGAATGAGGACACCGCCCGTGAAGCCCTGGCCCGTGCGGCCGATGATCATGGTAGTAAGGTCGGTGGCAACCCCGCATAGCACCGAAAAAGCGGTGAACGCGCTGACCGCTATAATGAGAAGGGTTCGCAGACCGAACAGCCGTTCCAGCCAGGCGCTCAGCGGAATGACGACGATTTCAGCGACAAGAAACGAAGTTGCGATCCAGGTTCCTTCTGTCCCGCTGGCCCCGATCTCGCCCTGAATGACCGGAAGAGCCGAATTGACGATCGAGATGTCCAGCGTGGCGAGCATGGCGCCAAGCGCGCCCGCGGCCACAGCGACCCAGGCGGTAGCGTCTGCGTTCTTTCGGCTCCCGGCCGGCCCGATCGAAGTGTCCTGCGCTGCCAGTATCTCGGTCATTGAGTCCGACTCGAGATCTCTTCCAATTCGCCGGCAGCATTCCGGGTGTCGACAACAGCCACAACCGACATGCCGGGAACGAGCAATCTACGCACTTCAGGGGGAGCATCGATAGCGATGCGGACGGGTATCCGTTGAACGATCTTGGTAAAGTTGCCGGTGGCGTTTTCGGGGGGGAGGATGGAAAATTCCGCGCCCGTTCCTGGCGATATGCTGTCCACTCGTCCCGCGATCTCAAGGTCTGGCAGGGCGTCAACTTCGAGCCTGACGCTCTGGCCGGCCCGGATGAGGCCGACCTGAGTTTCTTTGAAGTTCGCGGTCACGTAGATCGCGCTCACCGGAACAACCGTCATCAAACGTTGACCCGGTTGCACGAACTGGCCCACCCTCACCGAGAGATCGCCGACGCGGCCGGCCTTGCTGGCGCGCAGCAAGGTCGATTCAACCGTAAGGTCGGCTGTTTCCAGCTGAGCGCGAGCAGCGTCCGCCTGCGCCTGGGTCTGGCTGATCTGCTCGAACAGGGTCCCCCGGCGAGCGGTCGCGGCAGCCACCGCCGCCTGCGCAGCGGCGAGTTCGGCCCGCGCCTGCCGCGCCTGCGCCTCATACTGGTCTAGCTTTTCCCGCGGTTCGGCTCCTGTCGCGACAAGGGGCCGATATCGCGCCACCTGGTCGTTCGCGAGGTCGAGTGCTGCGCGCGCGGCGGCGAGTTGGCCCCGCGCCTGGCGAATGGCTGCATCCTGTTCGGCTACCTGAGAACGGATTGTGTCGGCACCGGCCAGGGTCGCAGCGATCTGTGCGCGCGCCTGTTGCGCTTGCGCCTGATAATCCCGCAGATCCAGTTGTACGAGGGCTCCGCCGCGAGCAACTTGCTCGTTCTCCCCCACGAAGACCTCTTCGACGTATCCCGCTACCTTGGAAGAGATAACGACGCTGTCGGCAGCGACATAGGCGTTATCGGTCGACTGCATGTACTGTCCGTAGGTTACGTGCCGGTAGTACCACCAGATCCCGCCAAGCAGCACGGCAAGACCAACGATGATTAGCACGATGCGCAAGCCACGCCGCGATTGCGGTTTCGTTGGGGTTGTGCCCTCCTGCTCCGGTTGGTTGGAGTTATCGGTCATCTGATTCTTTCGGCAGCCTCAGTAAAAGGTGAACGCGTCTCGCGCCCTATGAGCCGTGAGTCAAATAGTAAAGGCGTTTAGCAGTTTGCATTTGGGCATCCGAGGCTATCCGACTACACAGCGCTATGGATGAAAAACCAGATACCATGTCACGGTCTCAGCGTCGGCAGAAGGTCATCACCGATGATGACCGCATTCTCTATCTTATGGACGAGATCAGTCGCGGCGCGCGCAGAGTGTACGATGCGAGGGTCGCCAGGATCGGTCTCAATCAGACACAGTGGAGGATCATCGGACAACTTCTTCGCGATCCTGCCCTTACGCAGGCTGAAATCGCCAAGAAACTGGAACTGGAATCGGCGACCATCGGCCAGGCGGTTGCAGGTCTTTGCGCACGCGGGCTGATGAAAAGGCTTCGAGCTGAGACGGATCGGCGAGCGTGGCAGCTCATCCTCACGGAGCAGCTTGACGATCTGCTGCCCGAACTGAGAGGCTCCGCGGATGGGCTTCATGATCTTCTTTGGCGCGACATTGCCGCCGACGAGAAGCGAACGTTGCAGCAGATTCTTGAAAGGGTATCGAAAAATCTGGACCAACTCCGGGCCGAGGCTGAGTAAAATCATGGCATCGCCCCCGGATAAGCCTATCGGCAGCATCGCTCGCGCCGCGGAGATCGGCCAAATCCTAATGAGGCACGGCGCGAAAAATCTCGCCGGAGCCCTCGGATTTATTCCCTCTTCGAGCAATGTCATCGATCCTCGCGAATTTCGTCCGGCCGCAGTTGTCGCGTTCCTCCGTGACATCGGGCCAGTTGGTATAAAGCTGGGGCAGCTCCTCGCCACCCGAAGCGATCTGTTTACCGAACACTGGATCACGGCATTCTCAACCCTGCACGATCAGGTGTCGCCAGTGCGCTTCGCAGATATCGAGCCCGTACTTGCTTCAAGCTGGGGTGAGGACTGGCGGAACGACTTTGCGCAGTTCGACGAACAGCCTTTGGCGTCCGCCTCGATTGCACAGACCTATTCCGCCAAGCTACAGGACGGTAGCGAGGTCATCGTGAAGGTTCGCCGCCCGGGCACCGCCGCGCGCATGGAAGCCGATGTGCGCCTGCTTGTGCGTCTTGCCGAGATCGCAGAAGCACGCTCGCCTGACATCGCGCGTTACCGGCCAGTCGAGTTTCTGCGGACCTTCGGCCGCAATCTAGCCTGGGAGATGGACCTCGCTGCGGAATCCCGAGCCTGCGAGCGGATCGGCGCATATCTCGATACCATCGGCGTCAGGACCCCGGCCATCCATTGGGAACTGACCGGGCTGCGGGTGAACGTTCAGGAACGCCTGTACGGCAGGCCCGCGTCTTCGCTGGGCAGCCCATCCGGCGACCCGCCGGTGGCGGCTTTCGCTAAAAGCTATGCCAACGCTGTCCTGCGCATGATCATCCTGAACGGCGAATTCCACGGCGACCCTCATCCCGGCAATGTTTTCCTGATCGGCGAGCAGGATGTCGGCTTCATCGACTTCGGATCAGTCGGGACGCTCACCAAGACGAGGCGCGACGAGATCGTTCGGCTCGTGCTTGCGATCGCTGGCGAGGAAACGAGCGAAGTCGCGGATGTCCTGCTCGCATGGGCGGGGGCGCCGAAGGTGGATCGCGATGCGCTCGCGGTGGATCTCGATCATTTGATCGGAGAGTTCAGGGGGACCGTGCTTTCTGGAATCGAGTTCTCGCAAATTTTTTCCCGCGTTTTCGATCTTTTGCGGGATTATCAACTGGTCCTGCCACCCGATCTGGCCATCCTTCTGCGTACCTTGCTTACGGCAGAGGGTGTCGTCCGATCACTGGCACCCGACTATAACATTGCCGAGGACACCCGGCCGATCATGACGGAGCTTTTCGCCGAGCGGTTCTCGCTCGCTAGCGCTCGGTCGGGTTTGAAGAAACTTCGCGGTCAGCTGCTGGGGTTGTCGGCGTCCTTGCCCGACATACTTGCCACTGCGAACTCGATCGCAAAGTCAGGATATGTGCCGGTTCAGCTCGATCCGCTCAGTATCGAGCAACTCGCAGGACTTCGCAATGAGCGTCAGTCCTTGAAAGGCCCTCTAGCTGCCGCATTGATCGTGGCTAGCGCATTGCTTGTCGATCAATCCTGGCTTCTGGCTGGCGGCGCGCTTGTGATTGCTGGGGTGGTGCTCATCCGAAAATCATAATGAAGGAGCAACTTAATTCGTGCACGGTCACGTTACGGCAAAGCCGAACTTAATGAGGATTTCATACGCCGCACTTCAGCGACCAAGACGCATCGCGAAAAAAATTTTTCGACCTATTGCGATTGAAGGCTTATTTTCCTCAATCAGACGAAACTATGGAACGGCAGCTTTCAGGCTTGTCCTCGCCTGACTTTATGGCCGCTATTAGGGCGCATTGCTGCCAAGCGAATTAGACCCCACGACATTGAATTCGAATCTCTGGAGCGCGAAATCTCACTGACGCCAGGGGGCTTCGGATAGCGCCAGTCTGCACGCGATTTCATCACCAATTTCGGTCGCAGCCTCAAGGAGGGAGGTATCATCCAAGTGTGCATACCGAGCTGTTGTCGAAACCTGCCTGTGGCCAAGGAGGCTTCCAATCATCGGCAAAGTCTCGGATGATCGCGCTGCCAGGCTGGCATAGTTGTGCCTCAGATCGTGGAGCCTGACGTCATCCAGACCGGCATCACGCCGAAGCTTGCGCCAGAACCAGTCGATCGCTGAAACCGACTGCCCCTTGAACGGAAACACTAGCTCATCCTTCTTCCCACGCGGCAATCCATCGAGCACCGCCCTCGCCTCCTGGCCAAGCCAGACGATGCGCGGACCTGTCTTGGAATCGGTCAGTTTGAGCTTCCGCCCCTGAACCTCGCCCCAGGTGAGGTTGAGGATTTCGCCGCGTCGGCATCCCGTCAACGTGAGCAGTGTGACTACCGCCGCCTCGACGGGCTGGTCAGCGCGTCGGTCGACAAGGGCTTTCCCGAGCCGCGCCATCTCGGCGTCGCTCAGAAACCGTTCGATCTTGCGCCCCCTGTTCTTCTTCACGCCTCGAAAGGGGTTTGAATGCTCCGGAATATAGCCCCAGGCCTCGGCCTTGGCGAACATGGCTTTCAGAATTTCCATGGCGCGGTTTGCCGCGCCCGGCCCTGCCGAGCGCGTTACCTCCGCGTGCCAGCGCACCGCATCGGCATGATCGATCTCGTCGATGAACTTGCCCGCAAACGCATGGTCGAGATGGGTGCGGCGGTAGATGTCCTGGATCTCGCGCGTGGACTTCTTCCAGGTCGGTGCCGCCACATCCCAATACGACTGAAGGAACGCCGCATAGGTCGGCGTCTTCGTGCCGCGCTTCTTCTTGTCTGCCGGGTTCTGCCCGAGCTCGATCCGGAGGATCAGCCGGCGGGCAACATCCTTCGCGATGCGCTCGGTAAGGATGGCGGCATCGCCGATCGTTATCAACCGCTGCTTGCCACCGATGGTCCGCTGGAGGACGTAGCTCTTGCGTCCTGAGCGGTGGATGCGCTCGCCAAAGCCCGGAAGCACGTAGTCAAACCTCGTCCGGCGCTTCCCAGCCTCTCCCGGAACAACGCGCGCGAGTTCCTCGGCCAGGATATGCTTCAGATCGTATCCGGTCACGCCGCGATGCCCAGCGCACCGGCGAGGCTCGAACAAATCCGGTCGGCGCTCTCCGAGATGATGTCGTCTGCAAGATGCGCATAGCGCGCGGTCGTCTCGGGAAGCGCGTGCCCCAACAGCTTGCCGATGGTCGCGAGTGGAATGCCCTTGGCAATGGCCGCTGAGGCAAAGCTGTGGCGAAGATCGTGGAGCCGGACATCGGGAAGAGCGGCCTTGCGCCTGATCCTGATCCAGTGTTCTCCAAGATTGATTGGTCCCTCCCGATGCAACGCCGGAAAGACAAGCTGGTCGTCGGCCCGGCGGTCGAGGCCACTCAGAATTTCGATCGCTTGCGGGTTGAGATAAATGGTCTTCGGGCCGGTCTTGCTGTCGGGTAGCGCAAGTCGAGGAATCTGGACGTAGCGCCAGCGCAAGGTCGCAATCTCCGAAGCACGTGCACCCGTGTAAACGAGCAAGAGAAGCGCGGGGATCACGAACGGGTTCGCAAACTCGTGATTGGCCAACGCGCGCCCGAGCCTGCGGTATTCGTCGGCGGAAAGGTAGCGCTCCGGGAGCTCGCGCTTGAAGCGGGACACACCGCGACACGGGTTGGAGCATTTGGCGCGATACCCGAGCTTTTCCGCATACTGCATCATGACAGACATGATCGGGATGGTGCGATTGAAGCTCCCTTCCCTCTTTGTCATGGTGTCGCGCCAGCGGTTGATGTCTGACCGTGCGATCATGTCGACCGGAAGTTCGCCGAAATGCGGAATGAGCAGCTGATCGATGCGCGAGCGCGAGCTCGTCCTGGTCGACGGCTTCCAGTGCGGCGAATAGTCGGTCCAGAATTCCTCGGCGAAGTCGACAAAGAGCGGGACCTTTTTCTGCTCGGGCGCAGACGGCAGGTCGGCAAGCGTAGCCCTGATGAGCAATCTGCGCGCGGCAGCGCGCGCGGCGGGAGCGCCCAGCGCACCTGCCGCCACTCCCGCGCGTCCCAGCGTCACCATCCTCTGCACGCCTCGGGGCCTGTACTTCACTATCCAGCTAAGGTGTCCGGACTTGCGCTTGCGCAGTCCGAAGCCAGGCAGTTCATTATCCCATGTAATCCCGAGCGGAAGTGAGGCTCGACGGGCCACATGACCGGTCAGTTTCAGCTTATTGGATTGGCGTTTGTGGGTGACGGCTGTGCCTTGCCCACCCACAGATTGCCGGTGGGTTAGAAATTTCGAACTATCTGTTTTTACTAGGTTTTGCTCCATAAATGCAGCTTAGGCTGCGTACGGTGTGCCAATTCTGTTCCCCATTGTGCGGCGAAATCCAGTGATCATGGTCGCTCCTTTCTCTAAGGCATTTTCCAACTGAGCCCTCGGAGGCGCGAGCATCCAGTTCGCGACCGTAATTGAGCCTGATCTGCGTTTGAATGAATACCACGCACAAGGTCCGCACCCCCGCAAAGGCTGCGGCAAAGGAGCGCGTGCGGTGCCCGGGACCGGGGCCTGTCGGTTCCCGCGGCACCGCGCCGGTCCGACCCGCTGTCGTTCGGGCGTGCGTGCGGGGCCCAGAACAAGAAGGCCGCGCCCGCAGGAGCACCGCCGAAGGCGGGGCGGGACCGAGCGCGACCCCAGCCCCGTTCCGCTTTTCGTCCCGCTCCAGTGCCAGCGAACACGAAAAAAGGGCAGGAACCGTCACCGGCTCCTGCCCTCGTATGGTCGTCAGTATTCGTCCAGCATCGCCCCGTGGACCGTGTGCACCACACGGCTGGCGAGATGCGCAGGCAGTGCGTTGTAGTCACCCTCGTCCAGGGCGAAGTAGCCCAGGTCTTCATCTTCCACCACGTGCTGGTCGAAGAAACTGTGCAGGGCGCGCCTTTCGGCAACTGCAAGCGCTTCGAAATAACTGTGCGCGTTCGTGTCCAAGGTGCTGAGTGCAGTCATGATATCCTCCTGAAACCTGTCGCTGAGACGACTGAAAACAGGCGGAAGGGCATGGGGCCGGCGGGTCAGGGATCGCCGTAATGGCGACCGCGAAGCGGCGGTGGGGGCAACGATTTTGTCAGACCGGAGCAAAGCGCAGGGGAGGCAAAATGGTGGGGCCCCGCCGTCCTTGACGCGCCGGCCCTATGCCCATCACCCTTGGAACTCGGTGAGCCAGCCCCCTCCCCCGCTCCGTTACGTAGTGCAAGGGACGACCCGCGCGATTGGACTTTCCTACAGGCTGTGCCCGAGTGCATGTTGATCGAAGGGAGGATCCACCGAGGGGTGCAGGAAAGGAACCCCGATGCCAACCAAACGAAGCGCTGTCGCAGCACTCCGGAAACTCGAGGCCGACCGGCTGGCACTTGCCGAGCGCCAGAAGCTACTTGAAGAGCAAGCCGCCCTAGAACTGGGACGCATCATCCTGGGAACGGGGCTTGAGACCTTCTCGAAGAAGGCGCTCGCAAGAGTTGCCGGAGAGCTCGGAAAGCTCGGCGAAGAGGCGTCTCTGCAGAAGCTGCTTCCACCGGCTCGCTCGTCTCCTCGCACCGAACAGCCATCCGGAGAGTAGGAACAGCAAGAAGGGGCCCTGTCCGGTTGGACAGGACCCCTTCGGGAGGGAGATCGACGGAAGAGTTCAGTCGATATCGGGAGCGTCGGTGTTGTCGTTCTCGTCGGCCGACCCATTGCCGCGCGAGAGGAAGTCGACCTTGTCGGCGAGGATCTCGGTGCCGTAGCGCGTGACCCCGTCCTTGTCCTCCCATTGGGTGTAGTGGATGCGGCCCTGGACCGATACCAGCTGGCCCTTGGAGCAGTACTGACCGACGGTTTTGGCGAGGCCGTTGAAGCAGGTCACCCGGTGGAACTCGCTTTCCTTGGCGGTGTAGCCGTTCTCATCCTTGTAGGTCTTGCCGTCCTTGTCCCGTGCGGGGCGATCGGTGACGATGGTGATCCCGGTGACATTGGTGCCGCCCTTGGTCTCGCGAGTTTCCGGATCGCGGGCGATGCGGCCAGTGAGGATTGCGATATTGGTCATGATGAAAGTTCCTTCAGTTCCTCAAACCGGAGACCATCTCCGGCTTGCGAACATTCAGAAGAAGCAGGGCATGGGAGGACTGCACCGCAGGCCAGCAGACATTGTCTGGGGGCCAAGGGAAACCTGTTCATGACGGGTGGTGCGGGCAGGCAGCGCAGCTGCCAACACGGCCGGTAAAGGAACGGGTTGCGGCTCCTCAGCTGACCTGGTTCAGGACTGTTCGCGAAGAAAGCCGGATGGGTATCGGGTGCGGGTCTGAAGGTTCCAAGACCCTGCTGCAATCAGCTTGCGCCATCGCCTTCCGATGCCGCCAGGAGATCCATGAAGTTGCGAGCTGCTTCCCGGTCTTCCTCGTTCTCGAACGCCACGTCGAGGTCGGGGGCGGACCCGAACATGTGCAGGAACGACCACAGTGCAAAGCGCTTGCCCCGGTCCTCCTCAAGGCCGAGATCGACCCGGCAGTGCTCGATGCCGGCTGCAAAGGTGTCGGGAGAAACCCCGGAGAGGTCGGTGGTGGCGAAGTAGCGCTGTAGCAGATCGTCAAGTTGCATGACCGGTCCATAGTCGGGTCGGTGCCGAATGCACATCCATGCAATTCATATATGGATGACGAAGGGCCCTCAGGACCCGGGAGAGGTACCTAAGAGGCCGCGACGATCGACTACGGTGATACGGCGCGCCTTGGCATCGATGACAAGCCGTTCGGTTACACCATTGCCCGGAAAGGCGACGACGTAACGCGGATTGAGCGAGAGCATCTGCTCGTTGCGCTTGAACCCGGCGCGGGCACCAAGCCGACGATCGAGCGAATAGGTCAGCTGCTGGACTTCGCGGCGTTCGGCCCAGCTGGCGGCCAGGCGATCGGCACCCTTGCCGTCGCCGCCATGGACCAGGAAGAGATCGGGAACCGCATCGCGAACCTTGTCCAGCGTCGCCCAGATATTGTCGGCATAAACGCGCGCGTCCTCGGCGCTTTCGAAGCTCTGGCGACCACCGGCAAAGACGATTGGAGTCCCTTCCGGGATCAAGGCTTGGCGCCGGTTCTCAGCACGTGCGCGAAGGAAATCGCGGGCATCAACTACGGCAGACGTGAGGTGGCGCGAATGGCTTGTCCGCGAGCCGGAAGCGGGCTTCCAAGAGGAACCGGTCTCGTCGCGATAAAGTGCTGCAGCAACCTCGCGCATCTGCTCGAACGCCAGCATGCTGGCTTCGGCGGCCTGTGCACGTTCGACCTGCTCTTCCAGATTGCTCGAGTGCACTTCGGAGCCATCGGCTGATGCGAGGAGGACCCGGATCTCGTCGCTGGCCCGGTCGAGCTGAGCGGACTTCCGGCTGGCGGCACGGTGAAAGAGATTGACCACGCCCCAGGCAATGTCCTCGGCATCAGCTTCCAAGGCCGTGTCGGAAAACATCGCGAAGAGGTCGGACCATACGGCGCCAAGCGTCTGCTCGATCGCGTCCTCGCAGGGAAAGTCGGTTTGGCTGAATGGGGCCGGCCTGATGCTGAGGCCTGAAAGGTCTAGGCCGCTCAACTGGTCGATGAAGCTGTCGTACATGGGGTGTCTCCTGATCGCGGGGACAAGGAAAGGAGGCACCATTGCCTCGGCCCTGTCCGCCGGAGCCCGATCAGGGCCGGTAAAAGGGGCGTGACGCACCGCGCAGCGGGAAACCTGCGGCCCTAGGCTGGCGCGGGCAACACGGGCCGACGGGCCGCAGGTTGCGGCGCGCCCTGACCGGCCCAAGGGCCTCTCCCGGCGGAGAGGGATGAGGCAGGATCAGGACCCGGTGTCGCAGGTGGATCGGGAGCGCTCGAAGATCGCTTCGCCATTCGAGAACCGCCCGACCAGGCGGAACTCACCAAACAGGTCGATGAACCTACCCGAGACCTGGCCAAGCCATTGCCGTGCTTTCGCCGTTCGTGGGTTGTAGAAATCGGCCTCCCAGTACCGGGCATCGTCGCGCTCGGCGAGCCAGATCGCGGCGAGCCCGCAATAGGTCGATATGCCGCAATCGGCGAAGGCGTTGCGCAGGAGAATACGGTCCTCGCGGCCGCGCCATCCGTCGAAGCGCTCGAAGGAAGGAAAGGCCGCCTTCGCGGTATCGATGACCTCGTCGACGAGGCACTCGTAGACCCAGTCGACATCTTCGTTTTCGCCCTCATCAAGCAGGCGAAAGGCCACTACGGAGCCGGTCGGATAGCTGACTGAACGTCCCATCTCTCTGCTCCTCAGGCTGCATCAGCGAGATTGATGTCGGGCTTGCTTTCGTGGGATTGGCAACCACCCAGTTTGAGCAGCAGGCTTGCCGCTTCCTCGGCCTTGGCCGCAGCAGTGAGGATCGCGCGCTCGTCCGATTTGAGGATCTTTAGCCAGGAGGCGATGTAGCTGGCATGATGATCGAGGTGGGTGACCGGAAGACCCAGTTCAGCGCCGAGGATTGCCGACGAAAGTTCGGCGATCAGTTCCTCGGCAGCATAGGCGTCGCTGCCGAAACGGTTCTTGAGATCGCGACCGAGCCGCGAGGAATGCCCCGTCCAGTGCGACAGTTCATGTGCGAGTGTAGCGTAGTAGTGGTCGTAGGCTTCGAAAAGTTCTGCTGGCGGCATGGTGACGCGGTCGCGCAGCGGCTCGTAGTAGGCCTGCGCGCCCTGATGGCGCAGGTTGGCGCCCACTTGACCGAAAAAGGCATCGAGCCGGGCTTCGCGGCCTTCGGGTTCAAGCGCGGCAACGAGTGGCTTGGGATGGTAGAATGCAGCAAGGCCATCGCACTGATCCGCGTTGAACACGGCATAGGCCTTGAGCACGCGCCGGTTCTCGGTGTCCGCTGCGCCGTCTGCGGTCTCGACCTCCTTGGTGTAGCTCTTGTAGAAGATCGCGATCGTCGATTTTTCGCCCTTGCGGACCTGTCCGCCGAGCGCCTGACACTGGGGATAGGTCATCCAGTATGGCGAGGCGTAGCCGCAGCCATCGGCCACCATCCATAGCCAGAAGGTATTCATTCCGCGATAGGGCGTTCCGCAGGAGCGCAAGGGTCGCGAGACTGACACACCGCGCCACTGCTTGACCCAAGGCTTGGTGCCTTCTTCAAGCTTTTCGATAATGGCGGCAGTGATGCGCTCAGCTGGCGAGGTCGAAGCAGTGCGGCGATACTTGGTCATGGGAGCTCTCCTGATCGCCGGGACGGGCATGCCCCGGCTCAGGAAGAGCAAAGCTCCCTCCCCTCTCGTTTCCTGTTGGCCGCTTGGCGCCCTGTACTCAGCCGTTCGCGTCCACTGGCAATTTCCCCGAAAGCTGCCGCTCCCTTAGAGTGGCAAATTTGCGCTCTCAACCAAACCCTCGAAACCCTAATGTCGCGCCAACCGTTGCACCGATGGCAGACACGCAGCCAAATTTATCGATATCACTTCCGAGTTTGATTGATGCGGGAAATATTTAGGCAAAGTCTGCCAAGGATGTGCGAGCGAATTCCATGCTTATCCCGCCGACTCTACGATACCGAACTTTTTCAGACGTCACCCGACTACCCCAAAGCATGGAACCGTAATGGAGAATTTACGTTCATTTGAGTTGAATGGCGCGACCAATAAGGTTGCCACTACGCAAACATGGGACGTCTGGCATGAAAATTTTCAAGAGCCTTCTTGTTCTTGGAACTGCACTCGCGGGTCCGAGTCTCCTTGCACAACAACCTCCCGGGCCACCGGAGATTCCGGCAGCGGATTCGGCTCCCGTCGAAGTATCCAAGTCTCAAAAGGCACCCGGAGCTGGTTATCTGGCGAAGCGCTTCGGCCTCTCGGAGCTTGAGGCTAGGCAAAGACTTGCGCTAGACGAAAAGATTACCGAGAGTACTGCTTCTTTTGTAGAGGCGTTCGGCGATGATTTCGTCGGTGT
This sequence comes from Altererythrobacter aquiaggeris, assembly GCF_037154015.1. Lineage (NCBI taxonomy): Bacteria > Pseudomonadati > Pseudomonadota > Alphaproteobacteria > Sphingomonadales > Erythrobacteraceae > Aestuarierythrobacter > Aestuarierythrobacter aquiaggeris. The sequence continues at coordinate 1,813,592 of NZ_JBANRL010000001.1, forward strand.
GTTCATCGACCATGAGCCGAACTATAGGGTCACTTACGTAATTGCGCGCGATGTACCGGTTGGTGATGCGCAGAAGATGGTGGCGCAGGAATTGCGGCGCTATGTAGCGGTCAAGCGAAGCAAATATACCGTCAGCGAACTCGATGTACTGAACAGGCGGATTGCCGATACCCTCGCGAATATGAAGTTGCCCGGAACGGTGGGCTATGACTTTCGCACAGACAAGTTCGAAATCAGTGCTACCGAAACCGCCGGGCAGAAACTCATGCCCGCACTCCCAACGGATTTAAGATCGGTCGTCCGGTTCGTTCCGGGAGGTAAGCCTCAAACTGTGCAGACTGGCGCACGATCAGGCGATGTATTTTACGGCGGTTGGCAGTTCTTTCCCGCTCCGGGCACGGGCACCCCGACCTGCACGTATGCGTTTTCGATCCGAACGGGCAGCGGGCAGGATGGGATGCTGACCGCTAGCTCGGGGCATTGCCAAGGCAATGCTGCATACAAATATCCTGACGGACACACCGTGACGCTGGTCACACCTGCGGAGGTTGACCGGTTCGTTTTCAACAATTCGGGTCGATCCTATGATTATCGCCAGGTGCGGACTGGAACAATTAAGCCTGGTCCATATGTCTGGTTTTGGAACAATCGAGGCGGGAACTATTATCAGAAAACGCTGAGTGGCTGGGAATACAAGAGTTGGGCAAACGTAAACCCGAATTATCCGATTGAGGGCGGCTACTCGCAGGTCACCGGAGCGGTGCTTGGGTCTTCGGCTAACACGCAGAATTACAACCATGCCGCCGGTCAGACACGATGCCTCGGCGGCCAGACCACCGGAATTACCTGTGGCCTTATCACAGCGTCTTCGACCACCGCCGTCGAAGTATTGGACGATGGCTCCACGCGGCAATACTACGGATACGTGAAAGTCGAGGGTCAGGACTACATGGTCTTGGCAAACGGTGGGGACAGCGGCGGGCCGGCGGTCACCGAACCTGTGTGGAATTCGACAGCAGGTTATTATCAGGTGAAGGCGGCGGGGATCGTTCTCATAGGATCCGTGCGCGATCGTGGAGACGGATATGATCGACCTTGTGTCATGCCGGGCGACCAGAGTTGCCCCGCATATTACATGCCGATTGACCGTATTAACGATCATGCTGCTGGCACGATTCTGACAACGACCGGTGCGGTGGCGGTGAACTGATGACTAAAGGGTTCGCCTCGATTCTGCTGGCCGTATCAGTCGCAGCATGCCAACCAGGTGGGATGGAAGAAAATAGGGTGCTATCCGATCCGGTAGACAATCAGATTGTTGAGAACCTGTATGTCGTCGATCCGCCGGAAGGCACTACGTCGGCCGGAATGGGTGGCACTGCTGGCATCTTGCGACTTGACGGCCGCTGTTTGGTATTGTCGGTCGGTAGCGAGCACTTCACGCCAGTGTTCCGGGGCGGATCAGATCGGCTGGTTGTAGGGAGCGATAGATTGCAGGCATTTGGCCTGACCGTGGATTACGGTGAAGATCTCTACTTTCCGAGAGCAACAGCGGGAAGCTTCGTGAATTTACCCGAAGGAAGCAGATGCCCCAAAAACGCGCTGTTCGTACCAATGATCGAGCGGCCTGACACTGAAAACATTGCTCCCGCGCCACCAACGCCCGCAGGCGCCTTGAAGGGCAAGTCCTGATCCCGTCGTTCGGACCAGTTGCTTAACACTAGCGGGCTGACCTGACAGCCGCCCAAGGCAGCTTGCCACTACTTTCTGACAGAACCCGACAAACTACAAACGGTCCAGAATTTGACATGGAAAAGGCGGCCCATCCCGAGAGGGACGGACCGCCCACCGAGTGGCATGGACCTGTCAGGAGGGGTCAGGCAGCCTGCTCGGCAATTTCACCAGCGGTGTCTTCGCTGACCGACTCTTCGCCGTCGGCGGCAATCGGTGCGACTTGCTCGGCACCGGCGAAACACATGATCGTCGGAACCCAAGCCAGCGCCCGTTCCTTGACCTCGGGCTCGCCAATGAAGTTGCCCGAGAAGATGCGTTCGGCAGCGCTCGCAAGCTCAGCCTTCTTCGATGCGGCATAACGACTGACGAGTTCGGGACCGCCGGCGGCGTCGAGCGCTTCGAGCGTGCGCGCCTTAGCCACCCGGTCGAAGTAGTTGTTCGCCGTGGGACGCCACCAATGCGCGGTCTCGATTTCGAGGAGCGAGCCGAGTGCCTCGTGCATCGGCACCGATCGTTCGCCTTCGCAGGCAAGGCTGGCAACCAGAGTGCGCGAGACGACATGGCCAAGCCATGCTGAGCGCGCCTCGTCGGAAAGCGCTCGGAATTTCGCGAACCGCTCGACATCGCTTTCACCCGCACGCCAGCTTTCATCGAGCGACCCGGCGAACTCGGCAAGCGCGGCACTCGCCGGCGCATCCTTCGCTTCGAACCCGGCGATAGGCCCGGACGCGACCGAGCCAACGAGGGTCGACGCTTTCTTGGCGCGCCAGTCGTGCCCATCGGCATCGGCGAGCGTGAAGACCATGAAGTCGAGCGCTAGTGCCGGGTCGTTGGCGAGATGGATTGCCAGGATGTCGCGGCGCTGCATTGCGAGTTCGTCGAGCAGGCGCTGGGAAAGCGAGCTCCCCTTGGGCTTAGCCGCACCGCTCTCTTCAATGGCCTCGACCACGCCTTCGTCAGCGATGACCTCGGTCTCGGTGTAGAACTGCGGGACCAGGGTCGGCTCGCCATTGCGCGAGAGGACGAGGAAGGCGCCAGCCTCCGGTTTCAGTTCGTCGGCGAGTACCGGCGGCCGGTCATTGAGCGCGCGCATGGCGCGGTCGATGACGACGAGTTCCTGTTCGGCCTTGGCGACCTCGTCCTCGTCGCTGTCTTCGTCTTCGAGCACGGCGGCGACGCGGTCGTAGTCGGCCTCAAGTTCGCCGAGTTCCTGAGCTTGCTGTTCGGTCATCGGCGCAGGGTCGCAAGGCAGACGGCTCAGACCTTCGACGAGGTCGTGGCTGACGTAGTTGCCAAGGGTCGGGCGCACCCAGGCAAGGCCATATTCGAGCGCGGCCTTTTCTGCGGCTTCTTCCATGGCCTTGTGCGCGAGGTCTTCGAGCAGCGCGATATCGATCCAGCTCTCGCTGGCATCGTCGTCGAACAGTTCGCGTTCGATCCGGCCACCCGCAGTCAGGTAGGCATCGCGTCCGACGAGAACCGCTCGCGGATCGGAACCACGCACCGTGGCATCGAGCACCATGCGGCGGATAGTGTCAGGCGTGATTTGGTACCAAGCGTCCTGCAGCTCGGCATAGACATGCGCTTGGCGCTCCACGTCGGAGATCGCGCCGTAGGCCTTGGCCATATCGAGCGTGATCGTGCCTTCGGCGAGCGCTTCGAAGACGCAAGGCGCGAGAGAGGCTAGGCGCAGACGTCCTTCGACGAACCGGACGGTGAGGCCGAAGCGGCGCGCCACGTCTTCGGGGGTAGCCCCTGCCTCGATGACGGAAGCGAAGGCCTGCGCCTCGTCGGCGGGGTTCATCGCGAGACGCTGGAAGTTTTCGGCAAGGCTGGCCTCGCGCACTTCGCTTTCCTCGCCTTCGATGACGAGGCAGGTAACCTCGTGGTTTTCGGGCAAGGTGCCCTCTTCGGCCAGCGCCTGCAGCGCGGCGAGACGGCGACCGCCGGCCTCGACCTCGAACTTGCCGCGCTTACCTTTGCGCACGACGAGGTTCTGCAGCAGCCCGCGCGCAGCAATGTCTGCCCGCAGCTGGAGGTCGGCCAGCACGTCGCTCGACTTGCGAACGTTGCGCGGGCTCAGGACGAGCTTCTTCAAGGGAATCGACTGGATCATGGGTGTTCTCCTGATGGAATGAAGGCGCAGGTGAGGATCACGAGGCCCACAAGCCCAAAGGGCTCCCTCCACTCTCATTCCGAGATTGGGGTCTGCCCGAGGGATCAGGCGGTAAGCGCGGGGAGAACCGACGAGGCTCTCGGCACCGGGACGAATAGGCGCGTGCGATAGCGGATGATCTCGGTGAAGCAGCCCTTGTTCTTGTACCAGTCGAGCCGATCCGGCGAGAATCCGGTCAGTTCAAGGCGCTGTTCGCCTCCGACCAGCGAGCGCTTCACGGTAAGTGGATCATGGCTTGCGAGGCCCAGCGGTTTGCCGCTGGCCAAGACTAGGTCGCCGATCTGCTCTGGTGCCGGACCGGTGACTCCGGAAAGGCCAAAGGTCTCGGCGATCGCAGCGACATCCATATCGAGCACTTCGCGGCCGATGATCGACTGGCCGTCCTCGGCAACGAGCCGGGTGACCCGGACATGATCGCCGGGGAAGCGCTTCCAGACCGGAAGCAGAAGTCCGGTAGCGAAATGGACTCGCTCAGTTACCGGTGACTTGGCCGCCTCTTCTTCCTCAGCCCGCCAGGCGCTGGTGAACGCAGAGACGCCAATTTCCTCCCAGTGGCTCTCAGCGAGTGCCTCAAGCGTCCAGTTCGCGGACTTGAGCGGTCGCAGCAGGCGTCGGCGTTCGATCACGGCCCCGTCGTCGGCGATGAGGCGACGGGCGGGAACCGACAGCGCGACCTTGCCCGAACGCGCATTGCGCACCGGCATCGCGTGCAGGCTTCCAATCTCGTGCAGGCGTACGAGGCGCTGCAGGCGTATGGGCCGAAGGTGCCTCGTCACTTCGAGCGAGACGAGGCGGGTCTCGGCTCCGGTCACGGGGTCGGTGCGCAGGAGTTCATCTGCCAGGACCTTAAAGTGATCGACTCTGACGGTTTCCAGTCCCTGGTCAAGCGTTCCAGCCTCACGCGCGGCTTCAATCCGCGCTTCGACGAGGCCGAGATATTCATCGAATATGGCGTTCTGGAGCGCAATCGGCAGCGCGAGGATGCGATTGAGCCAGCGCTGGATCGTGGGGAGATTGTCGGTCAGCCCGCCATCGGGGTTTTCGAGCCGGAGGCCGGTGCGCTCGACGAAGTTGCCAAAGGTGGTGGCTTCAAGCTTGCCGTCATAGAGCAGCTGGAACCAGCGGCTGAGCGCGTCGCGCGCATAGTCGCTTTCAAGATTGTCTGCCGGGTCGAACAGGTTCTGTCCGCCCGTCTGGCGCTGGCCGCGCGTCAGCGCGCCCAAAGCGTCGAGCCTTCGCGCAATAGTCGAGATGAACCGGCGCTCGCCCTTCACATCTGTGGTGACCGGGCGGAACAGCGGGGCCGAGGCCTGATTGGTGCGGTTCGTGCGACCAAGACCCTGGATCGCGTTGTCGGCGCGCCATCCCGGTTCAAGCAGGAAGTGAACCCGGCGCTGCTGGTTCCTGGCGCCCAAGTCGGCATGATAGGAACGCCCCGTGCCGCCCGCATCCGAAAAGACCAGGATGCGCTTGGTGCCTTCCATGAAGCTTTGTGCTTCGGCGACATTGGCCTTGGGGCTACGCCGTTCGAGGCGTTGCTGACCATCGCGGCCCAGGATCAGCCTGCGGGTACGGCCCGTGACCTCGGCAACGGCCTCAGTCCCGAAATGCTCAATGATCGCGTCGAGCGCGGTGGCAATCGGCGGCAACGCACAGAGTTGCTCGATCAACGCATCGCGCGCGGCCATAGCGCGTGAGCAGAAAACGGGATTGCCCTCCTCGTCGCTCATCGCCTCAGAGCGAAGATTGCCGTCCTCGTCGGTGAAGACCTGCATCAATCGCACCGGGAAACTCTTGGTGAGGTAGTCGATGACGTATTCACGCGGGGACAGATCGATATCGAGCGCTTCGCGTTCTTCGTCGGTGAGGTCGGCGAGACGCCGGTCGAGCATGGCCTCGGCGGTCGAGACCAGCTGCACCACCACCGAATGGTCTTCGCCAAGCGCTGCTTCCATCGCGGGGATCAGGCTCGGCAGTTTCATTGAGAGCAGGAGCTGGGCAAAGAAGCGCTGCTTGGTGCCCTCGAAAATCGACAGCGCTGCCGCCTTGGCATTGCGATTGAGCGTATCGCCGCTGTCCTCGTCGACCACTCGGGTTGCTTCGAGCGCAGCTTCGAGGTTGCGGTGAATGATCGCCCAGGCATCAGCATAGGCATCATAGATTTTTATCTGTGATTCCGTCAGGCTGTGTTCGAGGATCTCGTACTCGACCCCGGCAAAGGACAGCGCGCGAGCGAGATAGAGGCCCTGCGCCTTGAGGTCGCGGGCGACAAGCTCCATCGCTGCCACGCCGCCAGCGCGGATCTCGGTCATGAACGCCTCGTGGGTTGGGAAAGCGGTCTCGGGTCCCCACAGGCCAAGCCGGGAGGTGTAACCGAGGTTAGCGATATCCGAGGCGCCGGTGGCCGAAGCATAGAGCACCCGGGAGCGCGGCAAATGGTTCTGCAGCCTGAGGCCCGCCATCCCTTGTTCGGAGCCCTTGACCTTGCCGCGGGCTGAAGATCCCCCGAGCGCATTGGCCATGGCGTGGGCTTCGTCGAAGGCAATCACGCCGTCGAAATCCTCGCCCGCCCAGGCAAGGATCTGGTCGAGCCGAGTGTCTTCGGCGCGCCCCGAGCGCAGCGTCGGATAGGTGACGAAGAGGATGCCTTCGGACATCGTTACGGGATGGCCGAGTTTCCATCGTGAGAGTGGCTGGATGTCGAGCGGCAGCCCGCCGAGTGCTTCCCAGTCGCGGCGTGCATCTTCGAGCAGCGCCTCGTTCTTGGTGATCCAGACGTGCCGACGCTCGCCTGCGAGCCAGCGGTCCATGATGACCGCTGCGATCTGCCTTCCTTTGCCCGCTCCGGTTCCGTCCCCGAGAAAGAAACCTTGGCGGTAGGCGTGCCCGTCTTCTGCCAGTTCCAGCGACGTGCCTTCCTGGCTGACCTTGAACTGGCCCGGCAGGTCGCGCGCAAATGCCTGCGCTGCATAGACCAGTGTCTCGCATTGGGCTTCGGACAAGAGACTATCGGCCTGCCAGCCTGCGGGAAGGCGCGGGTTAACCTCCGGCTGGGGCGCCGCGACCGAACCCATGGCGACCGATTCCACGAGCGGCGTGGGGTGAACCGGCGCGCTTTCGAAAGCGATGCGGCTTGGCCGGTAAGGTAGGTAGATGCCTGTCTGTTCAGGCACCGGTGCGGGTTCGGCGAGGACCGAATAGGCAAGGTCGATCGCATTCGCTGTGGCAGCTGGTGTCGACGAGAACGGCGCTGCCGGCCTGACTGGCGCCCGATGGGTCGACGTCTTGCCCCCGAGGCGCACTGGCTTGCGGACTGGGGTGCGGTGAATGTTGGCAGAGGTCCTTACGCGTGGAGGAAGCGCGGTGACAAGCTCGTAGAGCTCGATCAGATCGCAGATATCTCCGGTGATTGCGGCCGATGACGCAGTCGGCACCTTGTCGACCACGACCAGGCGAACGGCGATCCCCGTCCCTGTCCGGCGAAACATCCGCTGCAGCCGGACATCGAGGAGCAACGACGCTTCGTCCTGAGCCTTGGCGAAAGTGGAGGCATCGAAGCCATCGGGCATGATCGCGACAATCCTCGCCCCAGCGGCAGCGGCCCGGATTGCACTGCGCAGATGGCGCTGCGCCGTCTCACCGTCCTTGCCACGTTCCTGGCTGCGGGCGAACGGCGGGTTCATCAGCACGGTCGACGGAACAGGGCCGCGAAGCAGGTCGGAAATCAATTCCCCGTCATGCGCAGTGACCTTGGCCGAAGGGAAGACGTGGGCCAAGGCGTCTCGTCTTGCCGGATCGATCTCGTTGAGGACCAACGAAGCGTTCTGGACACTGCCCCATACCGCAAGCGCACCATTGCCGGCGGATGGTTCGAGAAGCGTGTCTTGCGCAGCAACTGCTGCGGCCTTCGCCATCAGGCAGGCCAGCATTGGCGGGGTCGAGAACTGCTGTAGCTCGCCCTGTGTTTCGCTGCGCACGTGCCGCGGCGGCAAGGCTGCTTCGAGCCAGTCGAACCGCGCCTCTGCTTCGTGCACGCTTGTCGCCAGATCGATGCGTGAAGATTCCCGTAGCCACAGCATTGCGCCGATCTCGACCGCGTTGTTGTAGTCATCGATGGTCCAGGCGCTTCCCCAGTCCAGGACGCCGGTCTCATCGGCGAACAGCCCGGAAATGTCGGTACGGGTAAGGTGACGACCCGAAGCAAGAAGCGCGGCAACTCTGGCGCCAACAGCGAAAGCCAACGGCACTGTCGGCAACTGCTCGCCGGCGGGAAACAGGTCTGATTGAAACATGGCAATTCGTCCTCCTGATGGGGGCATCGGGACACGCCCTCTGCCGGATCAAGAAATCGAGAAGCCATCTCTCCTCTAACGCGCCGCTTTGCGGCGCAGCCATGCTGTAAGTTCATCGTTCCAATCGGTACCGCGTGATGACGGCTTGCGAACGTGGATCGTGCGTCCATCGCGGGCATAGGCGGCCAGGGCACGAGAAGCGGCCAACTTGCCGCCAGCATCGTGATCGACGAAGAGGTGGAGTTCGGTCACACTCTCGGGAATGCTTACGAGACCGAAACGCTCATTCCCAAGGGTCGCCCAAACGGGAATGCCGGTGAGCGCATAGGCTGACAACGCGCTCTCGATCCCCTCGGCAAGGCCGAGCTTCCCGGAAACCGGAGCAAAGAGACGGACAGCAGCTTCACCGAGCGAGCCAAGCGCGCGCTTTGGCTTGTCGAAGGTGGCCTTGGTTGAAGCCTCGGTGGACAAAAACGTGCGGTGGGTCGCGATCGGCCCCTCGTCGAGGCTGACCGCCGCAATCATAGCGGGAAGAAAGCGGGCCTGTCCTTTCGGCCCGAGCGGCGTTTGCGGATGAAAGCGAAGAGCTGAAGATGCGGCCAGGATGCCGCGGCTCTCGAGGTAGGCCTTCGCCGGACTGGCACCCAATGGTTCCGCTTCGCGCCAGATCCTCAACGCTGCTGCCGAGGGTGTGCGTAGCCTTGTTGGCTCGATCTGATCCTCGGCCGAAGAACCCGAGAAAAACCTGGCCACCTCGAAACCTTCGCGCGCCATTGCGGAAAGCACGCTCTGTTGATCGCAGCCCGCAAAGCAATGGAAGAGAATAGCCTTTCGGCCGAGCGTCACGCCGAGCGAAGGTGTGCGGTCATCATGCGCGGGACAGCACGCCATCCCCTTTGTGCCTGACCATTTGCCCCCTCGGCTTTCGCAGATGTTGCGGGCGGTGTCCTCAAGCGAGGTACGTGACAGGGTTGAATTCGAAACAGGCATACCGGCTCCATCGCCTCACAATTGCCCCCTCCAGACGAACCCCTCTCCTCTCGGATAAACTTGCAAAAAAAACGTTTTCCTACACCCATTCGTTCTATTTATGTTCTCTTGCGGATCGAGGCAAGGTGAAAGGTGATTCAATGCGAATGTCTCTGGTGGCTTGCGGTTGCGGTGCGCTCGCGATTGCGATTTCGGGATCCGCGCACGCGCAGGAGTTTCAGGTCTTCGACCATGACCTCGGCACAGTTGAGGTTACAAACGACAAAGGGCGCGCTTTCAACCCGACTGCAATCCACTTGGGCAAGCCAGATGGCGGCGCGGCCTATATCGATAGAAGCTTCAAGGAAGCCTTGTATGAGCCACACATCCGGCAAGCTGAAGCGCGATACCAATTGCCGCCTCGACTGCTTCAGGCCCTGATTTGGCAGGAATCGCGGTTCAACCCGATGGCAATCAGTCCGGCTGGCGCCGCTGGGCTCGCTCAACTCATGCCGGGAACGGCAAGAGAACTTGGTGTCAGCAATCGCCACGATCCGGCTGAGAACATCGATGGCGGCGCGCGGTATCTGAAGCAGATGCTAGAGCGCTTCGGTGCGATCCATCTCGCGCTGGCCGCATACAATGCTGGTCCCGGCGCCGTGTCGCGAGCCGGCGGAATACCGAAAAATCGTGAAACACCTGGATATGTGAAGAGCGTTATCGACCGATGGATGGCATACGGTTCGATATGACTACGAATCGGAAAAGGATCAGCGGACGGCTCGAGCACCTTCCTCGGGGAGCCGTAATTGTAACCGATGCCGGAGATCATTGGGTTCTCGAAGACTACGAACCCTCAAACAACGACTTTGGATTTGAGGTTACCGCAGAGGGTATCGTTGTCGGGTTCGACCGCCTTCGCGTCGAATGGCTGGGGCAGGTGCCCGCCTAGGAGCAGGTCAAGCGGCTCTCAAAACAGCAATGTTTTGCGCTTTGCCGCCGATGGAATCGAGGAAGTCTGCCCAATCCTGCAGCATTGCACGACGGGGAGCGAGATATTCGGCAGCATTGTATGCCCCGCGAACCTCGTTCTCTTCGCTGTGTGCCAATTGCAGTTCGACCCAGTCTTCATGATATCTGCGGATCCACATCGGTGGTTCGCCGACCTCGACCAGCTGCTCATTCGCCCAGGTGCTCGCCAGACCCCTGAAGCCGTGAACAGTTTGTCGCCCGTGGTAACCGAGGCGATAGAGGCCATAGATCATCGTATTCTCGGAAAGCGGCATCTTGGGCTTCTGGCCTGGAAAGACGTATTCGCCTTCGGACTTGCTGATCATATCTTGAGCAAGAGAAGCGGCTTGTCGCGACAAAGGCACGATATGCTCGCGGCCCATTTTCATCCGATCAGCGCCAATGCGCCAAACTGGTAAATCTCCGACTAGACCTTCAAACTCGTGCTTCTTGGCGAACCGGAGTTCCTTGGTCCGGACCCATGTAAGAAGAGCAAAGGTCAATGCCGCCCGCGTAATTTCGGATCGTCTCTCACCCTCTTCCTGGTATCGCTCCATCTTGATGATGAGTTCGGGTAGCTGTGCCAGAGGTAGCTTCGCCATATGCTTGACCCGAGGACGTGGCTTCAAAGCCCCCCGAAGATGCGCCGTTGGATCGGAATCGCAAAGTCCGCTGGCAATCGCGAACTGGAATACCTGACCAATGCATTGCTTGGCCCGTCGACTGATGTCGAGCGCGCCGCGCTCCTCGATCTTCCGAATGACCTTCAGGACTTCTGGTGGAGTTATCTCATGCATCATGAGCTCGCCTAAGACAGGAAGCACGTCCTGCTCCATCCGCGACCACACGCGCTTCGCATGGGCGGGATTGAGACTACTTACTCTGTTCTCATGCCACATGGTGGCAATCGCCCTGAAGGTCTTAGCCTCTTCGAAGTCCCGACCCGTTTTGTGAACCATCGGGTCCCTGCCTTCGGCCAGCACACCCTTGGCAGCTCTCTTGAGTTCTCTTGCGGCCGCTATTCCGACTTCGGGGTAGGCACCGAAAGAAAGCAGCTTCTCCTTCCCGTGGTACCGGTATTTCAGCCGCCAGAGCTTCGAGCCGTTCTTTTGCACCAGGAGGAATAACCCCTCCCCATCCGCAAGCTTGTATGGACGCTCAGCCGCCTTCGCTTTTTTGATCTGAATCTCACTCAAGGCCATTGGGGGTATCGCTCCTTTTCGCTACCCCCGGAAAATACCCCCAAAATACCCCCACACCAAATCCGGCTTCAAGCGAATGCATGCGCACGCAAGCGGACGCGAATCACTCACATCATTCTGTTTTAATTGAAGTTTACGGATGTATGCGGAAGCAAGCGAACCCATGCGGATTCGAGATTGGTAGCGGAGGAGGGACTTGAACCCCCGACACGCGGATTATGATTCCGCTGCTCTAACCAGCTGAGCTACTCCGCCCCGTGGGCAGCGCGAAGGGCAGTAATACCCCCGGCAAGGCGGCGCTATTAGGACCGCATCTTCGCGGGGTCAAGCAGCTGTGTTACCCCGAAATGGCCAGCGCTTCACAAACTCCCATGGACCGCCGCGATAGATGTGCAATTCCAACGCAGGAAATGCGATGGCGCGCGGTGCGATCTGGTCGTCCAGCCGGGCCTGAAGTGCCTTGGCTTCGGCGGGCGAAACCTTGTTCTGGATGGTCACGTGCAAACGCGGGTGGTGGCTGTCCTGCGGCGATAGCGACCCGTGAAAATGGTCCGCGATATCCCGTCTGATGTTCAGAAGTTCCTGGCTGGACAGGCGGAGCGCAGTACCCCGGCCCAGCGACATCAAGCCCTCCAACCGACCCGCAGGCGCAGAATGTCGTTTGACCAATTCAGCCAGCAAATCGCACAATTCATCTTCGCAGGAAGGCGGCAAGGCGTGAAACAGCGTGACGTGGGCGTCGAGGAAATTGCGTTCCGGCGGGAAATACTCGCGGCGCAGGGCGGTGGCCCAGGATGCCATGTCGGGCGGCAATGCCGCTGTCATGATGAAAGGCGCGTCACCTTTCTGCAGGTTCACATTTCGCCCCGCTTGCGGCGTATCGCAAACCATTTTTCGACATTGGCATTATGTTCGCCGAGCGTATTGCCAAATGCGTGCCCGCCTGTCCCGTCGGCAACCATATACAGCGCCTCTGTCTTGTCCGGATCGAGCACTGCCGCGATCGAAGCGCGGCCGGGATTGGTGATCGGCCCCTTGGGCAGACCAACCATGGAATACGTATTGTAATCGTTGATGGCGGAAATTTCGGACTGTCTGATCCGCCGGCCAAGCGGCTTGCCCTTTGTGATGGGGTAGATAATCGTCGGGTCGGCTTGCAGCATCATGCCCGTTTTCACGCGGTTCGAATATAGCCCCGCGACCATCCCCCGCTCGGATGCGATCCCGGTTTCCTTCTCGACAATCGACGCCAGAATGACCGCTTCTTGCGGCGTCGAAACGGCGATGTCCTTGCCTCTGGCCTTCCACAATTCGGCCAGCGCCTGCTGCATCGCCGCGGTCATGCGCTTCACCACATCCGCGCGCGCTTCGCCGCGTTCGAAATCATAGGTGTCCGGCAGGATGGAGCCTTCTGGCGGGATGGAAATTTCGCCGGTCAGGTTCTGTTCGGCCATCAGTGTTTCGAACACCAGAATCGAAGGTGTCCCCTCGGGTATGGTGATGAACCGGCGGATCACGTCGCCGCTTTGCAACATGTTCAGGATGCTGCCGGGGCTGGCGCCCGCGGGCAACAGGAACTCGCCGGCCTGAACGGGGTCGCTACCGCCGAAAATCTTTGCGCGCAGCAGAAAGGCGTCGGCACTGCCGATGGCGCCGTCATCCTCAAGCTGGTTGGCAATCGCCGTCAGTGTGGAGCCGGACGAGACGATGAACGGTTTTTCCTCGTCCAGCGGGCCCGACCCGAACCAGCCTGCAATAAGGTAAGTGGCAGCTGCAGCAACGATCAGCGCTGCGGCGGCCATTACCAGATAACCTCCGCGCAGCATTCAATCCGCCTTCTTCATCACCAGACTTGCATTGGTGCCGCCAAAGCCGAAGCTGTTGTTCAACACCGCGCGCACCTCACGCTTTTTCGCTGTATGCGGGACGAGATCGACCCCGTCGGTCCCCTCGTCGGGATTGTCGAGGTTGAGCGTGGGAGGGACGATCTGGTCGCGCAGTGCCAGAATGCAGAAAATAGCTTCGACGGCCCCTGCCCCGCCCAGCAGATGGCCGATCGCCGATTTCGTCGAGCTCATCGAAACATTGGCAATCTCATCGCCGAACAGGCGTTTGACCGAAGCCAGCTCGATCGTATCGGCCATCGTCGATGTGCCGTGCGCGTTGATATAATCGATATCAGCGGGGGTCATACCCGCTTTTTTCAGCGCCATTGCCATCGCATTATAGGCCCCGAGTCCCTCGGGATGCGGCGCGGTTACGTGATAGGCGTCGCCCGAAAGACCGTATCCGGTTACTTCAGCGTAAATCGTCGCGCCGCGTGCCTTGGCATGTTCGTATTCTTCCAGCACGACCACTCCCGCACCCTCGCCCATCACAAACCCGTCGCGGTCTTTGTCATAAGGTCGGCTGGCGGCTTCGGGCCGGTCGTTATAGGTCATGTTCAGTGCGCGCGCCTGTGCGAATCCGGCGATGCCCAGCGGGCACACCGTCCCCTCCGCGCCGCCCGCCAGCATGACATCGGCATCATCGTCGCGGATCATCCGCGCTGCATCACCAATGGAATGCGCCCCTGTGGAACAGGCAGTCACTACCGCATGGTTGGGGCCCATCAGACCGTATTTTATCGAAACCTGACCGGAAATCAGATTGATCAACCGGCCATGGACAAAATGCGGGCTGACCCGCCCCGGCCCCTTTTCGGCCAGCACCAGCGCTTCGCTTTCGATGCCGGGTAATCCGCCGATACCCGAACCGATCGAACAACCGGCGCGAAACCGCTGTGCTTCGGTCATTTCGGTCAGCCCGGCGTCTTCGAGCGCCTGTCCCGCCGCATCGATCCCGTAGATGATGAAGGGATCCACTTGCCGCTGGACTTTGTGATCGACACGTTTGTCCGGGTCAAAGCCGTATTCATGCTCCTTGGGCTTGACCTCGCACGCGATCGTGCATTTGTAACCCGTGGCATCGAATCTGGTAATCGGGCCCGCACCGCTTTTGCTCGCCAGAATATTGGCCCAGGTAGTCTCGACATCGCCGCCCAGAGGAGTGACAAGCCCAAGACCGGTTACGACAACACGACGCATGTGGTTCTCCAGAAAGTGAACAGGCCCAGACCCGTTAAGGGGCTGAGCCTGTCAAATCCCGCCGCAACGCGGCAGTCGCAATGGGCGGGATGGGGCCAATCAGCCCTTGTTTTCTTCGATGAAAGTGATCGCATCACCAACCGAGGTAATCTTTTCGGCGGCATCGTCAGGAATTTCGACGCCGAATTCTTCTTCGAACGCCATCACCAGTTCGACGATATCCAGGCTGTCTGCGCCCAGATCATCAATGAAGCTGGCTTCCTTGGTAACCTTGTCGGCTTCTACGCCAAGATGCTCGACTACAATCTTCTTAACGCGTTCAGCGGTATCGCTCATATTCTTCCCTCTCGAATTGGGGGGTGATTGGTTGTCTTTCGCCCTAATGAACGCATCAACCGCTGGCAAGTGCCATACGCTCGCAAATTCCAGCTTGGGCAACGCGTTGTGCAGGCGTCTGTTCGGTAAAACGCGGGGTCGCGCTTGGCGATTTCCACATTTTTCACCAACACCGGCATAATATGTGGCAAAAGGTATCGATTGGAAGGAGCTGTTTTGGACGAAGACGCGGGCATCTCGGCCGATTGGGCCAGCAGGAAACAGCTGTGGATGGCCGCTGCGGGGCTTGCCGTCACCGCGTCTGCGATCGCCTGGGTTTCGCTGGGTACATTCACGCGGATGTGGGACGATAATCTTGAAGCGGGCTATTACCCGGTACGCGTTTCGCTGCCTTCGCCGACCGCGCTGGCCGGCAGATTTCTTGACAAGGAAGCGGTTGCCCAGCCGGGGTTCGCGGAAGACCTGACAGCGCCCGCAGAGGAAGATGGCACCACCGCGGCAGAAAGTCCGGGCCGGCGCAGTTTGATCCAAGGCGATTTTCTCGATTCCGCAGATTCTGCACTGCCGCCGCAGAAGGTGAAGATGACTTCCGAAGGGCTGATGGCAGTCGATTTCGATCTGTCCGATGGATCGGCCACCGCAGGTGCAACCGCTTCGAGCATCGAAATTACAAAACCTGTCGAAATCAATGGCCGCGATGCAGGACGCATCGCGCTGAGAATCGATGGCCGATCGACGATCCTTGCCTCGACCTCGCAACTGCTGTCGCTGATCACGGGACAGGGCGATGCCGCACCCGATTTGCCCAAGGGTGAAGGCGGCTTTGCCACTTTCGGTGCCTTGCGAAAAGCGGGCCTAGAAGTGCGTTACGACGCGGCGCGCGACCGCATCCTGGTCACAACGTCCTGATTGCCGCGTTTCCGGAGTGATTAACCAGCCGGTCCGCCGGTTGCCGGTTTGGGCTGTTCGACAATCCGGATGCCCAGCTCCTTCAACTGCTTCATATTGGCCGTGCTGGGTGCGCCCATCATCAAATCTTCGCCCTTCTGGTTCAGCGGAAAAGCGATGACTTCACGGATGTTCGGCTCGTCCGCCAGCAACATCACGATCCGGTCGATACCCGGCGCGGAACCGCCATGCGGCGGCGCGCCATACTTGAATGCATTAAGCATTCCGCCGAAATTGTCCTCGACATCCTGTTTGCCATAGCCCGCGATTTCGAACGCCTTGTACATGATGTCAGGCCGGTGGTTCCGGATCGCGCCGGACGATAGCTCATAGCCGTTGCAGACAATGTCATACTGCCACGCCAGAATATCGAGCGGGTCCATCGTCTCCAGCGCTTCCATTTCGCCCTGCGGCATGGAGAACGGGTTATGGCTGAAATCGACCTTTTTCTGCTCCTCGTCATATTCGAACATCGGGAAATCGACGATCCAGCAGAATTTGAAGCACCCCTGCTCGATCAGCTCCAGTTCCTCCGCGCAGCGTGTGCGCGCAGCACCCGCGAGCTTGGCGGCTTCCTTTTCCTTGCCCGCTGCAAAGAACAAACCGTCATTCTCGCCAAGCCCCAGCTCGTCATACAGCTTGGCCATCAATTCGGGCCCGTGATTCTTGGCAATCGGACCGCCGAACTCGCCGCCCTTGCGTGTCACATAACCCAGCCCGGCAAAGCCTTCGCCGCGTGCCCAGTTGTTCATGTCGTCGAAGAACTTACGGCTTTTCTCATGCGTATTCGGCGCAGGGATCACGCGGACCACGCCGCCGCCGCCGACAATTTTCTCGAACAGGCCAAAGCCCGACCTCTCGAAATGGGCGGTAACATCGGCAATCATCAGCGGGTTGCGCAAATCGGGCTTGTCGCTGCCATATTTCAGCATTGCTTCCTTGTAGGGAATGCGCGGAAATTCGCCCGATCTGGTAACAGTCTTTTCGCCCGAAAATTCATCGAACACGCCTGCAAGAACAGGCTCCAGCGCATCGAACACATCGTCCTGCGTCACAAAGCTCATTTCCAGATCGAGCTGGTAAAATTCCAGACTGCGGTCGGCGCGCAAATCTTCATCGCGGAAACATGGCGCAATCTGGAAATAGCGGTCGAAACCCGACACCATCAGCAATTGCTTGAACATCTGCGGCGCCTGCGGGAGCGCATAGAATTTGCCATTATGCATCCGGCTCGGCACAAGGAAATCGCGCGCGCCTTCGGGGCTGGATGCGGTCAGGATCGGTGTCTGGATTTCATTGAACCCGAGATCGGTCATCCGCTTGCGCAGCGAAGCGATCACCTGGCTGCGCAGCACCACATTGCGGTGCATCGTCTCGCGCCGCAAATCGAGGAAGCGGTTCTTGAGGCGGATATCCTCGGGATAATCCTGTTCCCCGGCAACCGGCATCGGCAGTTCTTCCGCCCTGGACTGGACGGTGACAGAACGCGCGAAAACTTCGATCTGGCCGGTCGGCAGGCTGTCATTTGCAGTGCCATCGGCGCGGGCTTTCACTTCGCCATCGATGGTGACTACACTTTCCACGCGCAGCGATTCAAAAACCGCCAGAGCCGGACTGTCTTCGTCGGCGACGATTTGCGTCATGCCGTAATGGTCACGCAAATCGATGAACAGAACACCGCCATGATCGCGCTTGCGGTGGATCCAGCCCGACAGGCGAACCGTTTCGCCGACATCGGCCTGTGTCAGGGCAGCGCAATTATGGGTGCGATAAGCATGCATGGCAGATTTGGTCTTTCAATCGGAAATATCAGATGTCGCGGCGATGGGACCGGTCATAGCATCGCGGCGCGAAAAGCGCGCCCCTAACAGCGATGCGGGGGCCTTTTGTCAAGGTTGGCGGCACTTGTCCCCCGCCTATACGCCCCCACACGCCCTTGCGGGCTGGTTGCGCGCTGTGGCGGCGCTATAAGCATTTCCCATGAAAATCCATCCGCTGATTACCGACAGCAAATCCGTCGCCGAAATTTGTGAACGTTTCTCGACTGCGGATTTCGTCTGCGTCGATACCGAGTTCATGCGTGAAAACACCTATTGGCCGATCTTGTGTCTGGTCCAGATTTCCGACGGCAAGGAAGCAGCCGCGATCGATCCGCTGGCGGAAGGCATCGATCTCAAGCCGCTGCTCGATCTGATGACCGAAAATGACGATGTCCTCAAAATTTTCCATGCCGGTGGGCAGGATGTCGAAATCATCGTCAATCTGACAGGCAAGACGCCGCACCCGATTTTCGACACCCAGATCGCGATGATGGCGATCAGCCAGTCCGAACAGATCGGTTATGCCAATCTGGTCGATGCGTGGCTGGGTATAACCGTGGACAAGGGCGCGCGCTTTACCGACTGGAGCCGTCGGCCGCTGACCGAACGGCAGATCGAATATGCGATCGGCGATGTGACCTATCTGGCGCAGATTTTCCCCAAAATGCTCGAGAGACTTGTCAAAACCGGGCGCGGCGGCTGGCTGGATATCGAGATGGAAAAACTTGCCCAGGTGAGCAATTACCAGACCGATCTCGACACCGCGTGGCAGCGGGTGCGCGCACCGTCGCGCAATGCCCAGGTGCTTGGCCGCTTGAAAGCTCTCGCCGCGTGGCGCGAGACTGAAGCGCAGCACAAGGATATTCCGCGCGGGCGGATCATGCGGGATGAAACACTGGCAGACATTGCCGGAAATCCGCCGAAAAACCAGGCTGATCTGGCCAAGGTGCGCGGATTGTCGGCCGCCTGGAAACAGAACGATATCGGGCAGCGCATGATGAAAGTCATCGCCGATGCCCAGCCGCTTCCGGCCAGCGAAATGCCCGAAAAGAACAAGCGCGGCGCGCCCTTGGGCAAGGAAGGCGCACTGGTTGCCGATTTGCTCAAACTGCTGCTGAAAATCCGCAGCCGGGAAATCGATATAGCAAGCCGTTTGCTGACCAAATCGGACGAGCTGGAAGCGCTGGCCGCGGGGATGCGCGATCTGCCCATTCTCAACACCTGGCGGTACGAAGTGTTTGGCAAGGACGCGCTCGAGCTGGTCGAAGGCCGGCTGGCTTTCGCAGTCGAAGCCGGCAAGCTGAAAATGACGCATCTGAGCGAAACCGCGGAAGGTGACGCGCCCGAGGTATGAGTTCCTACCTGCCCACGATCAAGCAGCTGCAATATCTGGTTGCGTTGCATGAACACGGGCATTTCGGACGCGCCGCAGAAGCCAGCTTCGTCTCGCAGTCCACCCTGTCCGCAGGTATCAGAGAGCTTGAATCGCTGCTCGGCGTTACATTGGTCGAGCGAACCCGCCGCGTGGTGCGGTTCACCCCGCTGGGCAATCAGGTCGTGGCCAAAGCGCACCGGCTGCTGCGCGAGGCTGAGGACCTGACCGATCTGGTGCAGGCATCGGGCCAGCCCTTGTCCGGCGAACTGCGCATGAGCGTGATCCCGACGGTTGCGCCCTTCCTGCTGCCGCGTATCCTGCCGCGGCTGCGCAAGGAACGCCCTGCGCTCAAACTGTTTTTGCGCGAAGAACCTAGCGCGGCGGCGATCGAATCGCTCAACAGCGGGCGGGCGGATTGTGTGCTGCTCGCGCTGCCCTTCGCCACCGGCGATGTGGATCAGGCGCATATTTGCGATGACAGATTGTTTGTGGCTTTTCCGAAAGATGATCCGGTGGATTTGCCCGAAACCGTTACCTCCGCCATGATCGACGAAGGCAAACTGCTGTTACTGGAAGATGGCCATTGCCTGAAAGAACACGCGCTGGCGGCCTGTAACCGGCCCGAACTGCGCGGCAATTCGCTGATGATCGGCACCAGCCTGCATACTCTGGTGCAAATGGTCGATAACGGACTTGGCGTCACGATGTTGCCTGAAATGGCTATCGACGCCGGGATATTGCACGAAACCGAAGTGGTCGCGCGCCCGCTATCCGCCGACAACGCCAGCCGCGAAATTGCGCTGGTCTGGCGCAAAGGCTCCCCGCGCGGCGAAGAATTCGATCTCCTGGCCGAGGAATTAAGGGCGGGTTGAGCCTGTCGGAGACAATGTCCGCCGCAGGCCCATATCCAGCCGGAAATCCGGTTTGACCGTAAATCTGTGCTGTGGCGTAATAGGGGTTGTGTTGTAGCTGTGCCGCGCGAGAGGTTGAGGCAGCCGAAAAGGCCCCGCGCCGATCATCCACGCATCGTGTCGATCCTGCCTTTGCCCGAACGCCTGCGCCGCTAGATCGAGATAGCTCCAATTCGTTGCTGATCGGCAACGGCTGCCGGGCGAATTGAAAGTTTCCACGAACAGTAAATTGACCCCGCAGCACTTCGTTGCAAATGCTGGCCGAGGTTGCAATTTCATGACTTGATTCGCTTGTGTTTTCGCTGCTTGATTGACTGCTCGGCGATAAATTCACCCTCGCGGGGTGCGGCATAGGTGGTTCGCAAAATCGAATGAGGGCAAACATAATGTCATTGGCACGGTTTTTTACGACTTCCGCGATCGTCCCGATTGCAGCAATGCTGACAGTCGCTGCACCCGCAGCCGCACAATCCACTGATTCAGAGCAGGAGGCGGCTGCCGAACAAAGCGGTGTTCGCACCATCATCGTCACAGCGCAGCGGCGCGAGCAGGACATTCAGGACGTCCCCGTATCGGTGACAGCCATCAATCAGGACACGCTGGCTGCGATAAACAGCAGCGGCCAGGACATTCGCGTCTTGTCCGCCCGCGTTCCCAGCCTGATTGTCGAATCTTCCTTCGGACGGACCTTTCCGCGTTTCTACATCCGCGGCCTGGGCAACACGGACTTCGACTTCAACGCGTCGCAACCGGTCAGTCTTGTTCTAGATGATGTCGTGCTGGAAAATCCGATCCTCAAAGGTTTTCCGATTTTTGATGTCCAGCAGGTCGAGGTTTTGCGCGGCCCGCAGGGAACATTGTTCGGTCGCAACACGCCTGCCGGCATCGTAAAGTTCGATTCGGTAAAACCGCGTGATTACGCCGATGGCTATGCAAGCGTGAGCGTGGGCCGGTTTGGCAATATCAATACCGAAGCAGCCGTCGGCGGGCCGCTGGGTGATCAGGTTAATGTCCGCCTATCCGCGCTGTACCAGCGCCAGGACGATTACGTTGATAATGTCCTTCCCGGCGGCACAACCGAGAACGCGCTGGGCGGGTTCGACGAATTCGCCTTCCGCGCACAGTTCGATTTTGAACTGACCGACAATTTCGATCTGCTTCTGACCGGGCAGTTGCGCGATCTTGACGGAACGGCCCGAATTTTCCGGGCGAACAATTTCACGCGCGGGCAGTCCGGCCTGAACGAAAACTTCAGCCGCAGCACTGTCTCGGTCGATGGCCAGAACGAGCAGACCGTTCAAACAAGCAATGCTTCGGCCCGCGCGACGTGGGATGTCGGGCCGGTCTCGGTCATTGCGGTTACCAGCTACTGGAATGGCCGCGCCGCATCGGTTGGCGACGTCGATGGCGGATTCGGCGCGAACTTCCTGCCGCCCGCCTTAACCGGCCCCGGCCAAATTCCGTTCACTGCAGAAACGCAGGATACGATCCCCAACCTTGACCAGTTTACGCAGGAACTGCGGATTGCCAGCAACGGCAATGGCCCGTTGAGCTATCAGGCGGGCATCTTCTATTTTGACGAATCGCTGGAAATTGTCAGCAACAACTTCTCGACGCTAGGCGATCCGCTCAACGCGCCGGGCGGCATCAACATCGTCGTATCGCAAGAACAACAGAGCGAGGCTCTGGGTATTTTCGGTTCGTTGACTTACGAATTGTCCGACCAGCTCAGCATCAGTGGCGGGGTCCGCTACAATGACGATTCACGCGATTTCGTGGTCGTGCGCAGTCAGGACACGCAGTTCCCGACATTCCTGCAAAACCCGCTCGGGACGGTCACCCGCTCGGTTAGCGATGATACGATCACATGGGATCTGAGCGCGACATACGCGGCAAGCAACGATGTCAATCTGTACGCAAAAGTAGCGCGCGGCTATCGCGCGCCGAGCATTCAGGGCCGCGTCCTGTTCCCGCCAGCGACGCCCACCCCGCTTGAAGACGGCGTGACCATCGGCGATTCGGAGACAATCACTTCTTACGAAGCCGGGATCAAATCGACATTCCTCGATGGCCGGGCGCGGGTGAACCTTTCGGGTTTCTATTTCAATCTCAACGATGCCCAACTCACCGCGGTGGGCGGTTCGGTTAACGCAAACCGTTTGATCAATGCCGATAATGTGCGCGGCTATGGTTTTGAGCTGGACGCGGAACTGGCGCCGACAGACAATCTGCTTCTGACAGCCGGCCTTAGTTACAACCACACCGAGATTCAGGATGCGGGCCTGACCACCGCTGCGTGCGGCGCGGTGCGCGTTGATACCTTCCCCGATGTCTCCTTGTGTACAATCCTTGATCCGATTGTGACGCCCGCGGCTCCGTTCTCGGCAGCGATCGTAAGCATCGATGGCAATTCTTTGCCGCAGGCTCCGCGCTGGATCGCCAACTGGACCGCGCGCTACAGCATCCCGGTTGGCAATGGCGAAATCTATGCCTTCACCGACTGGGCCTATCGCTCGCGGATCAACTTCTTTTTGTATGAAGCGCTTGAATTCCAGGATGCAAGCCAGCTCGAAGGCGGCGTTCGCGCAGGCTACAAGACTGACGCTTTCGAGGTGGCTGCCTTTGTGCGCAACATAACCGATGACGCGTCCGCTGTCGGTGCAATCGACTTCAATAATCTGACGGCGCTGATCAACGAACCCCGCGTCTGGGGCGTGTCGGCAGCGATCAATTTCTAAGCACCTTCGTCGGCATGAAATGGGCCCCGTATCGCAGGATGCGGGGCCCATTTTTCATGACGTCAAGGCTGGCCCTGCGCCGCGTTAATTTGCGACACAGCCAACTGCGGAAATTCTACCAGAAACGGACTGGCAGCTTTCCGGGCATTTCAGATAAAAGCGGCCTGTCTGCTAACGACCCCGAAGCGGACATCGCTGACAGCAAGTTTCTTTCCCTAAATCTGCCATTTAATCAGACAGAACTTAAAGGCCGAAATTAGGCCGGTATCGGAATGGCGGTGTGTGGCCGTTGCAGATTACAAACCCGCCAGACGACTTTTGGTTTGCTTCCCTTCCGCGCTGATCGGCGACCCTGGCTTGTAAAGCTTTCCCCCGGCACTCAGAAACTCACCCGCACTCCTGCCCGCAACCCCATGCTATTGTAGTCGCCGGAAATATCGCCTTCGATCTGGAAGAAACCGGAGATTGGGCTTGTGCCATCAAGCGACAGGCCTGCTTCGAGATGCGCATAAGTTTCGATCGGATTGTTACTGAAACTCAAAACGTCAGGGCCGGCAATGAACCGTGCGGTGCCGTCGCCTCCGAATTCAATTACCGCACTGGCATTCAGATGATAGCCGATCACCATGCCGCTGGCCCGATCCGCTTGTCCGCCCATCCTCAGGCCTGCGATGCCGCGCAGGCCGTCCATCGTATCGAACGCGAAGCTGTGAACGTCGATGGCAATATTATCGAGTTTGCTTTGCTGGAATTCGATGCTCGCTTGCGGTTCCAGGAAGAATGCGCCGCCGCCAGTTCGATAACCCATCTGGATACGTCCGCCATAGGCATTGCCATCCGCCTTCCCGTTGAATGCGCCCGCCGTCGGATCGTTCAAATCCCCCTTTATGAAATCATATTTGAGCAGTGCTTCGGCAAATAAGCCACCTTGCCGATAGCTGGCCGATGCCCCCAGGTTGAACACGCCGAAATCGGCACCGTTGCCATTGGCCGCAAACTTTAGCTGCGACGACAGGTAACCTGCCGTCAGGCCAAAGGCGGAAGCATCCCCTCGGGCAAAATCAAGTCCGGCCTGAAGCCCGAAATAATCCTGTGAGTAATCGAGCACCGCATCGACGCGGGCGAGCCCCACCGTCTGGGAAAATTCCTCATCACGATCAGAAGTTGCCCCGTAAAATGTCAGCCACAGGGGCTGATTGGCCTCCGCCTGGCGTGCATGTACACGGTGATCGGCCCAGGCATCGGCGCTGCGATACCATAGCGACGACGCAGCCTCCGCAAGCTTGGTCGCCTCGAAAACGCGCGCTGTGACCGTCCTGCCAAATACGAAGTCGGAATTGCGCACATCATAATCGAACGAGTAGGCCAGGAAGGGCGTGACGTTCAGATCATCTGATGACAGCACGAACGCGGTTTCATCTGTTCCTGCTGAAGCGTCAACCACTACAATTGTGTCGCCCAGTCCGAGCCCAGAGGTCAGATTGTTAATCTGGATGACGGTGGTGCCAGTCGCAGAACCAGAGACGACCAACCGGTCGGCCGTTCCGGCATTGAAATCGACGTCAAGCGCAAGGCTGCCCCCCAGTCCGACAAAATTTCCGGTGGTGGTGAGCGAACCGCCAGCCTGTCCGTTCATCAGGGTGATCGAGCCACTATTGGACAGCGTCTCCAGACCAGTGAACGTGGCAGTGGAAGCAACCGACAGAATGCCGCTGTTGAGTAGCTTGTCGTTACCGCCGCCAAAATCGCTCGCGCCATCAGCGATGAATGTGCCGGAATTGTCGAAGGTGTCGTCGCCACCGGCAAAAAGAATGGCAGATCCGGTCAAACCGCTGTTGGTCAGAGTAATCGGGCCGGTTGCAGCCGAACTGGCAAAAACCGCGTAATTGCTCCCAGACAGCGTACCGCTGTTGGCAATGTTTGCTGCGCCGCCAACCGTTGACACAGCAACGCCTGCATTGCCGCCAAAAGTCGTTCCGGACAGATTGAGTGTAATGATCCCGCTGCCGCCGGTCACGGCTGAAACGCCGGCAAGCGACCCCATGATGTCGCCATTGCCGGAAACGAGGACATCGCCGCCTGTGCCGCCCGAAGCATTGGCCAGAATCCCATTGCCGCCAAAGCCGAATATCTCATCTACATCGGTGACAGAAATCGCGCCGCCATTCGAAGCAAGATTGGCACCATCTCCGGCATTGCCGCGCACCAAGTCAAGATTATTAATAATAATATCCGCGCCAGCCGTGGTGATCGCAATACCATCGGTGCCGCCAGTAATGTTGCCCGAGCTGCCTTGCACAGTAATGTGAGCCGTTGCGCCTGTGGAAACAGCGTAAATGCCCTGCGCGCCGGTACCCACCACGTCGGCGGTGGAGGCCAGTGTGACCGTGGTGGTGCCATCGGTCGCCAAAGTGCGGATACCGGCATTGCCGCCCGTCACATCATCCATGTTCAGCACGATCGCGCCTGCGCCCAAATCTCGCGCGTCGATTCCGCTTTCGCCGCCCGTTACACTCCCGGCGCGGCTATCTACTGTAACGCCGCCACCATTGGAGAAGGCATTGATCCCGTTATAGCGAGATCCCGTGACATCGCCCGTAATTATCCGGACAGCGCCTGCACCGTCATTGCCCGCGAGTATCCCGAAGCCCCCGCCAGCCACGCTGCCCGCAGTGCTGTCCACGGTGATCGCGCCGCTGTCGGAGAAGGCGCTGATGCCATTGTAGTTTGTGCCGGTCACATCGGCTGTCGTCAACGAAACCTCCCCAGCGCCAATCGACCGCGCGTAGATGCCGCTGTTGCCGCCCATGACGCTGCCCGCGCTGGTATCAACCGTAATCGCGCCGCCTTTGTTGGAGCGAGCAAAGATGCCGAAGCCGGCGGCGCCGGTGACATCGCCGATTGCGGCGGCGCCGCCAATATCAATCTCGCCGTTGCCGACAGCCACGATGCCGCTGCCGTTGAGGCCGTAAAAGCTTCCCCCACCAACCGTCAGCATGCCATATTTGCCATTGCCGGAGACCCCGCCAACCAAGCCGCTGCCCTGGATCGAGATGTTGCCAGTGCTCGCGCTCGCCACGATGCCGTTGCCGCCGATGCCAAGGATGGCGCTGACTGCATTGACTGTGATGTCTCCGCCATTTGACGCAAGGTCCAGACCATCACCGCTCTGTCCGGTCACACTGCCAAAATTATCGACCAGTAGATCCGCGCCAGCCGTGGTTATCGCGATACCATCGGTCCCTCCGGTGACGTTGCCCGACATTCCCCGCACGGTGATATTTGCCAGCGTACCCGCTGAAGATGCGGAGATGCCTCTACCATCGATGCCAATGACATCGGCAGTCGATCCCAGCGTAATCGTGGTCGCACCGGTTTCCGCATAGCTTAGGATGCCGTCGCCGCCGCTGGTCACATCATTGACGGTGATGGTAAGGTCTCCGCTGCCGTAATTTCCAGCAAAGATGCCTCTGACGCGGCCAACCACTGTGCCCGCACTGCTATCGACCGTCAGATCGGTGCCAAAGTTGAACGCAGCGATGCCAGATGCGAAAGTCCCGGTCGCATCCGCGCTGGTGATGCTCAGCGCGCCGCTACCGGTGTTGCGAGCATTGATGCCATAACCTCGGCCCAACACGCTGCCGGCGCTGCTGTCGATGGTGAGATCGGTGCCGGAGCTCAAAGCACGGATACCTGAACCCTTTGTCCCGGTCACATCCGCGATGGTGAGGCTCAGCACCCCGCTGCCAAAGTTGTTAGCGACGATGCCATAGCTGTTGCCCAACACGCTGCCCGCGCTGCTGTCGATGATGAGATCGGTGCCGTAGTTGCGCGCGAACACGCCGGTTGCGTAACTTCCGGTCACATCGGCGCTGGTGATGCTCAACAAGCCGCTACCGTTATTGGCTGCGTAAATGCCATAATAGCCACCCGCCACGCTGCCCGCGCTGCTGTCGATGACGATGCCGCCCATGCCGCCAGTGGTCTGCGCAAATATGCCGTTTGCATTGGTGCTGGTAACATCGCCGATTGCAGCGGTGCCGCCAATATCAATGCTGCCACTGGTGACCGCCACAATGCCGGCGCCATTGACGCCGTAAACTGGCAGGCCGCCAATCACGAGACTGCTGCGGGCACCTGTACCGGCGATCCCGCCAACCAGGCCGCTGCCCTGGATCGAGATATCGCCCGTGCCCGCGTCAGCCACAATACCATTGCCGCCGGTGCCGAGGATCGTGTCGACCGCATTAACCGTGATGCTGCCGCCGTTTGACGCAAGGTTCAGACCATCGCCGTTCTGGCCGGTCACGCTGTCGAGATTATCGACCAGTATGTCCGCGCCCATGGTGCTGATCGCAATTCCGTCGGTGCCGCCAGTCACATCGCCCGACAACCCCTGCACGGCGATGCTGGCCAGCGCGCCGCTTGAAGATGCCGATATCCCCTCAGCAGTGGTGCTGATGACATTGGCAGTTGATCCCAGCGCGATCGTGGTCGCACCGGTTCTGGAATAGCTGCGGATGCCGATGGTATCGCCGGCGACGTCATCGACCGTGATTGACAGTGCGCCGCTGCCGTAATTGCGGGCACTGATGCCAATATCACCGCCCGCAATGCTGCCCGCGCTGCTGTCAATGGTGAGATCGGTGCCGCTATTTTGCGCATCAATGCCATTACCGTTCATCGCGGTCACATGCGCGCTGGTAATGCCTAGCGCGCCGCTGCCATAGTTGGCGGCAGTGATGCCACCCGTCACGCTGCCCGCAATGCTGTTGATCTGTATTCCAGTACCGAAATTGAAGGCACGGATGCCATCACCTCTTGGACCGGTACTTGCCACATCAGCGCTGGTGATGCTTATCATTCCGGTTCCGAAGTTGAACGCAGAGATGCCATTCTCGCTGCCTGATACCCTGCCCGCGCTGCTGTCGACGATGAGATCAGTGCCAAAATTGTTCGCGCGGATGCCTTCAGCCCTTGCGCTTGATCCCGTCACATCAGCGCTCGTGATCCTCAGCACGCCGCCATAGTTCTCGGCACGGATGCCGGTCACGCCTGATATGCTGCCCGCTGCGCTGTCGATGGTCAGGTTGGTGCCATCGTTGCGCGCGAAGATGCCAGTTCCGACCATCCCGGTTACATCTGCACTGGTAATGCTCAGCGCGCCGCTGCCGATGTTGATAGCCGCAATGCCAGTACCATAACCGGCAACGCTGCCCGCGCTGCTGTTGATGGTGATGCCGCCCATGCCGCCGGTGGTCTGCGCGAATATTCCGGAAGCGTTGGTGCTGGTGACATCTCCAATGGCGGTTGCGCCGCCGATATCGATGCTGCCGCTGGTGACCGCCACAATGCCAGAGCCATTCACGCCATATACTGTCGTGCCGCCAACAGTAATGTCGCCCCGCGGGCCAGTCCCGGTAATCCCGCCAACCAGGCCGCTGCCCTGGATGGAAATGTCGCCTCCGTCGGCAAATGCGAAGATGCCGTTGCCGATCGTGCCGGTAATCGTATCAACCGCATTTATCGTTATGTTTCCGCCGTTCGACTGCGCGTTGATACCATCGCCGTTCAGACTGGTTACCCGGCCGAGATTGTCGACCAGAATATCCGCGCCCACCGTTTCGATGCCCACACCATCGGTCGCGCCAGTGATCGTGCCGGACATGCCCTGCACGGTGATGCCGGCTGAAGCGCCCGTGGACGCCGCCCGGATGCCCTGGGCGCCCGCACCCACAACATCGGCGTTGGACGCAAGCGAAATCGAGGTCGCACCTTCGGATGCTTGCGTAAAGATGCCGGCCCTTCCGGCGTTGACATCATTCGCATACAGCTGGATCGCACCTGCGTCGGTATCTTCCGCAAAAATCCCCGTGGCACCGCTTGTTACGCGGCCTCCGCTGCTATCCAAGGTGACACCGCCGCCGGTGGAAAAGGCAAAGATGCCTACGCTTCTGGCAGTAACATCTGCCGTTGTAACCGAGACTGCGCCCCCGCCCAGCGCTGTTGCCACCAGTCCGAAATAGCCCAAGACACTGCCCGCGCTGCTGTCCACGGTAACTGCGCCGCCGTTGGAATAGGCATTGATGCCGAAATTCTCTGTGCCGGTGACATCTGCCGTAGTGACCGAGACCGCGCCCGCCCCAAAATCTTGCGCAAACACCCCGCTGAAGTAACCCGACACACTGCCCGCACTGCTGTCGATAGTTATCCCGCCGCCATTGGAGCGAGCAAGGATGCCAAGGCCATTGTTGCCGGTAACATCGCCGATCGCAGCCACGCCGCCGATATTGATCGCACCGTCGCTGACCGCCACTATGCCGCTGCCGCCGGCACCGAACAGTGTCTGAGCGCCTAGCATTATATCGCCAGACGGCCCCGTGCCGGTAATCCCGCCAACCAGGCCGCTGCCCTGGATCGAGATATCGCCCGTGACAGCATCGGCCACAATACCGGTTCCGCCGAGGCCAAGGACGGTGTCGACCGCATTGACAGTAATGCTGCCGCCGTTTGACGCAAGGTTCAGACCATCACCGTTCTGGCCGGTTACACTGTCGAGATTATCGACCACTATGTCCGCGCCCATGGTATCTATCGCGATGCCATCGGTGCCGCCGGTCACATTGCCTGACATCCCCTGCACGGTGATGCTGGCGAGCGCGGCTCTTGAAGAAGCCAGGATACCCGCGCCGGTCGCGCCGACAACATCGGAAACCGTCAGCACTACCGTGCCAGCGCCTTGTTCCACAGCGGTTATACCCGAACTCCCACCGGTTACCGTTCCTGCGCTGCTATCCAACGCGATCCCTCCACCTGCGGAGAGGACAAATATTCCGGAAGCGCCGCTTCCCGATACATCAGCCGTCGTAACGGTAACTGCTGAACCACCATAATTGCGCGCATTGATCCCGAATGTTTCCCCCGTGACTGTGCCGCGTGTGCTGTCCACCCGGGTGAACGCATCCGAAAACACCGCGATGCCATCACCGTTCGAGCTGGTTACATCAGCGGTCGTTACATCAACTGCGCCTGTAAAATTGGCTGCACTTATGCCGTAAGTAGCACCATTTACCCTGCCGGCGGTCGTATCGATGGAAATTACATTGCCATAGGCGCGTGCGATGATGCCGGTTCCGTTCGTACCGGTCACATCCGCGCTGGTGATGCTCAGCGCGCCGCTGCCGGTGTTGTTCGCAGAGATGCCAGAATCGCCGCCCGCCACGCTGCCTGCGCTGCTGTCGATCGTGAGATCGGTGCCGCGATTGTCAGCAAGAATGCCCGATCCGTTGGCACCGGTCACATCCGCGCTGGTGATGCTCAGCGCGCCGCTGCCGCCGTTGATCGCAGAGATACCATCACTGCCACCCGCCACGCTGCCCGCGCCGCTGTCGATCGTGAGATCGGTGCCGCGATTGCTGGCAAAAATGCCGAATTGGGTCTTTCCGGTAACATCCGCGCTGGTGAGTCTCAGCGCCCCGCTGCCATTGTTGCTAGCGAGGATGCCATTGCGGGAGCCGGTGACGCTGCCCGCGCTGCTGTCGATTGTGAGATCGGTGCCGACGTTGAGCGCATAGACACCGAATGAGACTGCCCCGGTCACGTCCGCGCTGGTGATGCTCAACCCCCCGCTGCCGAAATTGAATGCACGGATGCCGCCATACCCGCCAGCCACGCTGCCCGCGCTGCTGTCGATGACGAGATCGGTGCCGCGATTGTTGGCAGTAATGCCGAATCGGCTATTACTGGTAACATCCGCACTGGTGATGCTGATCATCCCGCTGCCATAGTTGAGCCCGATGATGCCAGAGGCGGCACCCGACACACTGCCTGCGCTGCTGTCGATGGCGATGTCGCCCATGCCGCCGCTGGTCCGTGCAAGTATGCCGTATCCGTTGGCGCTGGTAACATCGCCAATTGCAGTGGTGCCGCCAATATCGATGTTGCCGCTGGTAACCGCAAGAATGCCCGATCCATTGGCGCCCAAAAGTGCTGTGCCGCCAAATGTGATCGTGCCGTAAGCACCGGTGCCGGTAATCCCGCCAACCAGGCCGCTGCCCTGGATCGAGATATCGCCCGCCCCTGCGTCAGCCACAATACCGTTGCCGCCGGTGCCAAGGATGGTGCCCACCCCGGTTATGGCGATGTTGCCGCCGCTTGACGCAAGGTTCAGGCCATCGCCCGCATTTCCGGTGACGCTGTCCAGGTCGCGGACCAGAATATCTGCACCCACCGTACCGATCGCCAGACCACCAGTCCCGCCGGTCACACTGCCCCCGCTGCCTTGCACGGTAATGTCCGCCGCAGCGCCGGTGGAGGTAGCGCGGATACCTTGCACATTCGTTCCCACCACATCGGCGGTTGACGCCAAAGTGATCGTGGTCGCGCCATCGGCCGCCAGCGTGCTGATGCCGATCCGGGCACCGGTTACATCGTCCACATTCAGCGCGATTGCGCCTGCGCCAGTATCTTGCGCCCTGACGCCGATACGCCCTCCGCTGACC
This sequence comes from Altererythrobacter aquiaggeris, assembly GCF_037154015.1. NCBI lineage: Bacteria > Pseudomonadati > Pseudomonadota > Alphaproteobacteria > Sphingomonadales > Erythrobacteraceae > Aestuarierythrobacter > Aestuarierythrobacter aquiaggeris. The sequence goes on from NZ_JBANRL010000001.1 coordinate 1,844,691, forward strand.
TTTCCGCCGGTGCTATCTACCGTGATCCCGCCGCCATCCGACGTGGCGCTGATGCCGTGATAGCTTTGGCCAGTTACATTGGCGGCGATAATGCTGATCGCACCTCCGCCGACAGCGTAGGCCTGTATGCCTTCAATCCCGCTGATGACCGTGCCCGCGCTACTGTCGATCGTAATCCTGCCGCCATCCGTGGAAGCAGAGATGCCATTGTTACCCCCGGTTCTCAGGTAGGCTGTGGTTATGTCCACCGACCCTCCACCTATGTCCCTCGCAACTATTCCGCCGCGCCCGGTGATGATGTCGCCCGCGCTGGTATCCACCGTCACACCGCCGCCATCGGAGAAAGCTGCAACTGCAAAGCCGCCAGCGGTCGTCACATTGCCGGTCGTTACGCTGACCGCCCCGGCGCCAGTATCTCTTGCACGGACGCCATCGATCCTGGCTGTAACGGTGCCGTTGCTGCTGTCGATGCTGAGACCGCCGCCAGACGAGGTGGCCAGGATGCCGGTATCGGCTGTTGTGCTGAGATTCGTGGGCGTTGTGTCATCGCCAATGATAATGGTCAGATCATCAACAGCCACATCGATTTTGCCGACCGGCGTGGGCGATACGCACAGGATGGTGCTTCCCGCAGCCAGCGGGTTTGGCGTGACCGTGCATTCGGCCGGCACTTCTTGTGCTGCTGCCGGGGCCGAAATCGCAATCGCCATCGCGCTTGCGGCGGCGGTCAGGGGCATTATGCCTTTTCTGAATAATGCGTCTGTTACCGCGCAAACTGTAGCGCCGAATGCATCCTTCTCGCATCCGGCCGCTACCAGGCCCATTTCGGGCGAATAGCTGGCCACAATCTTGTTGCATTTCGTTAAGCGGCCACCGCGCACCATACCAAAACCGAACCAGCTGCGCCGGTTGCGGTCCTGATCGATGATGGTGTTAAATGTATGCTCGCAGTCGGAAACCTGGCCCAAATCAGTCATTATAGCCCCTGTGGCGGTGACAGCCGCAGGAGCGCCCACCATGTTTTATTTTTTTGGCAACGCGGCCGATTTTGCGGCCTTGAAGCTGCGTATAGATAGCACTCGTTAGCGCAAGAAAATTAGTCTTCAATTGTGATAAGCGTCGCTGCGTCAGGCGAATTTGGCGAAACTGTCATCGAGCAATGAAATCCCTCGACCACACAGACATCGTAAAGCTCGCCAATCTCCCCATCGATCCGGAACCAGTCGACGCAGGCCCCGCTTTCCAGATCGATCACCTGCACACCGCACCACGGCTCGCTGTCAGCGTCCTTCAGTTTCTGATCGAGCGACAGCCCCTCGAACCGCTTATATCGCGGACGGGACAACCCCACGAAGGCAAACTTTCCGTGGAAGGCCAGGCCGCGCAGGAAACCGGGACAAAATGCAAGGGGAACAAAGGTGCCCATTGTGGCTTTGCCCTTTGGCAACTCGACATGGCCCAGCTCTCCGCTGCCCGAATTGAGTACCCATAGCCTGCCATCATGCCAGCGCGGCGAATGCGGCATGGACAGGCCCTCGCACACGATTTCATCTGTCTGCACATCGATCACCACGCCGCCATCGGCGCGGCGATCGCGCCAGCCATCGATCGTATTTGACCGCGATACAGCGGTAACAAAGGCAGCCTTGCCTTCGCGCATTGCCAAACCGTTCAAGTGACAGCGGTCTTCATCCACAATGTCGGTAATGAAGGGCGGCTTCCAGATTGGCTTGAACGAATGCCTGTCCGATATCGCGGCGAGGCAATTGTAACGTGTGTTGACGAAGACAATCCGCCCGTCACTTTCCACGCCCACGTCATGCGCGTCGATCTGGCCGGTCAGGTAGGTTGTGCGCGGCATGAAGCAGGCGTCGTAAATCTGATTGATGCGCTGCTCTGGCTCCAGCACGTTAACCAACCGCGTTATCTGGGCGCCTGCGGAGAGAACAAGGTGGCCGCTGCCATCCGTGCACAATCCCATCGGCTTGGGCATAGCCGATTGGTGAAGCTGGGCGGCACCCTGCGGATTGCCGCCCAGCATGTACAGCAAGCCGGATTGGTAGGAAGTGAAGGCCAGCGACGCCCTCATCGCAATAAGCCGGGCAATGAATCCGCTCGACAGCGAATATTCCACTTTCGGCGGTGCTGCGCTCACCTGACTTGCTACGACCTGTTGCCCCGGCGCTTCCATATTTTCTCCAAAGCGGCCTCATTGTTGAACGGCGGCCGCACCCGCCGCGTCAGGTGGCCGATAAGACTGGCCTGGTAAAGGAAATCCCGAGATTGAGCGCGCGATGTTATTTGTTTTGCGGGGCGAGCATCGCACGGTTAAATCAAAGGGCGCTTAAATTGATGGCGGTTCTCGTACTCAACAGACGCCGGCGATGGCGTTGAATGAAGAATGTGGCCGCGTACATAAGGGCACTTCAACCGTCTGCGCCGGTGTTGGCAGCAGTAAGCGTACCCCTTCGAAATCTAAAAAAGCAAAGCCGAAGGTCTTGGAAGGAGCGCGTTGCAGCCGAGCGGGCCAATCGGCTGAACGTCCGGTTACACGGCTTAGCATCCTGAAAGCAGACTGGAAGCTTTCCACCCCAATGCGGACATTTGATAGCGGATTGAATATCACCAAAAGCGGACCAGCAGCTATTGTCACGTTCAAAACAATGCAGACGGTCGGCTATCGAAGCGATGGGGGACCTTCAATAGCGCGAGAGTACCAATGACTGCTTACGGCGGCCTGGCAAACGGGTCTTGGATCGTTTCCTACAAGCCATCGCCGCGCTAATGTGGTTGCGGCTCTTTCACATCATCAATCACGCAAATCCGCTTTTCGCGCGTGACGCCGTAATCTGTCACCCTGCTTTTTCAGCAAGCAACCAGATGATTATAAACCATAAATTCCCGGCGGACACAGGGTGACAGGGTGTAACTAGTGTAACCCTGATCAGCTTTTCCACTTTCGTCATTTTCGCGAACGCACGAATGGCAAACCTGTTCGGATCAATCCATATGTGCGAGACCGGCCCGCAGATAATCCCAACCGGTGATCACGGTCAGTACCGCTGCAGCCCACAGGCAGGTCAGGCTGGCAACATGGATCCAGCTATCGGCAAAGGCAGCGCATTGTTCGGCGAGTGATTGGCCCAGCGATTGACAGGGTTGGCCGTGAACCGCCCCGCCCAGAATCAACCCGCCCAAAGCGAGCAATTGAAAGGTGGTTTTCCATTTGGCGAGTTTACTGACCGGGACCGAAACCTGCAGTCCGCCGAGGAATTCGCGCAGGCCCGATACGGCAATCTCGCGCATCAGGATGATCAGACCCGCGATCACGTGCATATCGCCGACATAGGGCCCGCGCAAAAAACCCTGCGCGGTGAGCACCAGAATGACCGCAGCGATCATCAGCTTGTCGGCAATCGGATCGAGGAACTGGCCCAGTTTCGATACCGCCCCGCTCGCCCGCGCCAGATAGCCGTCGAAATAGTCGGTAATCGCCATCAGGGCATAAAGCCCCCAGGCCAGCCAATAGCCAAACTGCCAGTCGGGCCACCATAGCAGATAGACCAGCAGCGGGATCGCGACGATGCGCGACATGGTGAGGATATTGGGCAAGCTCCACATTCTGTGCATTCCCTAGCGGCAGTTGGTCCGGTGCAAAAGCGTGCGCTTGCCCTTGTCCCCCGCTGCCACTCCTATAGGAGGACCGCTCCGCACAGGTTGCATGACGAGAATCAATGACAACAACCCCGCATTTGTTGGCTCGCAGGCGGTTTCTGCCGCTGTTCGTGACGCAACTTTTCAACGCCTTTAATGACAATCTGTTCAAGACCGCGATGGTCCTGTTCGTGGTTTACGGCGTGTATGCATCGGAAAGCGCGGAAGGCATCTTCAGCGCGGTGGCTTCTTTCCTGTTCATTCTGCCGTTTTTCCTGCTCTCTGCACTGGCGGGACAACTCGCCGACATGCGCGACAAGGCCGCCATCGTCCGCAAGGTGAAAGCGGCAGAGATCATCCTGATGGTGATCGGCGCTGCAGGCCTCGTGCTGGCATGGCAGGGCATTGCGGTGCACACGCTGGCTATTCCGCTGATGCTGCTCGCGCTGTTTCTCACCGGCGTGCAATCGACATTTCTGGGGCCGATCAAATACGCAATCCTGCCGCAGCATCTGAAGAAGGAAGAAGTGCTGGCGGGCACCGGCCTGGTCGAAGCCGGCACCTATATCGCCATACTTTCCGGCACCATATTGGCGGGCTGGATCCCGGTGGAATGGGCCGCCGGGTTGACCATCGTCACGTCGATCACGGCGTATTTCATCAGCCGCCAGATACCCGACGCCCCGCCGCTCGGCCATGTTGACGAGAAGATCGACTGGAACATCTTCCGCGCATCTTACGTGCTGATCCGCAATACGATGCATGACCGGCAGGTGTTTTACGCTATTCTTGCGATCAGCTTCTTCTGGACCATCGGCGCGGTGCTGATCATCCAGTTCCCGCCACTGGCCAAGAATATCATCATGGCATCGAAGGAAGTGGCCAGCCTGTTTCTGGTGGTATTTTCTATCGGGATCGCGATCGGTTCGGTTTCGGTCAATGCGCTGCTGAAGGGCACGGTTTCGGCCAGATACTCCCCGATATCGGTGATTTTCATGGGGCTGTTCGTGGTGGCGTTCTATTTCGTCTGCCGCCTGTGGCAAATGGATCAACCGACGCAATTGCTCAGCGTTGCCGAATTCATCGTCTGGCCGATGGCAATCGTGCTGCTGCTGTGCCTGCTGGGAATTGCCATTGCGGGCGGAATGTTCGTGGTGCCGCTATATGCGTTTTTGACCACCAAGGTCCGCCCGGAACAGGCGGCGCGCACGATTGCGGCCAATAACATCGTCAATTCAGGTGCGATGGTGGCTGGTTCGGTCCTCGCCATGGGGCTAAGCATGGTGGGCGTCTCGACAACCGAACAATTGCTGCTGAGCGCGGGTATGTGCATTGTTTCGGCATGGCTTGGCCGGCGGCTCTACCGCGCCGAACAGGACCATATTCCCGTCACGCTATAAAGATGCTCGCCGCCATGAAACACGCGCAATAGGCCATCAGGAAGTCTTTCACATCCTGCGTGCCAATCCGCCAGCGCGGCACCTCGTCACGCCGCGCGCCTCCGGTGCGGATATGCGGCGGCAGCGTCGCCAAGAACGGGTGACGGGCCATTTCATCGGTCAGAACCAAGGTGTTTCTCATCCGGCAGAATTAACCCGGCCCTAACCATAATGCGATGCGGCAATCCGCACCGTCGCGCTGTGGGACATTAACCTGGTCTGGTAACCAGACCGCATTTTCGCCGCCGCGGGGCGTGCTTTCGATTGAAGCAGCGGTTGCGGGCGGTTAGGGCGTGCCCATGAACACTGCGCCCCAAAAGACCGCCGCCAGCCTGCTGGTAGAATGCCTCGCCGAACAGGGCTGCGACCGCATCTTTACCGTCCCGGGCGAAAGTTTCCTCTCGGTGCTCGATTCGCTGCACGACACAGGCGGGATCGAGACTGTGGTGTGCCGGCAGGAAGGCGGCGCATCCTTCATGGCTTGTGCCGACGGCGCGATGACACAGCGGCCCGGCATTTGTTTTGTCACGCGCGGTCCGGGTGCCACCAACGCGACGATCGGGGTGCATGTCGCGATGCAGGATTCGCAGCCGATGATCCTGTTTATCGGCGACGTGGACAGCCGGATGCGTGACCGCGAGGGCTTTCAGGAAGTCGATTTCCCGGCATTCTTCACACCAATCGCCAAATGGGCCACACGGATAGACGACGAACACCGTATTCCCGAATATATCGCACGCGCGTGGTCGGTCGCAGTTTCCGGCCGCCCCGGTCCGGTGGTCGTCGCCCTGCCCGAAGATATGCTGGCGCGAATGGTCAGCGGATCGCCGCGTCCGGCGGTTGCCCGGCCCGCGCAGGCTGTTTGCCCCGCTGCGATGCAGGACATGATGCGAATGATCGGTGATGCAGCTTCGCCGCTGGCCATTGTTGGCGGTGCAGGGTGGGACAGGACCGCGCGCGAGCATTTCACGGTGTTTGCTGAACGGATCGGAATACCGGTGGCGACGGCATTCCGCCGGCAGGATGCCGTTCCGCCTTCCTCCACCGTTTATGCGGGTAATCTGGGTTATGGCCCCAATCCCGAACTGGTCGAGCGCGTCAAACAAGCTGACGTACTGCTGGTAGTCGGTGCGAGAATGGGAGAAGCCACAACCGATGGCTACGAACTGGTCACGCCCGACCATCCGGATCAGATCATCATTCACGTGCATCCTGATCCGAATGAACTGGGCCGGGTTTACCGGACCGATCTGGCGCTTTGCGCAGACATGGCCGAATTTGCCCGAAGCGCGGCACTTTGGGACGGCGATATGCCCGCTTCCGGCTCAGGTGCAGAGGCGCACGATCAATGGACGCGGTGGTCCACCCCGGCCCCTCGACCTGCAGATTTCGATACCACGCTCGACCTGGCGGCCTGTGTGGGGATCATGCGCGACCAGTTGCCGGCCGACACGATCATCTGCAACGGCGCGGGCAATTTCTCGGGCTGGTGGCACCGCTACTGGCCCTACGAAGGCTATCCCAGCCAGCTGGCGCCAACCGCCGGTGCAATGGGTTATGGTGTCCCCGCAGCCGTGGCGGCAACTTTCCGCCATCCCGAACGCAGCGTAGTCGCCGTCGCTGGTGACGGCGATTTTCTGATGAATGGGCAGGAACTGGCGACAGCCGTCCAATACGGGCGCGATCTGTTGGTCATCGTGGTCGATAATGGCGCCTACGGCACGATCCGGATGCATCAGGAGCGCGAGTATCCCGGCCGCGTATCGGCAACGCAGCTGGTCAATCCGGACTTTGCCAAATTCGGCGAATCATTTGGCGGCTGGACGCAGCGCGTCACGACGACCGGCGAATTCGCAGACGCTCTTGCCGAAGCAAAGGGCCGCAAGGGCTTACGCCTCCTCCATCTCGTAACCGACATCGAAAAACTGACTGCCGGCGGCGTAACCCTGTCGGCGCTGCGATCCAGAGGCGGCGGCTAATCTTTTTCCATTTCGAGGATCATGGCCCATTCTTCCGGCGTAACCTCGCTGACGGACAGGCGTGACAAACGGACCAGCTCCATTTCGGTAAGCCGCGGATCTGCCTTGACCTGCTTTAGAGTGACGGGGTTTTCCAGCTTGCGTTTGGGAATGATTTTTACCGCATTCCATTTCTGCTCGGGATCGGTCGGATCCATGATGCCATCGGCGCTGATCTCGGCAATCCCGACGATCTCCAGCCCCTCGCGCGAGTGGTAGAAAAACGCCTGCTCGCCCTTCTTCATCGCTGCGAGATTGTTCTTGGCGCGGTGGTTGCGCACACCGTCCCACGTGCCTTCCTTTTCCGCCACAAGATCATCCCAACCGTATTTGAACGGTTCCGACTTCAACAACCAATATCGCTTCGCCAAAAAAATTTCCCTCTGCCTGTTTCAGGCTGTCTTATAAACAAATTGGCGGCTGCGGCCACATCGGGCGGATTAACTGTATCTTCAGTCTCCAATGTCACTTTAACGGCCTGAATCACGGGGGATTTGCGTGTGAATACGCAGTTCGAAGACGGCTTTAAAAAGGATAAACGCTTGGGGAAAGCCGAAGGTGACCTTGTCGCCTTGGGGATAGCAGTAGCCGCAATTATCCTGTTTCTGGGCACCGGCAGTTCGGTCCTGTCGCAAGTTGCGCGGGCCTGGCAGGGAACCGGCCTTCCGCCCGAACCTGTGCTGGTCAACGCCCTGCTGCTCAATATTGCGCTGATCATATTCGGTTGGCGGCGGTATTCCGAACTGACCAAGGAAATTGCCGAACGCCGCAAGGCGGAAGAATCGGCGCGCATCCTTTCCGAAACAGATGAACTGACGGGGTGCCTTAACCGGCGTTCGATCGGTCCGGCCAGCGAAGCGATTATCCAGGCATCGTCTGCATCGGGTATGGCCAATGCATTCTTGATGATCGATCTCGACAATTTCAAACAGGTCAACGATCTGAACGGTCATCTGGCCGGAGACGACATTCTGCAGACCACAGCCAAACGCATCACAGACGAATTGCCACGCGGTGCCATTCTGGCGCGGTTGGGCGGTGACGAGTTCGCCTGTTTGGTAAGTTACGAACCCCGCGGCGAAGCATCGGTCAGCAAAATTGCCGGAAACATCATCGAAGCCGTATCCCAGCCGATCGAACACGGTGAACAGACGTTGGAAGTCACGGTTTCGGTCGGAATTTCTACCACGGAAACCAGCGATCAGGGTACGGCAGCAGGCCGCGAAAACCGGGCAAAATCGCTGCTGCACCGCGCAGATGTCGCGATGTATCATGCAAAAAAAGATGGCCGTAACCGGTATTTCTGGTTCGAATCGCCGATGGAAAACGAACTCAAATATCGCGCTGAACTGGAAGCCGGCATCCGCCGCGGTCTGCAGAACGATGAATTCGTCCCTTATTTCGAACAACAGATCGATCTGGATAGCGGCGAGCTTGTGGGCTTCGAAATGCTGGCGCGGTGGCAGTCGCCCGAATTGGGGTTGGTCGGGCCCGATATCTTTATCCCGGTGGCCGAAGATATGGGCGTGATTGCCGAATTGTCCGAAACGCTTATTTCCAAAGCGCTGGACCATGCGAAAGACTGGGACGCTTCGCTGACGCTGTCGGTAAATATTTCCCCGGTTCAATTGCGCGATCCGTGGTTTTCGCAAAAGATCCTGAAATTGCTGACCGGCCACGGCTTTCCGCCCAACCGTCTTGAAATCGAAATCACCGAAAGCTGTCTCCACGAAAATGTCGCTGCCGTACGCACCATGATTACCAGCCTGAAAAATCAGGGCGTTTCGATCAGCCTCGACGATTTCGGGACGGGATATTCCAGCCTAGCCCAGCTCCGTTCGCTACCGTTCGACAGGATCAAGATCGACCGCAGTTTCGTAACCGAAATGAACAGCAATCCCGGCAATTCGAAAATTGTCGATGCCATCATTTCGCTTGGCGAAGGGCTCAAACTGCCGATCACAGCCGAAGGGATCGAAACAGAGGAAGTACGCGGCCTGTTGAGCAGGCTTGGCCCGCTCAAGGGCCAGGGCTACCTTTACGGGCAGCCAGAGAATGCCGCCACGGTGCACGACCGGCTTGCGCTGCAGGGGCGACTTTCCGGCGCAGAAGCCTATCAAAAGGCTGCACAGGACAGCGCGGCGGAAGAACCCGCTACGGCGGATTTCCAAAACCGGAATACTGCCTGAACTCCCTCGCCTTGGCACTGGACGCCGCAGCACCCACGCAATAGATGCAGGCGCGAAATGCGCATCCCCTTCACCAAAATGCACGGCCTCGGTAATGATTTCATCGTGCTCGATGCGCGGGCCGAGCCGCTGCCCGACATGACGCGGCATATCGCAGCGTCTCTGGCCGATCGCAAAACGGGTATCGGCTGCGATCAGTTGGTCGTGCTGGAGCCATCCGTCAGCGCGGATTTCCGGATGCGAATATTCAATTCTGACGGCGGCGAAGTCGAAGCCTGCGGCAACGCAGCCCGGGCAATTGCACTCATGCACGGCGGGCCTGCCCGGATCGAAACCGGCGGCGGCATAATCCATGTCGAACCGGCCCCGGGCGGCGCCAAGGTCGATATGGGGATCCCCCGCTTCCAATGGCAGGATATTCCGCTGGAATATGCCATGGACACGGCGGCGCTGCCGCTTTCATGGGACGATCTGGCCAATCCTGCAGCCATCAATGTCGGCAACCCGCACCTTGTCTTTTTTGTGGCCGACACCAGCTCCGTACCGCTGGCCGATCTGGGTCCGCAGATCGAAACGGACCCCGTGTTCACTCAGGGCGTGAACGTTAACGTGGCGACAATCGTCGATCGCAGCCACATCGCGCTCCGCGTGTGGGAGCGCGGCGCGGGGCTGACACGCGCCTGCGGTACTGGTGCATGTGCAACCGCCGTCGCCGCGATCCGCGCCGGGCTGGTCGATAACCGCGTGCAGGTGTCATTACCGGGCGGAAAACTTTGCATCGAATGGACAGCGGGCAGCGGCATCATGATGGAGGGGCCGGCGCAGGAAAGTTTCAGCGGAAGTTTCAACTGGGACGACTTTGCATGACCAACGCCAAAGGCGCAGAAGTCATATCGCTTGGCTGCCGGCTTAATATCTCCGAAAGCGAACGGATCCGCGAAATGCTCGGGGGCGAAAGTGATGTCGTGGTTGTGAACAGCTGCGCGGTCACATCCGAAGCAGTGCGCGCCACGCGGCAAGCCATCCGCCGCGCGCGGCGCGATCGGCCCGATGCGCGATTGCTGGTTACGGGATGTGCCGCCGATATCGAACGAGACGCGATTGCGGCCATGCCCGAAGTGGACGGGTTGATCGCAAACACGCACAAACTCGATCCGCGCGCCTGGAATGTGCCCGCGCAGCCCGTCGCTGTGCCAGCGCGCCGGACCCGCGCATTCGTCGCGGTCCAGAACGGCTGCGACCATGCCTGCACCTTTTGCGTGATACCACAGGGCCGCGGGCCCAGTGTTTCCCTCACAATCAGCCAGGTCCTGGCCGAAATCGAACGCCATCTGCTGGCAGGGGCACCTGAAATCGTGCTGACGGGTGTGGATGTGACGTCGTGGGGTCATGATCTGGACGGCCACCCGCCGCTCGGTAAACTGGTGCTGGCGATTCTGGACGAGTTTCCCCGGTTATCAAGGCTGCGCATGTCCTCGCTCGACGGAATTGAAATCGACCCGTTGTTATTCGAACTGTTCGCCGGCGAACAACGCCTGATGCCGCATTTGCATCTCAGCCTGCAGCATGGTCACGATCTGATTTTGAAACGGATGAAGCGCCGCCACAGCCGCGCCGATGCGGCCGCGCTGGTTGACCGGCTGCGGGCGCGGCGGCCCGGTATCGCGATCGGTGCCGATCTGATTGCCGGTTTTCCGACGGAAGATGCCGCCATGCATGCGGCAAACCGCGCGATCATCGCTGATCTGGGCATCGTTCACGGACACATCTTTCCCTATTCGCCGCGGCCGCAGACACCCGCGGCGCGGATGCCGCAACTTGGCCGGCCGATTGTAAAACAGCGTGCTGCGGAACTGCGCGCTGATGCCGCGCATCAACGCGCCGCCTGGCTGGCCAGCCTTATCGGCAGCGAGCTGTCGGTGCTCGCCGAACGCGACGGCAGCGGCTATTCGCACGAATATGCCCGCGTAGGTCTGCCCGCGGGTGTTCCGGCAGGTGCTATCGTGCAAATGCGCCCGGCCAATATCGAAGAAGGATTGCTCGTATGAGCGACACCAGCTGGTCCGAACGTCTGTTTGGCGGTTTCCGCAAGACATCGGAACGCCTGTCCGAAAATCTCACCGGAGTTGTCGGCACGGCAAAGCTGGATAATGCAACGCTGGACGATGTCGAAGATGCGTTGATCCTGTCCGACCTCGGTCCGTCCGCCGCGGCACGGATTCGGGCAAAACTGGCGGAGAAGCGTTTTGGCCTCGCGATCACCGAACGCGAGCTGAAAGAGGCTGTGGCGGAAGAAATTGCAGAAATTCTGCGCCCGGTGGCCGTACCGCTCGAGGTGACTGCATTTCCCCGCCCGCAGGTGGTGCTGGTCATCGGTGTGAACGGCAGCGGTAAAACCACCACCATCGCCAAGCTTGCGCATCTGTTCCAGGAAGATGACTATGGCGTCATGCTGGCGGCAGGTGACACATTCCGCGCCGCCGCCATCGGACAATTGAAAGTCTGGGCCGACCGGTTAGGCATTCCGATTATCAGCGGGGCCGAGGGCGGCGACCCGGCCAGCATTGTGTTCGATGCAGTCAGGGAAGCGACCGATACGGGCATCGACGCCTTGATTGTCGATACGGCCGGACGCCTGCAGAACAAACGCGAATTGATGGACGAGCTGGCCAAGATCCGCCGGGTTCTGGGCCGCCTGAACGAAGCCGCACCGCACGATGTGGTGCTGGTGCTGGACGCCACAAACGGGCAAAATGCGCTTAGCCAGATCAAGACCTTCCAGGAGGTTGCCGGTGTTACCGGACTGATCATGACGAAGCTGGACGGTACAGCGCGCGGCGGTGTGCTGGTTGCCGCAGCCGAACAATTCGGCCTGCCGATCCATGCGATCGGTGTTGGCGAGAAAATTGACGACTTACGGCCATTCGACCCCGATCTGGTGGCCCGTGTCATTGCAGGAGTGGCCTGATGGCTGACGAAATTTCGCAGAAGAAAACAGGATCCGGCTGGCTAAACGTGCTGGTCGATTACGGTCCGCTGCTGGTGTTTCTGGGGGTCTATAAATATTATTCGCCCGACGAAAGCGATCCCATCGGCGAAGTGGCGGCGGTTATCCGCGGGACATTGGCATTTATCATCGCGGCGATCGTTGCACTGGGTTTTTCCAAGTGGCGGCTTGGCAAGGTATCACCGATGTTGTGGTTTTCCACTGCGCTGATCGTCGGCTTTGGCACATTGACGGTAATTTTCGGTGATCCGACATTCGTGCAGCTGAAACCGTCGATCATCTACAGTTTCTTCGGCGTCGCTCTGCTGGCCGGTTACGCCAAAGGCAAAGCCCTTCTGAAATATCTTCTCGAAACGGCTTTCGAAGGATTGAGCGACGATGGCTGGCTAAAACTCAGCCGGAACTGGGGCATATTCTTTCTGGCGCTGGCGGTTTTGAATGAGACGCTGCGCTTTCTCTACAATGTCGAAAACGGCACTTTCGAAACCTGGCTATGGGCCAAATTCTGGGTGTTCATGCCGCTGTCTTTTCTGTTCACATTCAGCCAGATCCCGATGCTGCTGAAGCACGGGCTGGCGGTGGGAGAATCGGACGAAGTCGTCCAGAACCCGCCAATCGACTAGATTTTCATCTGACTGCCCAGTTCCACCACCCGGTTGGTGGGCAGGCGGAAGAAGTCCATCGGCGTCGCTGCATTACGCATCATCCATGCGAACAGTTTTTCGCGCCAGATCGCCATACCCGGTTCGTCCGAGCTGAGCAGCGTCTGGCGGCTGAGGAAGAAGCTGGTCTTCATCATGTCGAACGGGCCGCCGCACATATCCTGCCGGGTGATTGCCGCCACCACATCGGTTTCTTCCATAAAGCCGTAGCGCAGCGTGACGCGGAAGAACCCGTCGCCAAGGTTGGTGATCGAACAACGTTCGGCCTCTTCGACATAGGGGACTTCGTCGATCTCTACCGTCAGCACCACCACACGTTCGTGCAGCACCTTGTTGTGCTTGATATTATGCAGCAGCGCGGACGGCACGCCCTTGTTCGATGATGCCATGAAAATCGCGGTGCCCGATACGCGCGTCGCGCTGCCATGCGCGCTTTTCGCAAACACATCGAGCGGCAAGGCGGCTTCGGTCATCCTGCTGCGCATGAGTTTGCGGCCGCGCGCCCAAGTCGTCAGCAGGATGAATATCACCCCGCCCATCACCAGCGGAAACCAGCCCCCATCCGGAACTTTCATCAGGTTTGCGGCGAAATATGCGCCATCGACAATGAAGAAGATGACCAGCACGGGAATTGCAATCCACAACTTCCATTTCCACACGGCAATCAGCAACACGCCCATCAGCGCGGTATCGATAAGCATCGCGCCGGTAACGGCGATACCGTACGCGGACGCCAGATTGGACGAATTGCGGAATGTCAGAACCAGAATGACAACCGCCAACAGCAGCGCCCAATTGATCGCGGGGATGTAAATCTGGCCGGCTTCGCGCTCACTGGTATGCTGCGTGGTCAGGCGCGGGATAAAGCCCAGCTGGATTGCCTGATGCGTAATCGAAAACGCGCCCGAAATAACCGCCTGGCTCGCGATGAATGTCGCAAATGTTGCCAGTATCACCAGCGGAAGGCGCAGCCATTCGTCAGCCATGAAGAAGAACGGGCTCTGGATTGCTTCGGCCGCACCCGCACTGTCGAGCGAAATTATCATCGCGCCCTGGCCGAAATAGTTGAGCAACAGGCATGGCATGACAAACCCGAACCACGACAGCCGCATCGGCCCGGGGCCGAAATGGCCCATGTCCGAATACAGCGCCTCTGACCCGGTCACCGCCAGAACCACCGATCCCAGCGCAAGAAACGCCAGAGTGCCGTCGGTCATGAAAAACTGCAGCGCGTAATAGGGGTTCAGCGCCATCAGGATGCCGGGCTGATTGATTATCTGGATTATGCCCAGCGTAGCAATGACCGTAAAGTAGACAATCATCACCGGTGCAAACAATGCGCCGACCTTGGCGGTGCCGCGCTTCTGGATAAAAAACAGCAGCACCAGCAGCACCAGCGCGATCGGGATAACCAGCGGGTCGAGCCGGTGATTTACCACTGTCAGGCCCTCTACCGCAGACAACACCGAAATCGCGGGCGTGATCATGCTGTCGCCGTAAAACAGTGCCGTCGCGAAGACGCCGAGCAAAACGGTCAGCCAGCCATATTTGGTTCTGCCGACACTGCGGGTCAGCAGCGCGACCAGCGCAAGGCTACCGCCCTGCCCCTTGTTATCCGCACGCATCAGAATGCTGACATACTGGATCGAGACAATCAGCGTCATCGACCAGAAGATCAGGCTGACCACGCCAAGAATGTGCAATTTGTCCAGTTCGAGCGGATGCGGCCCGACGAAAGTCTCCCGGAATGCGTAAAGCGGGCTGGTTCCGATATCGCCAAACACGATACCGATTGCGCCGGCGGCCATCTTGGCGATGTCCGAATTGCGGCGCTCTGCTGGGTTTAGTGGCTGAGACATAGGCTAGGCGGGTTTCCCGGCGAGGCTACGACGCGCGTTATGCGCCAGCCTACAAAGATCGCGGCCCCTAGCAGCCATCCACCGACCCTGCAATATCATGGTAATGGTGGCTGATCCGCCGCCCCGGATGCAGCAAGCAATTCATCAAGCCGCGCGATACGGAACTGAAGATCGCCGCGCCACGGCGCATCATCGGGTGTTCTGGCCAGCATTTCGCCCCAGATTGCGCGGGTGCGAAGCGGATCGCCTGCGCGCAGATAGGCGATGCCCAGGAAATATCCCGGCGCAGGACTGTCGGATCGGGTTTCGATGGCGCGCGAAAAAGCGTCAAGCGCTGCGGGCGACACTTGCCCCTCGGCGTGCTCGACAAGCGCAATGGCCATCGCCAGCCACGCTTCGGAATCGCCGGGATTTTGCGCGACCGCACCCTGTAACAGACCCGCAGCATCAGCAAACTGCCCTTTGCGCGCAAACCCGTCGGCAATCGTGACGAACCGTGATGGCGGGTATCCATCATCCAGCATTTCGCGCCGTGCAGTTACCAGCGCTTCGCCGTTATGCGCCGCCTTGCCCCCCACCGCCGCCGGCGCGCCGGGCTGAAGCGGCGATCCCTGAAGCGCATAACCCGCCAGCCCCAGCGCCATGACGGTGCCGAACATCGCCCAGAGGCTGCGCGGCAGATCGAGGAAATAGACCGCTGACCCGAATACCAGCAGCGCCATTGATATAAGAGCGATCCAGATCATGTTCCGCTCATCCTTCGGGCCTGCTCCGGCGGCCCAGCCTGCTACGCAATATCGCCATACCCGCCACCAGCAGCACCAGCGGCAGTGCGAACAGCGGCCAGGTGCTGGCTGATACTTGCGGCTTGTAACTGACATATTCGCCGTATCGTTCGACCAGCCACGCGCGAATTTCATCGGCGTTCTGCCCTGCCAGCATTCGCGTGCGGACCTGATGGCGCATATCACCTGCCATCGGGGCATCGCTGTCAGCGATCGACTGGCTCTGGCATTTGAGACAGCGCAGCGTGAACATCAGCTCCTGCGCCTCGGCCTCCAAAGCCGGATCTGCCAGCTGCTGATTGGCATAGGGCGCGGGCGGCATGGAATCCTGCGCCCGCACAGGCCCTGAAAGCAAAACCGCAAAAACCAGCAGCGTATGGACCAGCAGTTTCACTGTGCCGCCTCCGCAAGCTGTTCGAGCAACACGGGCACATGTTCAGCCCTGACATCGCCGATATGCTGGTAAGTGATCACACCCTTACCATCCACGACAAAGGTTTCAGGCACACCGGACGAGCCGATCTCCAGTTGCAATTCAGACAGATCATCCGCGCCGATGCGGCTGTAAGGATTGCCGTTGCGGACCAGAAAAGCCGCCACATCCGCCGGCTTATCGCGGATCGCGATGCCGATGATCTGCGCGCCGTTTTGTTTGAGCGTTTCGAGATGCGGCGCCTCCGCTATGCAAGGCACACACCAACTGGCCCACACATTAAGCAGTTTGGGCTTCCCGTCGGTAAAATCGGCGCGCGAGGCTCCGCGCATTTCGGGGGCCGCCGGCTTGAGTGAAAATTCGGGCAGCGGCTTGCCGATCATCCGGCTCGCCACTTCGCGATCCGCCGGCCGGTTCAACCCTGCGGCAACCAGCACCAGAAAGCCGAGAAAGCCGAGCAAGGGCAACCACAGATACCAGCGCCGGATCATGCGGCAATCTCGCTGCGGCGCTCGGCACTGCGGCGGCGCACGTAATGGCGCTTCAGATCGGCCGCCAGCCGCCCGATCAGTGCGAGCAGACCGCCCAATGCGATCAGAACGCCGCCAAACCAGATCATGGTGACAAACGGTTTCCACCACAGGCGAAGCTGGCGCCGGCCATCCTGCGTTCCGCTGCCCATGACCGCGTAAAGCTGTCCGTTCCAGCGCGTCGATAATGCGCTTTCGGCAGTTTCGCGTTCGGGCGACCAGAAGCTGCGCGATTGCGGCGTCAGCCCGATAGCTGCGCCGCCCTTGTAGCGCGCTTGCAAATTGGCCTGCAGCGCAGTCCAGTTGGGCCCGACTGCGGGAACCACGCTATCAAGCTCGACGGTCCACGGCCCCACCTGCGTCACATCGCCAGCTTTTGCTGCGACCAGCTTTTCGACAGAAAATGCGCTTTCGCTCGCCATTCCGAACAGCGCCGTGGCAATCCCCAGATGGGCCAGAACCATGCCCCAGATTGCCAGCGGCGTGCGCAGCAAGTTCCGGCCTTTGAGCGGAAGAACGCTGCCAACTGCCAGTGCGGCCGAAAATCCCAGGCCCAAAACCGCCAGCACATTCGCATCGCTGAGAAACGCCGCAAATAGACAGGTGACGATTGCCAGACTGGCAATGAAAGCAGCAGGTTTGGTGATTCTCTTGACACCGTCCCTGCGCCAGCGAAGCAGCGGGCCGACTGCCATCACGGCCAGCATCGGCATCACGAAAATGGCACCGACGGGGTTGAAATAGGGCGGGCCGACCGACACGCGCACCCCGAATGCCTCGGTCAGCAAGGGATACAGTGTGCCGACCAGTACCACCGCCAAAATCGCGCTCAACATGACATTGTTGAACACCAGCGCGCCCTCGCGGCTGGATGCGGCAAACCGCTCGCCTTCCTGCACCGTGCCCGCGCGCAACGCGAAGATTGTCAGCGCACCGCCGATGTAGATTGCCAGCAGTACAAGAATGAATGTCCCCCGCTCCGGATCGACGGCGAAGGCGTGGACACTGGTGAGAACGCCAGAACGAACCAGAAAAGTCCCCATCATCGACATCGAAAAGGCGACCACGCCGAGCATGATTGTCCAGGCCCGCAAGGCATCGCGGGCAGCCAGAACACTGACCGAATGAAGCAATGCGGTTGCCGCCAGCCAGGGCATCAACGATGCATTTTCCACCGGATCCCAAAACCACCAGCCGCCCCAGCCCAGTTCGTAATACGCCCAGTAGCTACCCGCGGTAATGCCCAGTGTCAGGAATATCCACGCGCCCAGCACCCACGGGCGCACAGCGCGCGCGAAATCAGGCGTTACCTCGCGCGTCAGCAATGCGCCCAAGGCGAAACTGAATGCTACCGACAGGCCGACATAGCCGAAATACAGCGTCGGCGGATGCAGCGCGAGCCCGATATCCTGCAGCAGCGGATTGAGGCCAAGCCCCTCAAGCGCCGGAGTCGGCAGGCGTTCGAACGGATTGGAAGACAGCAGCAGAAAGGCGTAAAAGCCGATGCCGACGAAGGCCTGCGTGGCAAGCGTGGCCTGCATGGTGCGTTCGGGCAGCCGGTGCTCCAGCCGGGCAATCAGCGCGCCAGCCAGCGCCATCACGGTGATCCACAGCAGCATGGAACCTTCGTGATTGCCCCATGTTCCGCTGAGTTTGAAGATCATCGGCTTCGCAGCGTGCGAATTGGCCGCCACCAGCTTAACCGACAGATCTGTCTGGGCAAACAACCACAGCAGCATCAGGAACGCAAATGCCGCCAATATGCCCTGCATTACCGCAGCGGGGCGCGCGGCCAATGCGAGCGGACCATCGGTTTGCCTGACAGACAATGCGCCTGCAATCAGTTGCAAAACCGCCAAGCCCGCTGCCAGCCACAGCGCCGCCAGTCCAAGCTCCGCAATCACTGGACGGTTTCCGCGACAGTCCGTTTTGCCTGCGCCTCGGTCATGGCCTGCAATTCGCGCGGGACGTAGTTTTCATCATGTTTGGCGAGCAGATTATCGGCAACGAACGTGCCATCCGCGCCCAGCTTGCCCTCTGCGACCACGCCCGATCCCTCGACAAACAGATCAGGCAATATTCCCGCGAACCGGACAGGTATGCGCGCATCGCCGTCGCCGACGACAAATGCCACGGTAACCCCGTCAGCCATGGTTTTCAGCGATCCTTCCTGCACCATGCCGCCCAGCCGGACGGCCTGCGTGGGTGACGGCGGATCAGCGGAAATCTGGCTGGGAACGTAGAAATAGCTTGCCTGGTTACGCAGGCCGTATGCCGCCAGCAGAGCCGCGCCGACCAGCGCGGCCAGCGCGAAAATGATCAGTCCAAGCCGCTGATGTTTGGGTTTGAGCGCGCTCATTTGCGCTTCACCTTTTCGCGGCGGGCTTCGGCGCGGCGCATGGCAAGCCAGCTCCACACCGTCAGCCACAAAGCGCCCGCAATCGTCACGCCGTAGGCTGCGTTGACGAACAGCCAGGGATCGAGCCCTTCGCGCATCAAATGGCTCCCTCGGCCGCTGCCACCTTGCGGCGCAAACGCGCATCGGCCTGACGTTCGGCCAGCAAAGTGCGCATCCGGGCAAGCACGATGCCGCCGAACAGGAGTGAAAAACCCAGTGCCGAGAACGCCAGCGGCCAGAGAAATTCGGGCGCGATGGCCGATTTGCCCATCGTCAGACTGGGCGGCTGGTGGAGGCTGTTCCACCAGACGACCGAACGGTTGATAATCGGAATGTTGACCGCGCCGAGCAGTCCGAAAATGGCTGCAATCCTGCTGGATGCGCCCTCGCGGTCTATGGCGCGGGTCAGGCCGAGATAGCCGAAATACAGAAACAGCAGCACCAGCATACTTGTCAGGCGCCCGTCCCACACCCACCATGTGCCCCATGCAGGCCGCCCCCAGATCGAACCTGTGACGAGGCATATTGCGGTGAACACCATGCCCGGTACAGCAGCCCCGCGGGCCGCCAAAGCTGCCAGCGGGTGCCGCCAGACCAGTTCGGCAAAGCTGGCAATGGCAATCGCGGTCCAGCCGCCCATCCCCAGCCATGCAGCGGGCACGTGCAGGAACAGAATCCGCACCGTTTCGCCCATCAGCCGGTCAGCCGGGGCGACGAAATACCCCCATGCGAGCGAGGCGCCCACCATCAATGCACCGGCCACGAGCAAGATCGGCGTCAGAGGACGCGCAAGCTTCAGGAAGCGGGCTGGATTTGCGTATGCATGCATGGGACTATCGTCACCAATCCTTTGGCATCAGACGCGCGGCGCGGCAAGTATTCCCCGCGCGATTTTGCGGACTGTCCGCCACGCGTCGAAGCGTATTCTAGCGCCCGATCAGCTTTTGAGCCATCCGGTCCGAAACGACGTCGGACGAAACGCCGCTTCGTTCGCTTTCCTGCCAGATTTCGATCAGCCGGCCGGGGATTTGCGCCAGACGCTTGCGCACTTCATTGATATCGCATGGTTCGCCGTGCTGGCGGCAAAGATATTCCAGCGTAACGCTGATGATGCCGCCGGCATTGATGACATAATCCGGCGCGTATAAAATCCCGCGTGCGGCGAGCAGACTGCCATGTTCCGCACGTGCCAGTTGATTGTTCGCGCCGCCCGCAACGATCGGCGCATCGAGCCGGGCGATTCCTTCTTCATCGAGGATCGCGCCCAGCGCGTTCGGGCTGAAAACGTCGCACGCGACACTCATGATCGCGTCGGCCGACACGGCAACGCCTTCAAGTTCGTTTGCCAGTCTGGAAGCTCGGTCTGCGTTGACATCGGCCAGCGTCAGTCTGGCGCCGTCGCGCGCAAGCAACCGCGCAACGCCGCCGCCAACGCTGCCGGTTCCCTGAATGGCCACGTGCACGCCGCGCAGGTCTTTTTTGCCCAGCTTGTGGTGCACGGCAGCCTTGATGCCGTGATATATGCCCATCGCGGTAAACGGACCCGGATCGCCGCCCGCGGCATCACCGTCTTCCACCGGAAGGCCCGAAACATAGGGGGTTTCTTTCGCCACGGCGACCATGTCGGCTTCATTGATGCCGACATCTTCGGCGGTGACGTAACGGCCGCCCAGCGCGTTGACGGTTTTGCCGAATGCGCGCAACATTTCGTGTGTCTTGTTGCTGTTCTTATCCGCCAGAATGACTGCCTTGCCGCCGCCCATGGGCAGCCCGGCCATTGCGTTCTTGTAGCTCATCCCGCGTGACAGGCGCAGCGCATCGCGCATCGCATCTTTGGGTTCGGCGTAATGCCAGAACCGTGTGCCGCCTGCACCGGGGCCAAGATATGTGGAATGCAATGCGATGATAGCGGTCAAGCCAGATTTCCGATCACGCACAAGCTGCACATGCTCGTGATCGTCGAAATCCGCTTCGGTCCAGAATGCCGTCATTGCCCGCTCGCTTTCATCGGCCCGCCTTGGTGGCACAATAGGCCTGGATTTCGCGGCATCGCAAAAGGGATATGGGGCGATCGAGGGGTCTTGAACCCCCGACCTCCGGTACCACAAACCGGCGCTCTAACCAACTGAGCTACGATCGCCATATCCATTACGACTTGCCGCGAAGCGCGCTGAATAAGCCCCACAGGCGCGGGGTCAAGCAGCTAACGGCAAGGCGGCGAGCCTGTTGCATAGCGAGCCGCATTTTGGAAGCGAAAACTGATTTCTGCCCGCTCCGGCGCAAGATTATTTCGCGCTTGAGAATCGGGCGCCGGACACTATCGTTGAATTAATGGCCAATCCGGGCGAATCCTCTGCCGCGCATCTGGGCGCCCAGACCGGTGTCCAGCGGGTCCCCACCCCCAAGCTGGAACTGTTCCAGCGGCGCGGGTTTTTGACGCCCGGGCATTGCCGCGGGTTAATCGGGCTGATCGATCAGGGCCGCCGCCCGTCGGAAATTGCCGATGCCAATGGCGACGCGTATTTTCGCACCAGCGAAACCTGCGATCTGCCCGCCAATGCGCCCGAGGTGCAGCAACTCGAAGTATTGTTGCGGCAATTTACCGGCATCGGCGCCGAATTTGGCGAACCGGTGCAGGGACAGCGTTACGCCCCGGGCCAGGAATTCAAGCAACATACCGACTATTTCGAACCCGGCGGAGAGGACTATGCCAAATTCTGCTCGGTCGCGGGGCAGCGCACCTGGACATTCATGATTTATCTGAATGCGGTCGAGGCGGGCGGCGGCACGCGTTTCAAAGTGATCGGCAAGACCTTCCGGCCCGAGCCGGGCAAACTGCTGGGTTGGAACAACCACCGCGCCGACGGCAGCCTGAATCCTGCCACGCTGCATCACGGGATGAAAGTGCGCCGGGGCGTGAAATATGTGATCACCAAATGGTACCGTGAAAAACCGTGGAGCTGACGCCGTCTGCGCCTAGCCGGCCTCACCTTCGATCCGGTCTTCCGCCTCGTCCTTCTTGAATTCCTTCAACACTTCGCCGGCTTCCTCCTCATCTTCGGAACTGGGCGCTTCGGTTTGCTGATTCCGCTGCCGCGCGGGCACGGGGGCGAGACACAGTTCGGCAAGAACCGGGAGATGGTCCGATCCGACAGGTTCACCCACACTCATATCGCGCAGCAGGAATTCTTCCGTCACGAACAGGTGATCCAATGGCCATCCCAGCCAAGTCATATCGGCCGGGAAGGTGGCATAGGTGCCGCGGCCGACCCGCGGATCAAGGAAGCTACCGATTGTCTTGAACAGGCTGGTGGTGTCGGACCATGCCACATCGTTGAAATCGCCCAGCGCCAGCACCGGCATTTCGATATCGCGGGACTGTTTTGCCGCCACGATGATTTCGGCATCGCGTTCTTCGGTGTCCTGATTGACCGTTGGCGGGCGCGGATGCAGGCCGATCATCCTGAATTCACGCTTGCCTGCCATCAGGGTGGCAAACACCGAAGGCGTGTCTTTCTGCGCCATGTCCTGAATGGTTGCGTCTTTCATGGGCAACCGCGTGGCAAACATGATGCCGTAAGTGTTATCCAACGGGCGGTGAATCTGGTTGGCATAGGGCTGCAACACCGGACCCATTGCGTCAGCCCACGGCTGATCCGTTTCGGTCAGCAGCAGAACATCGGGGTTGGTCCGGCGGATCAAATCGGCGGTTCTTTGATATTCGCGGTTTTTCTGGAGGACGTTGAGCGTGAGGATCGTAAAACAGGCAGCTTCATTGCTTTCACCCGCTTGCACCAGCGCGACCTCTTCTGCCGCCACCGGTGTGTAGGGATAAACGCGGTAAAGCTGCCAGATGGTCAGCCCTGCCAGAACAAGCGGAAACCAGGGCCGCCATCCTCGATCGAGAAACCACAATGCCATTGCGGTAACAACCATCGCAATCAGGATTTGCACGCGGGGAAAATCCCAGATGCGTATCCACCACTGGTTGAGATCGGTCGTGCTCAGCAGCGTTCCGGCAATCAGTATGATTGCAACCAGTCGCAGCAGCCAACGTCCCGCCAGTTTCCATTTCCCCATTGGTGCCAGATCCATTTTGCTCCCCCCCATTCGTATGTTGGCTAGCCGCTTTGCGCGCGATAAACCAGTCGCGCACAAAAAAGGGCGACCCCGCGAGGCCGCCCTTTGGTATCCTGCGATAGTGAAACCGCTTACTTTTTCTTGAGCGACAATCCGCCGAAACGCTTGTTGAACTGGGCAACACGGCCGCCCTGGTCGAGCTGACGCTGGCCGCCGGTCCATGCCGGATGGCTGGTCGGGTCGATGTCGAGCGTCATCGTGTCGCCTTCCTTGCCCCATGTCGAACGGGTCTGGAATTCGGATCCGTCAGTCATTTTGACGTTGATCATGTGATATTCGGGGTGTGTATCGGCTTTCATGTCGTCTCTCTTCCGTAGGTGCGCAGCCGGTTCCGACCGGATACGCTACAGATGCCCTGTGGGCGGATGGTAATTTGCAAGCCGCGCCACTAACCGCAGCAGCGCCGATTGGCAAGCCTTAGTCGCTATCTGCGGGAGGATCGGCCACCATCGCGGTGAATTTCACATCGCAGGTCACTTTCCCGTCCACTTCGGCGCGGCCCCAGAATTTGCAGACGCGGCTGCGCTTCTGGACAAACCCGACATGCAGATCGAGCAGACAGCCCGGTTCGACAGGTGCGCGGAACTTGGCTTCTTCGATTGCCATGAAATAAACGAGCTTGCCGCTGCCCGCCAGTTCGAGCGTTTCGATCGCAAGGATCGCAGCGGCCTGCGCCATGGCTTCGATCTGGAGGACACCGGGCATGATCGGGGCGCCGGGGAAATGGCCCTGAAAAAACTCTTCATTCATGCTGACCGCTTTGATCGCATGGATTTTCTCGCCGATTTCGAGCGAGGCCACGCGGTCCACCAGCAGCAGCGGATAACGGTGCGGCAGGGCCTTGAGGATTTTCCGGATATCGTAGGCGGTTACCGCCTTTTCATCGCTCATGCCCTGCCCCCGAATTTGACTTAGCGGCCGCCGGTTACGGGTGCCTGAGTGGCTGGCTGCTGTGCCTGGGCGGCAGCGGCTGCTGCACGCTGTTCACGGATTTCGCGTGGCTCCCAGCCGGCTGGCGGAACGATTTGTGCGCTTGGCAGCAAACGGTTGAGTTCTGCCAGAATATCCTGGTTCATATTGAGCGTTTCGCTGGCGTACAGTACCGAATCGGGGCTGACCATCAGCGCGAGTTTGCGCGATTTCGCGACATTTTCGATAGCCAGCGCAAGCTGGTCGCGGATCTGTTCTTCGACATAGGCTTCGCTCAGCGCGACGGGCTGGAGGATGGTCTGCAATTCGCGCTGGCCCGATTGCCGCAGGCGTTCCACGGTCGTTGCTTGCGCCTGCAATGCTGCGTTATCGGGGTTTGCTGCCTGACTATCGGTGCGCAAGCGGTCGATCATCGGATTGATCTGCGCTGCGAGCTGTGCCTGACGGGCATTTGCCTGGTCGAACTGCGGCTTGTAAGTTACCTGGCGTTGCTGCTGGGCCACTGTGAACGCATTCGAACGCGCCACAACTGCGGGCAGATTGACTACCCCGATATTCTGGACAGCCTGCGCTGCGGCCGGTGCAACCATGACAGGCGCGGCGACAAGCATCAGGCCAGCGGCCAAAGCCGGTTTGAGAAGAGTTTTCATCAGAATTGAGTTCCTACGTTAAATGAGAATTCTTTAGTGTCATCGCCTTCCTGCTTCGACAGGATTCTCGAAAAGTCGATCCGCAAAGGACCGAAGGGCGAATTCCAGTTCATGCCGATTCCCAGCGCAATGCGCGGTTTCCATGTATCGCCGACAAATTCCTCGGTGAAGGGCGCAATGTTCTGCGTAACGGGATCAAGCGCATTGCCGCTGCCATCGACAGGGCTGGTAGTGGGTATACCATCAGCACCAATGAATAGAAGCTGACCATCCGCGTCGCGCAACTGGTACGTGATGCCGTCCGGGAACGGGCTGGATTGCGTGACCGGATCGGTAATGCTGAACAGCGAACCGACATCCAGGAATATCGACGGGCGCAGTCCCAGTTCGCGGGCGCCGGTGCCAAGCGGAATTTCCAGCTCCGCGCGGCCCAGATAATATGCGTTGCCGCCGATGGCATCATCGGTCAGGCCTTCGCTGCGTTTTTGCGCATAAAGCGGCGCCCCGGCTTCATCCACGCCGATCAGACGGCGGCGGATTACCCGCGGCCCAACACCGCGAACGTCGAAACCGCGCATCTGCGGCTCACCAAGGAAAAACCGGTCGGTAAGGCGGACATCATCGACCCCGACACCGCCCCTGTCTTCAAGGCCGCGGATCGCGCCGCCTTCTGCCTGCAGCGAGAAGATGAAATCGCCCAGCACCTGCCAGTATTTGGTGGCTTTGCTGCGCAGGCGCACATATTTGACCGAACCGCCCAGTCCCGCATAATCGACACCGATGGACACATTCTGTCCGGCAGTGGGACGGAAGCGGCTGTTCAGCGTGCTGTTGGCCAGAGTAAGGCCGAGGATCGAACTGGTTCGCTTGCCGATTGCTTCGCAGAGATAACGGCCCGCAAGCAACGGTTCGCAAGTCGGGACACCATCACCGTCCAGATCAAGGAAGAACTGGTTTTCATCCAGCGTAACATCGTCGAAGTTCAGCGTGTAGCTGCCGATAACCGACGTAAATTCGCTGATCGGCACGCCCGCACGAAGCTGGAAACCGGTGGTCGATTGTTCGTAAGTCGCGCCGTTATCGCGGTTGAAATAATTGTTGTTGAAATCACGCCGATAGACATCGATGCCAGCCGAAATATTCCGGTCGAACAGATAGGGTTCGGCAAAGCTCAGCTGGGCAGAACGCGAATTGCGCGAATAATTGACGCTCGCGCCTACTGTCTGGCCGCGTCCGCGGAAGTTCCGCTGCTGGATCGAGCCTGCGAGAATGAAACTTTCCAAGCTCGAGAAGCCGGCAGACAGTTGCAACTGGCCAGTGGGCTTTTCTTCGACATTGGCTGCCAGCACGATCCGGTCGGGTGCGCTGCCAGGCTGCTGTTCAATCTCGAACCCTTCCTGGAAATACCCCAGACCGTTAATCCGGTTTGTCGAACGCTTCACTTGCAGCGAATTGAACGCATCGCCTTCGGCAATCCTGAATTCGCGGCGGATAACCTTGTCCTGCGTCAGCGTGTTTCCGTTGACGTCGATCCGTTCGACATACACGCGCGGCGCTTCGGCCATCAGGAAGACGACGTCCATCGTCAGATCTTCCTTGTTGCGGGTAAACCGCGGCCGGACATCGGCAAAGGCATAACCGAAAGCGCCCGCAGCTTCGGTCAGCTGTTCGACAGTGTCTTCAACCAGCTTGGCATTGTACCAGTCTTCGGCGGACATCGGCAGGCCGGACGACAATTGCTCGCTATCAAAATCGCGCAACTGGCTTTCAACCGCCACATCGCCGAATTTATAGCGCTCGCCTTCTTCCACCACGTAAGTGATGATGAAGTCTTCATTATCGGGCGTCAGTTCGGCAACCGCCGACACCACGCGGAAATCCGCATAACCTTCAGTCAGATAGAACTGGCGCAGCTTTTGCTGGTCGAATGCCAGACGGTCGGGATCATAGGTCTTGTTCGAACTGAAGAACGAAGTCAGGCGCGCTTGCTTCGTAATCATCTCGCCGCGCAATGTGCCGTCCGAAAACGCCTCGTTGCCGATGATGTTGATCTGGCGGACCTTTGATTTGGGCCCTTCGTTGATTTCGAACACGATATCGACGCGGTTCTGGTCGAGCATGACCATCTGCGGCTCGATCGAGGCGGCAAACCGTCCCTGACGCTTGTACAGCTCCAGAATGCGGGCCACATCGGCGCGCACTTTCGAGCGCGTGAAAATCTGCCGCGGCGCGAGTTTGATCTCGGGCCGGATCTTGTCTTCCTTGAGGCGCTTGTTACCTTCCAGCACAATCCGGTTGATGACCGGGTTTTCCTGTACCGTAACCAGCACATTGCCGTTGTTGAAACCGATCGTTACGTCCGAAAACAGTTCGGTCGCATAAAGGTCTTTGAGCGCTTCGTCGGCATCTGCCTGCGTATAGGGCTGGCCGGCGCGCAGCCGCATATAGCTGACGATGGTATTGGGCTCCAGCCGCTGGGCACCGGCGACCGATATCGTCTGGATGATTTCCTGACGCGGGTCCTGCTGCACGGCTGCGGCGGTCTGCTGCTGGCCGGTAACCGGCTGCGATGCAGCATCCTGCGCAAAGGCTGCATGGGGTAATCCCGCGAGCACTGTGCCGCAAAGCAAGGCCGTGGCCATGCGTGAACTTGTTCCGTTTCCGGAATTGCGGAGCTTTCCCCGTCCAATCATCAACACGGCATTCCCGTCAGTTTAAGCAACAACAACCAAACGCGCCCTTTGCCTGAAACCCGGGCCGCGCACACTGTGCGCGCTCTGCCCTAAGGCGGGTTCTCAATCAAGCTAGGCGCGGCGGCCAATTGTTGCGGTTTGCGTCCTTTCCCCGATTATCTCCCGAATATCGGGAGCGAGGCCAAATCGTTAATTGTGACGAACACCATCAGCGCCAGTACAAAGGCAACGCCGGTTCGGTACGCCAATTCATGACCGCGTGCGCCAACCGGCTTGCGGCGAACTGCTTCAGCCGCGTAAAAAGCCAGGTGCCCGCCGTCGAGCGCCGGGATTGGCAGCAGGTTAATGAATGCCAAGTTAATTGAGATGAGCGCCGCGAAATAGGTGAACTCGCGCCACCCCAGGCTCAGCTGTTCACCGCTGAATTTGGCGATTTTAATCGGGCCGCCCAGCTCGCTGATCGGCCGCCTCCCGGTGATGATCTGCCAGATGCCGTTGACCATCATCACAACGATATCACCGGTTTGCGTTACAGCCAGACCAACCGCTTCAAACGGACCGACATCGAAATATTCCCCCAGCACCGAATAAACGCCAAGCCGACCGATGCGAAATTCGTTTCCGAAGCGGTCGCGTTCGACAATCGTGGGTATCGTGAAATCCAGATCGATGGTTTCCCCGCCGCGATCCATTTTCAGCTTCAGCGTTTCGCCAGGATTCTGGACCACAACCGAACGGACATCTTCAAAGCTGCCAACCGGCTCGCCGTCGAGTTCGACAAACCGGTCACCTGCCTTGATCCCGATTTCCGCCGCTGCATTACCCTCAACCACTCCTTTGACGACCGGCGCGACTTCCAGCCTGCCGTAAGCATAATTGAAGGATGCAAGGATGGCGATTGCGACAAGAAAATTTGTCGCCGGCCCGGCCGCAACAACCAGCGCCCGCTGCCATAGCGGCTGAAACTGGAAGGCTTCTGCGCGTTCCTGCCGGGTGAATTTTGCCGCCGCCGCATCGTCGGGGATGCTGGCGGGGTTCATGTCTCCGGCGAACTGGACATAGCCGCCCAGCGGCAGCGCCGAAACTTTCCACCGCGTCCCGCGCTTGTCATTCCAGCCGCACAGTTCCTTGCCAAAACCGATCGAAAACGCATCGGCCTTGATCCCGAACACCCGCCCGACCAGCAGATGCCCCAACTCGTGCACAGTCACCAGCGGGCCCAGCACAAGCAGAAAGCCCAGCACCATCATCCAGACAGGTACATTGGGAACAGCTTCGATCACTCAGTTCGTCTCCAGCATTTCAGCGGCGCGTTTACGCGTCATGGCGTCCAGCGCCAATACCTCTTCGAGATTGGCCGGCGCGCATTCGCCAGTCGCTTCAAGATTGCGTTCCACCTCTGCGGCAATCCGCGTGAACCCGATCTGACCGGACAGAAACGCGGCCACCGCAACCTCGTTGGCTGCATTTAGCACAGCCGGGGCTGCACCGCCTGCCCTGATTGCCTCGCGCGCCAACCGCGTGGCGGGGAACCGCGCCTCGTCAGTCGGTTCGAAGTCCAGTGATCCGATGGCTGCCAGATCCATCGGCGCAATATCGGTTTCCATCCGCGACGGCCACGCCAGCGTTGAGGCGATTGGCACGCGCATGTCGGACGGCCCAAGCTGCGCCAGCGTGGACCCGTCGCGGTATTCGACCATCGAATGCACCACCGATTGCGGATGGACGATGATCCGCAAGTGATCCAGCCCGACAGGAAACAGATGATGCGCCTCGATAAATTCCAGCCCCTTGTTCATCATCGTCGCGGAATCGACACTGATTTTGGCTCCCATGTCCCAATTGGGATGCGCCACGGCCTGCTGCGGCGTGGCACATTTCAGCTGTTCGTGCGTCCAGGTGCGGAACGGGCCGCCACTGGCAGTCAGCGTGATCCAGCGCACGTTGGCCAGATCTTCGCCCGCCAGACACTGGAAAATCGCATTATGCTCGCTATCGACAGGCAGCAGGGTCGCGCCATGTCTTGCAACCGCGGCGATCATCACATCGCCGGCAGAAACCAGCGCTTCCTTGTTGGCCAGCGCGACGGTCCCGCCCTGCTCTATCGCTGCCATCGTGGGCGCCAGCCCGGCACAGCCCACGATTGCCGCCACGGTGACATCCGCGCGCATCGCTGCAGCTTCGCAAAGGGCTGCGGTGCCGCCAGCGACCTTGATCGGCGTGCCGGACAGGGCCTCGCGCAATCGGGAAACTTTGCTTTCGTCGGCGACCACGGCGATTTCCGCGCCGAATTCGCGCGCCATCGCGGCCAGATCATCGACGCTGGAATTGGCGGTCAGCGCCTTGACGCGCCACGCATCGCGGTTGCTGCGGATCAGATCCAGCGTCGAAGTGCCGACCGAACCCGTCGCGCCAAGGATGGAGAGCGAACGGGTCAAGGCATGAAGCTCATCGCCGCAGCGGCGATCAGCGCAACCGGGAGCAGTCCGTCAACCCGGTCAAACACGCCGCCATGGCCCGGAATGAGCCGTGACGAATCCTTCGCACCCGCCTTGCGTTTCAGCCAGCTTTCAAAGAAATCGCCGGCTTGCGCCGCAACCGCCAGAACCGCGCCGCCAATCGCAAAGGGCAACACATGGCTGGTTGGTGAAGCCGCATCGCCAAGCGACATGATGACGTAGATGCCGCCAGCCAGCCACACCGCAGCCGCCAGCATCCCGCCACATAATCCGGCCCACGTCTTGGAAGGACTGATGCGCGGCGCGATCTTCGGCCCGCCAATAGCCCGGCCCGAAAAATAAGCCCCCGTATCCGTGGCAATGACGGTGCCGAGCACGAGCAACAACTGTTGCGCGCTGAAGCCCAGCAAAGCGCCGG
The DNA here is from genome assembly GCF_037154015.1 of Altererythrobacter aquiaggeris. Classification (NCBI taxonomy): domain Bacteria; kingdom Pseudomonadati; phylum Pseudomonadota; class Alphaproteobacteria; order Sphingomonadales; family Erythrobacteraceae; genus Aestuarierythrobacter; species Aestuarierythrobacter aquiaggeris. The sequence goes on from NZ_JBANRL010000001.1 coordinate 1,874,955, forward strand.
CTGCCAGGCCGATATATACGCCGCCCGCAATCAGACCTGCCAGCCGGTACGGGATATTGCCGGTCGCCTTTACCACCAGCAGCACGTATTCCACGAAACAGGCCAGCGCCACCAGCACGATAAAGCCTTTAAGCCAGTTGCCGCCCAGCCAGATCGCCGCGATTGCCAGGCCCAGCATAACCACCGCCGATGCTGCGCGAACCGGCAGATCGACATTCTTTTTCGCCCGAGCGGCCGCTTCCGGCCCGTTTACTTCGGGCGCGATATTATCGTCCGCCATATCGCCGCTCCCTGCCGGCAAACCGGTCGAGCGCCGCTTGCAGATGTCCGGGTGTGAAATCGGGCCACAATTCGTCCACAAACATCATTTCGGCATAGGCGGCCTGCCACAACAGGAAGTTCGACAGCCTGACTTCACCGCTGGTGCGGATCAGCAGGTCGAGCGGCGGCAGATCGGCAGTATCGAGATTGGCGGCGATGCTTTCAGCGGTAATGTCACCCGCGCTGGCGGCCTTTGCCGCGGCGCGCACGATTTCGTCCTGCGATCCGTAATTCAGTGCTACCGCCAGGGTCCGCGAACCTTTCGATGTACGCTCCAGAGCATCCTCAAGCTGCGTGACAATATCCGGCTCCAGAGCCTTGTAATCACCGATAATTTTCAGCTTCACATCATTGGCGATAAATTCCGGCAGGTCCGATTTGATGAACTTGCGCAGCATCCCCATCAGGTCACTGACCTCGTCTGCCGGACGCTTCCAGTTTTCGGAGGAAAACGCATAGAGCGTAAGGCAATCGATACCCATTCCCTCGACACTGCGGACCAGTTTGCGCACCGCTTCCACACCGCGCTGATGCCCCATCGCGCGCGGCAGATGGCGCTGTTTCGCCCAGCGCCCGTTACCATCCATGATGATCGCGACGTGGCGTGCGCGCACGCTGTCCGAGCTTGCCTCCGCCATGTTCAGTTCCAGGCTCCCATCACCCTCACTGGGTCATGATTTCCTTTTCTTTATGCTCCGAAGCAACGTCGATTTCAGCGACATATTTGTCGGTCATTTTCTGGACTTCATCTTCCAGACGCTTGCGGTCGTCTTCGGAGATTTCTTTGGCCTTTTCATCGTCCTTGAGCGATTCCATCGCATCGCGGCGCACGTTACGAACGGCGATCTTGGCTTTTTCGCCGTATTGACCCGCCAGCTTCGACAATTCCTTGCGGCGTTCTTCGGTCAGATCGGGGATCGGCAAGCGCACATTCTGCCCATCGGTCATGGGGTTGAGCCCGAGGCCCGCCTTGGCGATGCCTTTTTCCACCTGGACCACATTGCCCTTGTCCCACACCTGCACGCTGAGCATCCGCGGTTCGGGCGCCGAGACCGTCGCAACCTGGTTGAGCGGCATCAGCGCGCCGTAAACCTCAACCATCACCGGATCGAGCAGCGTGGTGTTGGCGCGCCCGGTACGCAAACCGCCCAGATCGCTTTTCAATGCTTCGACAGCGCCAGTCATGCGGCGATCAATGTCGGATTTATCGTATTTGGCCATGCTCAGGCTTCCTTGCTCTGTGTCTCTTTTACGATGGTCTGGACCCCTCCGCCGCCAATCACGCGCACGACATTACCCTTTTCACGGATCGAGAACACCACGATCGGAATACTGTTTTCGCGGCACAGCGCAACGGCGGTCGCGTCCATAACTTTCAGATTGTCGTTCAGCACGCGGCTGTAAGTGATTTCATCGAAGCGTTTGGCGTCGGGGTTGGTTTTGGGATCGCTGTCGTAAACCCCGTCCACGCTTGTCCCTTTCAGCAGCGCGTCGCAGCCCATTTCGGCAGCGCGCAGGGCAGCGCCCGTATCGGTGGTGAAAAACGGATTGCCCGTTCCCGCGGCAAAAATCACGATGCGGCCTTTTTCGAGATGCCGTTCGGCGCGGCGGCGGATGTAAGGCTCGCACACGGAAGACATCGGGATGGCCGATTGAACGCGCGTGGGGACGCCCGCCTGCTCGAGTGCATTTTGCATCGCCAGCGCGTTCATCACGGTCGCCAACATACCCATATAATCGCCGGTGGTGCGGTCCAGCCCGCGCGCTGCGCCCGCAACACCGCGAAAGATATTGCCGCCGCCGATCACCAGACAGATTTCAAGTCCGGTATCCTTTGCCGCTTTCACTTCTTCGGCAAGCCGCGCGACATAGGCCGGGTCGATCCCGTAATCCTGTTCACCCATCAGCACTTCGCCTGACAGTTTGAGCAGGATGCGTTTATATCCGGGATCTGTGGCTGGCGTTGACATAGGGCGAGGAGAATCCAACTGGTTTCAGGTTGCGGCGTTCCTTAGCCGCATGGCCGCGCAGGCGCAAAGGGAAAGCCTGTGGAGTAATGACGCCCAACCAGTCGGCGCCCACTGCATTGCGCCCGGCGGTGTCCAGTGTGCCGAGCCCGACGCCGACGCCAACGCCGGCGCCAACGCCGACGCCGAATACCAGCCGTCCCGCCATCATCGATGCCAGCAGCAGCAGGATCACTATCCAGGCCGCCAGTATCCCGCTTGTCACGCGCCAGTTTTTGGGCGGCAATCCCTGAATCAGGAACATCACGATTCCCGCTACATTGACGCACACCAGATTGATCGCGAACAGGAACAGTGCATTTGCCGCCACGGCGGGTTCGCCGGTTCCCAGAAAAATGCCGGTGGCTGCAAGCGGGGGGACCAGAGCAACGGCGACCATAACCCCCACCAGTGTCAGCGAAGCGCCGCGGCTGAACGCCAGAACACCTGCTGCACCGCACGCGAGCGCCAGCGCAATATCGGCAGCCTGCACGACCGTGCGGCTTTGCAATTCGGGAACAAGCGGATCGATGGTCACCGACAGCCCGACCACAATGCCCCCCGCTACTGCAAACAGCGCGCCCGCCAGAAGCGTTCCGGCCGCTTTCCATCCCAGCGCCCGGTTGCCGACAGTCGCAGCCAGGGCGACGCCCATGGTCGGCCCCAGCAGCGGGGCAATTATCATCGCGCCGATCACAACCGCGGTCTGGCCGCTACGCATACCCAAACCGGCGATTATCGACGACAAGACCACCGTCAGCAAATAGCTGGGGGTTATGTGCAGGCTTTCCTCGATATCGTCATAAAGTTCGTCGGTGCTGATCCGGTCACGACTGAAAAACCGTTCGATGGCGGTGGGCGGGCGCAGCGCGCCGGGACCGGCTAATTCCGTCTCTGCCGTTTCCGCGACAGGCGGCAGGACCGCTTCGAGCTGCGCGACATAGGCGGTAAAATTGGGCACAGACCCGAACACCGCATCCAGTTCACTCAGTAGGCGTTCGGCGTACCGTTGTTGCACGATACAGCTGTATTTTTCCTGGCTACCGGGCACCGTCTCACGCCAGAACCGCCGGCAATGGCGCGGCAGCATTTCCTCCAGTTGCGTGACCATTGTTTCCGGGATAAATATCTCGACAAGCCGGGCGGACATATGTTTTACCCCTCAACGCTGCGAATATCGCGTGCTGCCAGTCCAGCGCACAGGCGGCAGGCAGCGTAGCATAGGGCCGCCGGATACACGCTGCCAAGCCAGCCGTCCCGATGCAGGCGAAGATACCTCGCAACCGCCCGAACGAAGGTTTGCCGGGGCGGCCTATCCCCGGTCAGCGTTTGGATGGCGGGATGGAGGCGGAACCCGTTTTCCTACATCCGGTTCAGCCGCTACGGATGCTGCGTTCTTTCTCATTGTCGGATATCGATCACGGCACGCGCAACTTTGGGGACATTTATGTCTTTTTCGCGATTTGCGCAAAACCACGAAATCTGTCACCCTAAAGAATAAACAATCGTTTCAGATGTTTAAGGGTTAATCGGTAGAGTTACAGGGTGTAACTAGTGTAACCCTGGCGCAATTTTACCGCGCCGGGACCAACCGGCCTTCAGGCACAAAAAGGCCGCCGGACCCGAGAGGATCCGGCGGCCATACTGTCCAGCAAAACTTTTGTCGCTCCCGCGAACGCAGGAATGACGAATGTTCGGTTTCTTTAGCCGCCAACAGCAGCCGCGACTTCTGCGGCGAAGTCGTTTTCTTCCTTCTCGATGCCTTCACCCAGCTGGAAGCGGACATAATCCTTCAGCACGATTGCGGAACCGGCTTCCTTGCCCGCCTGTTCGACAACCTGGGCGATGGGTGTCTTGTTATCCATCACGAACAGCTGGCTCAGAAGCGCATTTTCCTTGGCGAACTTGCTTACCGCACCTTCGACCATCTTTTGCTGCACGTTTTCGGGCTTGCCGCTTTCGGCAGCCTTTTCCGCAGCGATAGCGCGCTCGCGCGCGATCAGTTCGGCGTCGAGACCGTCGGCATTCAGCGCCTGCGGGAAAGCGGCGGCGATATGCATGGCCAGCTGTTTGCCAAGCGGTTCGAGCACGTCGGCACCCGCTTCGCTTTCAAGCGCAACCAGAACGCCGATTTTGCCGAGGTTGGGCGCCGCAGCATTGTGGATGTAGGGAACGACCATTCCGCTGGAAACAGAAACGGTCTTCATCCGGCGGACCTGCTGGTTTTCACCGATCGTCGCGACATTGTCGGTCAGTTTGTCGGCAACCGTGCCGCCGCCGGGATAGGCAGCACCCTTAAGCGCTTCGACATCATCACCGGCCACGCCAAGTGCGGCGGTGGTGGTGTTGCGCACGAAAGACTGGAACTGGTCGTTCTTCGCAACGAAATCGGTTTCCGAATTCACTTCGACGGCAACGCCCTTCGTGCCTTCGACTGCAACGCCGACCAGGCCTTCTGCAGCGGTGCGGCTCGATTTCTTCTGTGCGGTGGCAAGACCCTTGGCACGCAAGGCATCGACCGCGGCTTCGATGTCGCCGCCAGCTTCGGTCAGCGCTTTTTTGGCGTCCATCATGCCCGCGCCGGTTTTTTCGCGCAGTGTTTTTACGTCAGCGACTGAAAATGCAGCCATCTCTCGTGTCCTTTTTCAAAAAGTGAAGGGCGCCGAACCAGTTGTGGTCCGGCGCACCAGTTGTTCTGTAAGTGGGGCCGCGCCGCCCTGTTCGAAGGGCGAGGCGCAAACGCCTCAAGCTTCGGTAGCGGCTTCTGCTGGCGGGGCTTCCATGGCGCCGATGTCGACACCCGAATCGGCCACACCCTGATCGCCGCCCTTGCGGGCTGCCTGGCTGATCGCTTCACAATAGAGGCGAATCGCGCGGGCCGCATCGTCATTACCCGGAATCGGGAATGCAATACCGCTTGGATCGACATTGGTGTCGAGCACGGCGATCACCGGAATACCAAGCACGTTGGCTTCCTTGATGGCGAGCTCTTCCTTGTTTGCGTCGATCACGATCATCACGTCGGGAATGCCGCCCATGTCGCGGATACCGCCAAGCGAAAGTTCCAGTTTCGTGCGTTCGCGCGTCAACTGGAGCGTTTCTTTCTTGGTAAGGCCGGACATTTCGCCGCCAAGCTGCTCTTCAAGCGTCTTGAGACGCTTGATCGAACCGCTAATCGTCTTCCAGTTGGTGAGCATCCCGCCCAGCCAGCGATGGTTGACGAAATGCTGGCCCGAAGCGCGGGCAGCTTCTGCGATAGGCTCCTGCGCCTGACGCTTCGTGCCCACGAACAGAACCTTGCCGCCCGACTTTACGGTCGCGGCAACAAAATCGAGAGCGCGTGCGAACAGCGGTACGGTCTGCGACAGGTCGATGATGTGGACACCGTTACGCGCGCCGAAAATATACGGCTTCATACGCGGGTTCCAGCGGTGGGTCTGGTGGCCGAAATGCGATCCGGCCTCGATCAATTGCTGCATCGTGACGGTAGGTGCCGCCATAAGTAAATTCCTTCCGGTTATACCTCTGGAAAGCAGGAACTATCAGCGGAGATCCCGCATCAGCACCGGTATGTGCGCTTTCCATGTGAATTTGCCCGAGGGCATATGCCTGGTTCGAAATGGCCAGAATCGGCCGAATCTGCGCAAGGCGAGCGTCACCTAGCGGCTGTTGTGACGGAAAGCCAGCCTCAATTCGGCGCATTTGTTATGCAATTCGTCTCTGCTTGCACTTGACAGCCTAGAACAAATCGAGAACACTGGCTTCATTGTTGGAACACAGCCGGCTTTTGGGTGTTCTCCACTAACTATCCACAGGCTGTCAACAGATTGGCAACAGGTTTGCGGATATTCGGAACAGGACGATTACGATGCTCGCTTTTGTATTTACTGCCGGATTTGTCGCCATCACTTTGCTGGCGGCTGCAACGCTTGCCGACAGTTATTATCGTGCGTTTAAAAGTTATGGCCGGATCCGCCGTTCAAACGCCGCGCTGCGCAACACCCGCTGCGTCACGGTTCACTTTGAAAACGCCTCCGGTCGGTCTGAACCGGCAACGGTGACGTGTATCGGATCGGCTATGGCAGTGCGGCAGGCTCTGCCGGTGGTTTCGCGCCCGCAGCTTCGCGTTGCCGCTTGACCCGGCTGTAACGCATGATCCCCAGCGGCATCAGCGCCAGATAGGCAGCGCAAATCGCCACCAGCGTCCACCAGGGCTCGCTTAGCAACGCGGCAAACAGCAGACCTATACCGAAGATCATTTCCAGGCGGACACTTCGCTGCGGCTTGATTGCCGACCAGCTCAACGTCGCGATGTTCGAAATCATGAAAAACGCCATCAGCGCGATCCACACAGCATTGACGATCGGGTCGCGGAACGCGTCGATCCCGGTCGCAATCCAGAGATAGAATGGCAAAAACGCCAATCCCGCCCCTACCGGTGCCGGCACGCCGGTCAGGAAACCTGCAGACTTGTGCGGCTGATCATCCTCGTCGATCTGCGCATTGAAGCGGGCAAGCCGCAATGTCGCCGCCAGCGCGAATGCCAGACAGGCAAACCAGCCGAAACGCGGCCAGTCCTGCAACGACCAAAGATAAAGAATGAGCGCCGGCGCCATACCGAAAGAAAGCGAATCGGCAAGACTGTCCAATTCCGCACCGAATCGTGATTGCGCTTTCAGCAGCCGCGCGATGCGGCCATCGATACCGTCAAGCACACCGGCCAAGATGACGGCGAAGAGGCTTTTTTCCCAATCGCCAACAATAGCAAAGCGGATCCCGGTCAAACCAGCACACATTGCCGCTGCGGTAATTGCATTGGGCACAACCGCGCGAAGCGAAAGCCCGCGGCCTGAGAACCGCCGTTTCCGGACTTCACCTTCTGTAGCTTTGGGGCCTACCCGTTCGCCCAGATCATCCATTATTGGCTTACACCCTCGATCAGCTTCTGATCGCCAACCTCGGCCAGAACAGTCTCTCCGGCAACAACTTTTTGACCTAAAAGCACTTTTGCCCCGGTCCCGGCGGGAAGATACACATCGACCCTGCTGCCGAACCTGATCAGTCCCACCCTTTGACCAGCCGCAAGAATATCACCCGGTTTGACGAAGGGAACGATGCGGCGCGCCAGCAAACCGGCGATCTGGGTAAAGCCGATCACCAGTCCGTCGCTTCGTTCGATCATGATGTGCTGCCGCTCGTTTTCTTCACTCGCCTTGTCGAGGTCGGAATTGAGAAATTTACCGGGCATATAGACCATGCGCTTCACGGTGCCGCCGATCGGCGCACGATTGATGTGCACATCGAAAACGGACATGAATATGGAAATCCGCGTCACCGGGCCAGCAGGGGGGTTGCTTCCGGCCTGTTCGTCAATCAACTGCAATTCTGCCGGTAGCGGCACTTCCTTGATCAGCGAAACCTGCCCATCCGCAGGAGAAATTATTGCCGTGTCGCTTTGCGGGACAACCCGTTCGGGATCGCGGAAAAACGCAAACACACCGCCAGCCAGCGCCAGCAGCGGCCATCCGATGAATGACAGATCCAGCAGCAGCAGAAAGATCAGACTGATGCCCACGGCAATCAGACCGAATTTCCGCCCTTCAGGGTGGACCGAGGGAAGCTGCCAATCAACTTCTCCGCGTCCGCGATTATCTAATAAGTCACCAGCCATCTTTATGTACCTAGGGATTACAACTGTGCGCGGCAAGCGCGCGACGTCTCGCAACCAGATCAGGCAACCTTGCGGACGAACACCGTTCCTGCCGAATAGCCCGCACCAAAACTGCAGATCAGACCGACGTCATCATGCGCCAGATCGCTGTTGTGTTTGTGAAACGCGATAATCGATCCGGCGCTGGACGTATTGCCATACGTATCAAGCACTGTGGGGCTTTCGTCTTCGCTCGCATCATGACCCAGCACCTTTTGCGCGATAAGCCGGTTCATTCCTGCATTGGCCTGATGCAGCCACATCCGCCGCAACGACGAAGGTTCAATGTTCAGCCGCTCAGCCTCTTCGACTATCATGGCTGCCACCATCGGCACCACTTCCTTGAAAACCTTGCGCCCCTCTTGCACGAACAGCTTGTCGGCATCGTTGGCGGTACCGGGATGGGTCCGGTTGAGAAATCCGAAATTATTGCGGATGTTGTTGGAAAACACGGTCTTGAGCTTGGTGCCCAGAATGTCCCAATGCGCTGCCGGGGCCATATCCTTGCTTTCGACCAGCACGGCTGTGGCGACGTCGCCAAAAATGAAATGACTGTCCCGGTCGCGCCAGTTCAAATGGCCCGAGGTTATTTCAGGACTGACCACCAGCACCGACCGCGCATTGCCCGACCGGATGTAATCGGCAGCTGTCTGGATGCCGAAGGTGGCAGACGAGCAGGCAACATTCATATCGAAACCGAACCCGTCGATGCCAAGCTCTTGCTGGATTTCGATTGCCATCGCCGGATACGCACGCTGCATGTTGGATGCCGCGCAAAGGACTGCATCGATATCGGCAGCATCACGGCCAGCCTGCGCCATTGCCTGCCTGGCCGCGTTGACACCGATTTCGGCCATTACCGAATTTTCGTCATTGCTGCGTTCGGGAAGCCGCGGACACATCGTTTCAGGGTCGAGCACAGATGCCTTGTCCATCACGTAGCGCGACTTTATCCCGCTGGCTTTCTCGATAAATTCCACCGAGCTCGGAGATAGTGCCTCGACCTCACCCGCCTCTATCCCGGCGGCATTTTCGTGATTGAATTTTTCGACATAGGCATTGAAACTTTCGACCAGCTCGCCGTTGGAAATGCTTTCCCAAGGGGTAAACAGACCGGTCGAAGAAATAACGGGAGGATGTGTTGCTTGCATAGTCGGGTTCCTAATGCGGAGGAGGCCCAGCGGCAACAATCAACGTGGCAAAAGAAAGGGGCCGCCTGCGATATGCAAGCGGCCCCTGCTTTGGTTTTACAATGAATTCTGCGGGATAAACCTTAGAACTTGGTACGCACCGTTACACCGTAAGTGCGCGGCTGCAGAGTGAAAGCGGAACGCGAGTTGTTGGCGCCAGTGCTACGCAACGTCGTGTTGAAGGTAACGCCCCGTGTCACACGGTCGGTCAGGTTATTGACCCAAAATTCAATCGCGAGACTATCGTCAGCCCGTCCGAAACCGGCACGCACATTGGCGAAAATGCTTCCGTCCTGAACGTCCGCCACAATGAGCGGAGCCGCATCAATCGCGCCCTGAAGTCCAAGAGCAGTCACTTGAGCGGCAGTAGGTGGCACAATCGCTTGGGTCGATGTGCGTTGATCTGATTCCATGCGCACTTGACCCGCAAGGAAGAAGTCCCAGTCAGCGCTGAAATTCTTCTCGTAAGTCGCGCCCAATACAGCAACGATATTCGGGGCATTTGTAAGATCGTTTCCGCACAGTGAATTCACCGTTATGAGCAATGAGTCCCCGGAACAATCGTCCGGATATCGTGCATCAAGCACTGTGAGCCCGCCATTGATCGACAGCTCGTCACTTGGACGAATGACCGTTTCAAGCTCGACACCGGTAGAAATCGCTTTCGGAACATTGAATGTCTGGAAGGCTGTGCCGGTAAATTCAAGCACCTGGAAATTGCTGAACTCCTCACGGAAACCCGCAAGGTTCAGCGTAACCCGGTTATCCAGCAGTTTGGCCTTGAGGCCAATCTCGTACGCGTCCACTTCTTCGGATTTAAATGTCGGATCGGCCCCGGCTACCGCAGCAGTGGTATCAAGGTTGATACCGCCTGATTTGTACCCATGGGTGAAGCTGGCATAGACATTTACCGGCGCTGCAAACGCATAGCCGATTTTCGCCGTATAGATCAATTCTTCGTCATTGAAGTTTGCATCGAAGGTGCGCACCAGCGGAAGAACAGCCGACGCTGGCAGATCGGCCGGAGCCGCGAAACCGAAGCAGCCCAGACCGACGAATGCCGGCACGAATGCACCGGGAATAGAGCCATTCAAGATACCCGCAGCCGATGCAGGACAAATCTGGTTATTGGTTGCTATTTGATCAAAGCCACCTTCTTTGTCCTCCCATGAGTAACGCGCCCCCAGTGTTATCTCCAGACCTTCCGCGATCTCGAACGAATTATGGGTAAATACAGAGTAGCTTTGCGCGCTCTGATTGAAGGCGTTTGTGGTGACCGTTCCCGCAGGATCGACACCGGTAAAGCTCGTCAACGGATTTGGACCAAACGCACCGCCAAAGAACGCGGCTCCTACATTTTCGCCGTAATCCTGACCCAGAAGGAAGGTTACCTGCGTATTGATCTGCTCGTCAGAATAATATCCGCCGACCATATAATTCAATCGGCCGTCAGCAGCGTCGCCTTGCAGTCGCAATTCGGCAGTGTAGGTTTCGATCTCGGTCAGCAGCGGGTCAACGTTGAAAATATCCAACGCTGTAAAGTCGCTGTCATAACGCTCAAGCGCGTCATATTTGCGGTATGAACCAATAAAGATCAGGTCTGCGTTATCGCTGAGCGGTAACTCTACTTCTCCGGTGACGCCGTAATTGTCGACATCCGCTTCGGGTGCGAAATTCAGCGAAACCTGGCGATTGTCTGCTGCCCGCTCGAACTCGGCCTGGCCGAACCGGTTCCTGGAAACGAAGTCCTGACCATTACCGCCATTCCTTGGCAAGCCAACTGCGGCATAGGCGCCTGCCGCGATTACCGGGGATTCGAACAGTTCGATTGCCCCGCAACAACTGCTGGTGCTGTTTGAATAATCGGCGATCAGACGTCCCTTGATACCGCCTTCGGTTTCAAATCCGATCTGACCACGCACAATATATTGTTCTACATCGTTCGTGTCATCGAAAGCGTTTCCTGCGGCATCGACAACGGTCAGAAATCCGTCACGCTTACGAAAAGCTCCGGTCAGTCGGACCGCGACTGAATCCTGCACAATCGGGACATTGACCGCGCCTTGAAGGCTTATCTGATCGAAATTGCCGTATGATGCGTTTGCAAAGCCGCCAAAATCATTCAAATCCGGGCGTTTGTTGGTAATGCTGAGCGCACCGGCTGAAGTGTTCCGGCCAAACAGAGTGCCTTGTGGTCCGCGAAGGACTTCCAGTCGCTCGACATCGACAAATTCGGACAGTGCAACGCCAGGTCGCGATTGATATGCACCGTCAACGAAAATACCCACGGCACTTTCGAAGCCGATATTGTTCGACGTTGTCCCGACACCGCGGATCCGCAATACGACCGAGCCCGATGCCACTTGGGCGGTAGAGCTGGAAAAGCTTGGGGCGACATCGGTAACTTCGACAATGTTATCAACGCCCTGACGTTCAAGCGTCACGGCATCGACCGCCGTCACGGCGATCTGCACGTCTTGCACATCCTGCGCACGCCGGTTGGCCGTTACGATGATCACGTCGCTATCTTCAAGATTGGAAGCGTCCGGACCGCCAGCGGCAGCATCCTGCGCCATTGCATTGCCAGAGGCCGCAAGCAGACCAGCCGCCATGGCAATTCCGGTGGTTCGTAAAAGTACAGATTTCATCGCGGTTCTCTCCCAAAAGCGGCATTTTTACCGTCTGTGATATTTTCTATTAAAGCCATACACGGAATGGCTTACAATCATATAAGCATAGGACAGAGTCCTGCAGCAATCGGTCGTTGCTAGGTTGCTTAACAATACTGATGAAGAGTTGCCAAAATACACCACCACCCATCTGTACGCGCCGCTCCAAAAACAGCTGTCCCGCATACTTCCGGCGTGATGTGGGGGCGATCGCAGTGATGGTGGACAGGGCTGGATTCGAACCAGCGTACGCTTGCGCGGGCAGATTTACAGTCTGCTGCCTTTAACCACTCGGCCACCTGTCCACATCACTTCGATGAGCTGGCCCGACATAATCGGGCCATTTCTGACGGCCCGCCGAAACGAGCCTGCCAAGCCGAGTGCGCGGGTCAATGGCGAAGCGAGGCTTGCCTGTCAACTGCCTCGCTGGCAGAGGGTAAACGAACCGGCATTTCAGACAGGAACGATGATGGCAAAAGGCGAACGCAAGCGCGCGCTAAGGGGCCGCGCAGGCCGTATGCAAGGCGGGCGCGGAAGCGGCAGGGCAAGCACAGGCCAGGTGCGGCTGTGGGGCCGCCACGCAGTCGAGGCGGCACTGCGAAACCCGGACCGCAATCACCAAAAGCTGTGGGCAACCAAAGAAGGCATAGAATCGCTGGACGGCGAATTGCCTGAAGGGTTTCCGGTCGAATACGCCTCAGCGCCCGATCTCGGCCGCCTGGTGGCACGCGACGCGCCGCATCAGGGCCTGGTACTGGAATGCTCGCCGCTTGACGAAGTTCACCTGGAAGATGTTATGTCGGCCCAAGCCGGCCGTCCGCTGGTGGTGCTGGATCAGGTCACCGACCCGCATAATGTCGGCGCCATAATCCGGTCTGCCGCGGCGTTTGGGGCGGCTGCCGTAATCACGCAGGACAGGCACGCGCCGCCCGAATCCGGAACGTTGGCTAAATCTGCCTCGGGTGCGCTGGATACGGTGCCATGGGTGCGCGTGGTCAATCTGGCACGTGCGCTGGAAGATATTGCCAACGCCGGATATTGGCGGATCGGCCTGGCAGGTGAAGCCGAAGCCACATTATCCGAAGCGATGGCGGCAGGTCCGATTGCGCTGGTTCTGGGTGCCGAAGGGCCGGGAATGCGGGCGAATATTGCCTCGCACTGTGATGCGCTCGCCCGCCTCCCGATTTCCAGTGCCGTCGAAAGTCTGAACGTGTCGAACGCCGCCGCGGTGGCGCTCTATGCCGTGGCGACCCGTTCCGGCGAACCCGCCTAGCGGGTGACACACCCCTTTGGAGCAAAAAGAAAACGCCGCACCCTGCGGTCAGGATGCGGCGCCGGTAATCATGATTTATCGGACATGCGTCAGTTGACGGCGTCTTTCAGGCCTTTGCCGGCCTTGAACTTTGGCTGGTTCGATGCCTTGATCGTCATGGGTTCGCCCGTCCGCGGGTTGCGGCCGGTCGATTCCTTGCGCCGCGCGACCGAGAATGTTCCGAATCCGACAAGGCGCACTTCGTCACCTTTCGAAAGCGATTTCTGGATCGAGCCAAACACGCCCTCAACTGCGCCTGCGGCATCACTTTTGGACAGGCCGCTGGATTCAGCAACAGCACTGATCAGGTCGTTCTTGTTCATTCGGGATCCCCCTGGAAAATAGAAATTTGAGAACTGCTGAAGGTGATCAGCAATGGGCTTTGAGTTGAAAGATATTTTCGGTGGCTGTCAAAGGCAAATCACCCAGAATCCCGTCACTTCGTCGCTTTTGCAGGATTTTTTCGAATGCGAAGGGCCTCGCCAGCGGCAAACCGCCGGTCTCACCCGAATTTGATCGGCAAAGCCTGGTCCGATTCGCTGCGTTGCAGCAATATCAATGGGATGTCGGAATGCCTCCGCCGTCGACGCCGCCATGTGACGGCTGGCTCGCCAGATCATCCGCCTCGGTCCACTCGATCGGAGCCGGGATCGCCATAAGCGCGCGCGCCAGAACTTCATCGACATGGCCGACCGGGATAATTTCCAGCCCTGAGGTGACCTTATCCGGTATTTCAGCGAGATCCTTGACGTTATCTTCGGGGATGAGCACGGTTTTGATGCCGCCGCGAAGCGCCGCCAGCAGTTTCTCTTTAAGACCGCCGATCGGCAGGACGCGGCCGCGCAACGTGACCTCGCCCGTCATCGCCACATCCGGCCGGACGGCAATTCCGGTCAGCGTCGAGACGATTGACGTGACCATCCCGATACCCGCGCTCGGCCCGTCTTTTGGCACAGCCCCTTCGGGCAAATGGATATGGATGTTCTTGCGCTGGAAAATCGACGGCTTGATCCCGTAGGCGGGTGCCCTCGCCTTTACAAAGCTGAACGCTGCCGCGATGCTTTCATTCATTACATCGCCCAATTTGCCGGTGGTTTTTATCTCACCCTTGCCCGGTGTCGTCACGCTTTCGATCGACAGCAATTCACCGCCTACTTCGGTCCATGCAAGGCCGGTAACCAGACCGACCTCGGCCTCGTCTTCGCTCATGCCGTGTTTGAATTTGCGCACACCGGCGAAGTCGCCAAGATTGTCCGGCGTAACCGTGACGCTGGTCACTTCCTTCTCGAGAATTTTGCGCAGCGCCTTGCGCGCCAGCCGCGCAATTTCGCGTTCAAGTGTCCGGACCCCGGCCTCACGCGTGTAATAGCGGATAAGATCGCGCAAGGCGTCTTCGGTCAGTTCGAACTCGCCATCAGCCAGTCCGTGCGCTTCGATCTGCTTCGCGATCAGGTGACGCTTCGCAATTTCAACCTTTTCATCTTCGGTGTAACCTTCAAGCCTGATGATCTCCATCCGGTCGAGCAGCGGCTGCGGCAGATTGAGGCTGTTGGCGGTCGTCACGAACATGATGTCCGACAGATCGAGATCGAGTTCCAGATAGTGGTCCTGGAATTTCGAATTCTGTTCAGGGTCGAGCACCTCGAGCAGCGCCGATGCGGGGTCACCGCGAAAATCCTGTCCCAGCTTGTCGATCTCGTCGAGCAGGAACAGCGGATTGCTCTTCCCCGCCTTTTTCAGATTGGTTACGATCTTACCTGGCAACGAGCCGATATAGGTCCGGCGGTGTCCGCGGATTTCAGCCTCGTCACGCACGCCGCCCAGCGACTGGCGAATGAACTCACGCCCGGTCGCGCGCGCAATCGATTTTCCCAGCGAGGTTTTGCCGACGCCCGGCGGGCCCACCAGGCACAAGATCGGGCCTTTGAGCTTGTTCGTCCGCGCCTGCACCGCGAGATATTCGATGATCCGGTCCTTGACCTTGTCGAGCGCGTAGTGATCTTCGTCGAGCACCTTTTGCGCTTCGCCAATGTCTTTCTTGACCTTGCTTTTCTTGCCCCATGGCAAACCCAGCAGAATGTCCAGATAGTTCCGGATAACGGTCGCCTCGGCGCTCATCGGCTGCATGGCCTTCAGCTTCTTCAGTTCGGCATTGGCCTTGTCCCTGGCTTCTTTCGACAGCTTCATCGTGTCGATTTTCTTTTGCAGCTCGCCCAGCTCGTCGCCGTCCTCACCCTCGCCGCCAAGCTCGGACTGGATCGCCTTCATCTGTTCGTTCAGATAATATTCGCGCTGGGTCTTTTCCATCTGGCGCTTTACCCGGCCGCGAATTTTGCGCTCAACCTGCAGGACGGACAATTCGCCTTCCATAAAGGAAAAAACCATTTCGAGCCGTTTGAGTGGATCGCTCTCGGTCAGCAGCGCCTGTTTGTCGGTAACCTTGGCGTTGATCGACGCGGCAATCGCATCGGCCAGTTGTCCGGCATCATCGATATCGCCCAGATCGGACACTGCATCATCGCCGACTTTCTTGTTCAGCTTCGCGTATTCACCGAACTGGCTGACCACCGTCCGCATCATTGCGGTGACTTCGCTGCCACCCGCGGTCTCGGGCTCCGGGATATCGACCTGCGCGACATCGAAACCGCCTTCTTCGCGCAGCGATTCGAGCGTGGCGCGCTGCGTCCCTTCGACCAGCACACGCACGGTACCATCGGGCAATTTGAGCAACTGCAAAACCTGTGCGACAACGCCGACATCGTATAAATCGTCGCGTTCGGGATCATCGCAGCCGGGATCAAGCTGCGAAAGAAGGAATATATCCTTGCTCGATTGCATCGCCGATTCCAGCGCGGCCACCGATTTATCCCGGCCCACGAAAAGCGGTACGACCATGCCCGGAAACACGACGATGTCACGCAAGGGAAGAAGAGGGAAAAGTTTCATTTCAGGCAGTCCATATATCAAGGCGCGGTTCGTGGGGACGCAGCGCGCGGGCGCGCATCGGCGCGTGGTTGACTTCCGATATGGGTAGCCGGCGCCATCGCCGCAAGCGGGCATCGTGCTTAACTGTGGAAGGGACAGGGCTGCGGAAAGGAATGGGCTGCCGGAGGGACAGCGCTTTGCAGCGGGTGCAAACTGCGCGCGGATACATTAGAGATACAGCCGATCTTCGAATGATTGGTGGCCCGGAACAGGAACTGCCATTAGGATCGTCAGTTGCTTCATCAAATGCGCGAACGGGAAACTGCGCGCCGCACACTTCGCCCCATAACGGAACCAGACCATGATCAACCGTACCGCCGCTACTTTTTTTGCCTCCGCTTGTGCCGCCGCTGTGCTCGCAATTCCGGTGGGCGCATCGGCGCAGGATCAAGACCGGGGGGAAAAACGTACGCGGATCGCGATCGGTCCGCAATTCGTGCCCAGCTATCCCGGCTCCGACAAGACATCGATCAGACCGTTGATGGACATCTCGCGTGCGAGAGATGGGGAGGAATTCACGTTTGAAGCACCGGATGAAAGCTTTGGTTTTGCAATCTTCAGAAACGATGGGCTGTCAATTGGCCCATCGCTGGGACTGGAGGGCAAGCGATCTTCTGCCGATGTCGGCGGCGCACTTCCTGAAGTCGATTTCACATTCGAAGTCGGCGGATTTGTCCAGTACGAGGCGGGCGAAAATCTGCGCCTGCGCGCCGAGGTACGGCGCGGCGTAAACGGGCATGACGGATTGATTGGTGTCGTCGGGGCCGACTTTGTTGCGCGGGACGGCGACAATCAGGTTTTCTCGATCGGCCCGCGCGTGACATTTTCGGGCGAAAACTATCAAAACGCCTATTTTGGCGTGTTACCGCAGGACGCGGGCCCATCGGGCCTGGCCGCTTATGACGCTGGCGGCGGGTTGCAAGCGGTTGGCGCGACAGCGGGTTACATTCGCCAGTTTACACCGCGCTGGGGCATCATGGGTTATGCCAAATATGACCGGTTGGTTGGCGATCCCGCCGATTCGCCGGTTGTCAGTGCATTTGGTTCGCGCGATCAATTCGCGGGCGGAATAGCACTGAGCTACACCTTCGGGCGCGGCGTAGACTGAGGCGCCAACCGCTGCGCTGCACCATGCGCCCGGTACCGCGCGGCGGTTTTATCGTCCGGTCTTTTCGCCAAACAGTTTCTGAAGCTGTTCAAACGACCATTTGTTGCCGACCTCGAAAAACGCGATCAGTTTGAGCGATTCTTCGTCCGAGCCGTATCCGATGCCATGCACGGTGACGCGCGTGCTTTCGTCAGATAGGGATTCGAACTCGAAAACCGAAGTGAGACGGTCCATCGTTGCGCGCGGCGCAAAGCCTGCCGGCGCCTGGACATTTTTCAGAACAAGCAATCGTTCCGGCACAAATGCGATGATCTGGTTTTTGATATTGGACGGATCGCCCACGCTGAATTCAGGGCCATAACTGCTTTCCATCATCCCGCCGATTCGCAAATCAATCGCGACATGCGGCACCGCCCAGGCGGAATAACCCTCCTCGGTCACGAATGCAGCCCAGACCTCTGCGAGAGGAGCGGCGATAACAGCCGTCTGGCGCAGCGTTTTCTGGTCACCGTCCTCGATCACTTCCATTTCAACCTCTGCGTCATCCGCATGGGCGGGAGACGCACAAAGCAATGTCGCCGCGAAGACGGCTGAAAAAACCGGTGCGGCCTTTCTGCCGATAAATTCAGAAAAGTTTGCCATATTGTCCTCCCCGTCGCAGTTTTATTCCATTCCGGGCAATTTGAACCCCGGCGGCAGGCCCATGCCGCCCTGAACTTTCTGCATTTCCTCGTTCGATACACGGTCGGCCTTGTCGCGTGCGTCGTTAAATGCGGCGGTGACAAGGTCTTCGACCATTTGCTTTTCTTCAGGCTTCATCAGGCTTTCGTCAATCGTCACCGAAAGAATGCGGCCCTTCGCGGTGCAGCGAATTTTTACAAGCCCGCCTCCCGACTGGCCCTCAACCTCGATCGAATCGAGCTTCGCCTGTGTTTCGCCCATTTGTTTCTGGATCGTCTCGGCAGCCTTTTGCGCGGCCTGGATCATTTCTTCCATCGATTTCATATCGGATACCTTATGCTGGTCCGCCTCAGGCGGATTTGCTCCACGGCGGGCTGTTATCTGTCCAACCGGCGCGACTGTCTTCATCGATCAGCCTGGCCGCGGGGAATGCGGCCATCGCGGCGGCCACTAGCGGATCATTTTTTATACGTTCGGCGGTCGCTGCATGTTCCCGGGCCTGTTGTTCGACCAGCGTGGGCTCTCCGCCGCCGTCGCCCTGCGTCACCTGCCATTTCCCGCCCGTCAGATCGTTCAGCGCATCGCGCAATTCGGCGGTAAAATTATCGGAGAATCCATCGGCCAGCGAATAGATCAACCGGCCGCTTTCGACCGTAATTGGCCGGACCTGCATCCGCAGACGCGAACCCAGACCGAGATATTTATGTTCGACCTTTTCCACCAGCGCGCGCCAGTCCAGCGTTTGCGGCGCGGGGGAGGATTCTGCCCCTTCGCCTGCGGACACTGCAGCCGCGGGCGCGGCGTTTGCCAGCATTTCCTCGAGCTTTTTCACCAATCCGCCGGGATCGGGCAAATCCAAGGCGTGCAGCACGCGCAGCAAGGCCATTTGCGCCGAGACCAGTGGATCGGGCGCGCCGCGCACTTCCTCATGCCCCTTCATCAGGAGCTGCCAGAGCCGGTGCAACTGGCTGGCCGTCAGCTTATCGGCCCATAGCCGGACCGCGTCACGTTCATCCTGTGTCGGCGCATCGGGTTCGCTTGCGCCAACCTGCGTGACGGTAATCTTGTGCACCAGATCCATCACCCCGCGCATAAGCGCCAGCGGTTCGACCCCGAGCGAGTATTGCGTATCTATTTCTGCCAGCAGCGCCTGCGCGTCGCCTTCCAGCATCGCGGTCAGCAAACGCCGCTGTCCGCCCTTGTCTGCAAGGCCGAGCATATCGCGGACCCGGTCGGCGAGCACAGTGCCGTCACCGCCAAGATCGGCATGGGCAATGGCCTGATCGAGAATTGAAAGGCCGTCACGCACCGACCCTTCGGCCGCATTGGCAATCATCGCCAGCGCCTCGTCCTCCGCCGCCACGCCTTCCTTCCGGCAGATCATCGCAAAGTGATCTGCCAGCATCGGCGCGGTAATCCGGCGCAGGTCGAAACGCTGTGTCCGGCTGAGAACGGTAACCGGCAATTTATCAACTTCAGTGGTCGCGAACAGGAACTTCACATGCGCAGGCGGTTCCTCAAGTGTCTTAAGCAAAGCATTGAAGGCATTACGCGAAAGCATATGGACTTCATCGATGATATAAATCTTGTAGCGCGCCGACACCGCGGCATAACGCACCGCTTCGATAATCTCGCGCACATCATCCACGCCGGTATGGCTGGCGGCGTCCATCTCGATCACATCGATATGCCGGCCCTCGGCGATCGCCACACAGGGCTCGCATTGGCCGCAGGGATCGATGGTCGGGCCGCCCTGCCCGTCAGGCCCGATGCAGTTGAGCGCCTTGGCAATCAGCCGCGCGGTCGAAGTCTTGCCGACACCGCGCACCCCGGTCATCAAAAACGCGTGCGCCAGCCGGTCACGCTTGATCGCATTGCCCAGCGTGCGGACCATCGGTTCCTGCCCGATCAGCTCGCTGAAGGTCTGCGGCCGGTATTTGCGCGCCAGCACCCTGTATGGCTGCGCGGCATCGGTCGGTTCAGCTTTCGGCGCTGCCGCAGCAGACGCTTCACCGGCACCGAACAAAGCCGACTGGCCAGCCGCCTCCAGCTCTTCAGCCGAGGCAGTTTCAATCGGTTCGGGTGTGTCGGATTCGCTCATCGCCGGTCAGGGTAGGGAATGGCGCGCGCCTTGTCAGCGGCAAAACCGGCGGCAAATCAAATTTGGCGGTGAATAAGGAGCCGAGCGACCCGCCGCAATCCGGGATGGCTGCTTCCTTCCGGACCTGACCAGGTTAACGAACGCAAACGTCCACCCGACTCCCGGGCGGGCATATGGCGATTGCAGTGCAGCTTGGCAAGTTCCCAAGCAGTGCGGACAGCGAACTACCTGAAATTGTCGGCGTAGGCCTGAAGTTTGAGCGTCTTTTGCGGGGTCGGTATGACGCGCGCAGCAATGCCGTATTTTTCGGCATAGGCACGCGCAGCGTCAGCGTTTGCAAAATTCAGGCTGACCTGCGCCTGCGTATCGCCGCTGCCCGCCCAGCCCATCAACGGATCGGGTTTTTTCGCTTCTGATGCTTCGAATTCAAGCACCCATTCATCGGTCCGGGCTCTGCCCGATTGCATGGCGCTTTGCGGGCGTTGGAAAATACGTGCTGACATGGCCTGAGCCTTTAGGTTACCCGCCGCTTTTTGAAAAGGCGTTCTTCGTTTTCAGGCTGGGCTTTTCCATCCATGGCTGGTCGGGCCAGCGGTGGCGCGGATATCTGCCCTTCATGTCTTTTGCCACATCACTCCAGCTTCCGCGCCAGAAGCCGGGCAAATCACGCGTGGATTGGATCGGGCGGCCCGCCGGGCTGGTCAGCTTGAGAAGCAGCGGTGCGGGGCCGATCATCGGCTGGCTATCGAGCCCGAACAAGGCCTGCACGCGGATTTCGGCAGACGGCGCATCATCGCCGGAATAATCGATCATGTGCGAAGTTCCGGCGGGCGATTTGAATTCACGCGGAGCCAGCCGGTCGAGCGCCTGCCGTTCGTCCCAGTCCAGACGCGCAAGCAGGGCTTCGGCCAGCCTGCCGCTGGACAAGGCAAGATCGCGCCGTCCGGCCAGCAGCGGAGCCAGCCAGCAATCCGCATCTTCGCGCAACCTGCCGGTCGCAAGTGCTTTTATCCCGGCATGGTTCGCACGTGCGATCAGCGCGGCGGGCAGCAGGTCTTCCAGGCCCTCCCTCGCTTTTTCCAGCAAAAGCGCGCTGACGGCTTCGCCATCGGGTGCGTTGTCCGGCCCGCTGGCCAGCTTGATTGCGCCCAGCGCTTGTTCCAGCCGCGCTTCCACCCGCTGTGCGTCCGCGTTCCAGTTGAGCACGCTGCGCCGCCTGACCAGATGGGCCAGATGCCGCTCCACCTCGGCCGCCGAAAGAGCGGCTGCGGCGATAATCCGCGCACCCCTGGCGTGTCCCTGCGCATCACCGATAACCAGCCAGTCCGCGCGCGCCAGCGGTGATGCAGGGTCAAGAAAATAGCCGCGCCCGCCAGCCGAAATCCAGTTCTCGGCCTTGGCATCGCGCGGTTTGGCGATGTTGTCCGGCAGAGCCATCGCCAGAAAGACTGCCGGATTGAGCGCTTCGTTTCTGGCCTCCGAAATCAGCTGCCCCGCCTCGAACGCCCATCGGCCCGCCAATTTGCGGGACGCAGCCGCGCGGGAACTTCTGTCGCAATTCCACCGGTCAAGCCGCGCCAGCAAATCTTCGCCGCGCCCGCCCAGCCCGCGTTCCTGCAGCAGCAATGCAATACGCGCCGCGTCACGGGCCTGACCGGCGCGCGCGCCAAACAGCACCATTGCCGCGTGCACCGGGTCCATCGGCAGGCTGGCTATCTGGGTTCCCAGCGTCGTCATGCTGCCATCTGGGCCAAGCGCGCCCAGTTTTTCCAACCGGTCACGCGCCGCAGCAACCGAAGCAAGCGGCGGCGGATCAAGCCACGCCAGCGATGCCGGATCGTGTGTCCCCCATTTGGCAAGTGCTAGCACCAGCGCGGTCAAATCCGCAGTTTCGATTGCGGGCGGATCGTATGGCTGCCTGCCGGGATGCGCAGCCTTTTCCCACAGCCGGTATGCCGTACCGGGGCCAAGCCGTGCTGCGCGGCCCGCGCGCTGGGTGGCGGCGGCCTGGCTGGTACGTGTGGTAATCAAATGCGTCGTACCTGCTGCGCGATCGAATTCGGCGCGGCGTGACAGACCGCTATCGACGACGACGCTCACGCCTTCCAGTGTGAGCGAGGTTTCCGCAATTGCCGTGGCGAGCACGATCCGGCGGCGCCCCCCGGCATCGCTGCGAATGGCAGCGCGCTGGTCTTCCGGCTGGACCTGCCCGTGCAGCGGCAGGATCGGCGTGTCTTTCAGCCGGGTTTCGAGGCGTTCGCGGACGCGTTCGATCTCGCGTACGCCCGGCAGGAAGGCGAGGATATCTCCGTCCGTTTCGCGGCGCGCAGTCAATATCGCGGCAGCCATGGCATCTTCGATGGGCAATTCGGGTGACGAACCAAGCCAGCGCAGTTCGAGCGGATAGGCTTTCCCCTGGCTTTCGATAATGCGGGTGCCGCCGCCGAGCAGGCCGGAAAATCTTGTTCCGTCGATTGTCGCCGACATCACCAGAATACGCAGATCGTCGCGCAATATCTGCTTGCTTTCGATCGTCAGCGCCAGCCCGAGATCGCTATCTAGATGCCGTTCATGCGCTTCATCGAATACCACTGCGCTGATCCCTGTCAGTTCCGGGTCGCCCAGCAATTTGTTGACGAAAATCGCCTCGGTCATGACCAGCACGCGCGTTCTGGCTGACTGCCTGGTGTCCATCCGCGTCAGGTAACCGATGGTTTCGCCCACCTGTTCGCCGAGCATTTCGGCCATCCGTTCCGCCGCAGCACGCGCAGCAATCCGCCGCGGGCTGAGCAGGATTATCTGACCATCACACCACGGCTCACCCAGCAGCGCGGGCGCGACAGCGGTAGTCTTACCTGCACCGGGGGGAGCGATCAGAACGGCAGCGCCGTCACAATGCAAAGCAGACAGAAGGTCCGGCAGAACCGTTTCGATCGGTAGAGCGGTCAAACCCCGCTTGCCTCAATAACCCCGGCTGACAGCGAACCTCGCCGCCTCGGCCATGGCAGCGCGGGCCTTGCTTTCGGGGAAAATAGCCAGTGCATCGATTGCACGTTCGGCAAAATGGCGTGCCCGTTCGCGCGTGGCGGCAACCGCATCATGCTTTTCGATCAGGCTGATTGCGTGATCCAGATCGCCGGCATCCTCGCGCCGTCCCGAGATGGCATCTTTCCAGAACCGACGATCGGTCTCGTTGCCGCGCGCATAAGCGAGGATTACCGGCAAGGTCATTTTGCCTTCGCGGAAATCGTCGCCGCGTGACTTGCCCATTTCCGCTGCGCTGGAATCGTAATCGATCGCATCATCGACAAGCTGGAAAGCGACGCCCAGATTGCGGCCGTAATCGTCCAGCGCCTGCTCTTCTTCCTCGCCGCGTTCGGCCACCACGGCAGCTATCCGGCTGGCGGCAGCAAACAGCGCGGCGGTCTTGGCTCCGATAATATTCAAATAACGCTCTTCGCTGGTTTCGATTTGCCGCTGCGCGGTCAACTGGTCAACCTCGCCCTCGGCAATGATGGCGCTGGCGCCCGAAAGAATCTTGAGAACTTTCAGACTGCCATCCTCGACCATCAGTTCGAATGCGCGGCTGAACAGGAAATCACCAACCAGGACGGTCGCGGGATTGCCGAAAATGATATTGGCCGCTGCCTTGCCGCGCCGCAGATCGCTGCCATCGACGACATCATCATGCAGCAGCGTTGCGGTGTGGATAAATTCCACTGCCGCCGCGAGCTTGTGATGGCGCGTCCCCTGATAGCCCACGACTTCTGCTCCGGCGAGCGTCAGCATCGGGCGAAGCCGCTTGCCGCCGCCGGCGATCAAATGGCCTGCCAGGGTTGGAATAAGCGGGATCTCGCTCTGCATCCGGTCCAGAATCACGGAATTTACCGCATTCATCGCCGTCGCGGTTTGCGCCAGCATGGGATCGAGTGAAGGAGCGCGTTCGGGCTGCTCACGCTTGAAGGGAATGACCTTACCGCTCATGCGAGGCCAAATGGGCGCTCGGGCAGTGAATGGCAAGCATGGAAAGCATCGCAAACGCGTGATAGGTGGCAGTGATGAGCCAGTCCGATGCTGAAAACCAACTCGCCCAGTTCCGCCGGAGCATCGACAATTTCGATGCGGCGCTGATCCATATCCTCGCCGAACGGTTCCGGATTACGCAAGCCGTGGGCGAATATAAGGCGGCGAACAGGCTCCCCCCCGCTGACCCCGGACGCGAAATTGCGCAAATCGCACGCTTGCGCGCTCTGGCCGAAGAAGCCGATCTTGACCCGGAATTCAGCGAAAAGTTTTTGCGCTTTATCATCGACGAAGTGATCCGCCACCACGAAAATGCACAAAACGGATAGGGTTATCCCGGCCGGGGCAGCATTAATCTGACCATCAGGCCGCCCAGATCTTCGCTCTCATCGAGTTCGACCCCGCCGCCGTAAATTTCTGCGACATCGCGCACGATGGCAAGGCCCAGCCCGGTTCCCGGCTTGCCGGTATCCAGCCGCGCGCCGCGATCGAAGATGCGCTCACGCTCCTCGTCTGGGATGCCGCGGCCGTCATCTTCCACCCAGATTGTGCAAAGCTGTTCCAAAGGCTCGGTGTCCACGGTGACGAAGACACTTCCGCCGCCATATTTTGCGGCGTTTTCGACAAGATTCCCAAGGATTTCATCAAGATCCTGCCGTTCGATAGCGACCAGTGCGTCACGGTTGCCGTCGATGTCGAACCGGACGTCCGGATAAAGCCGGCTGACAGCGCGCCGCACCGCCTCTGCACTGGCACAAACCTCGGTCCGGGCATGGCCGACTGCGCGGCGGCCAACCGCCCTCGCGCGTGCCAGATGGTGATCGACCTGCCGGCGCATTACCGCAGCTTCGCGGATAACGGTGTCGGGCAAATCATCAGCCCGCGCGGTGGCCGCATTCATCACCACTGTCAGCGGGGTTTTGAGCGCATGTGCCAGATTGCCCGCATGGGTGCGCGCTTCCTCGGCCTGCTTTTCCGAATGGGCCAGCAGTCCGTTCAATTCTTCTACCAGAGGCTGAACCTCGAGCGGGAGTGGATCGGTGACGCGATTGGTCCCCTTGGTCCTCATACGCTGGATCGCGGCACGTATCCGGCGAAGCGGACTAAGCCCGTACCAGCTTTGCAGCGCGGCCATGATAAACAGGCCAAGCCCCAGAACCACGAAGCTGTAGAACAGGATCGAGCGAATCCGCGCAATTTGCGCGTCCAGTTCGCCGCGGCTTGCCGCCACCGCCAATGTCCAGGTTTTGTCGCTTCCCGGCAACGTAATGTTACGCTCGACAATCCGCAGCTCGTCGTCTTCAAACTGGTCACTGTTGTAGAAATGCGGTTCGGTATCCTGATAATTCCGTTTCAGATCAAGCGTGTTATCCCATAGCGAGCGTGATCCGTCCTGAAACGAGTTGGCCCTGCTGTCGAGCGAGTAGGACTTGAAATCTTCTTCCTCGGCGGCACTGATTTGCCAATACATCCCGCTGTTCGGTTCGAGAAACCGTTGATCGCCCAGCGGCCGGTTGAGCGAGACTTCGCCGCCAGCCTCGATCTCTGCAGAGCCGACCATCGCGTTCAGGACATATTCGAGCTGATCGTCGAAATTGCTTGTGACCAGATTGGCCAATGTTCGGTCCAGCGCCAACCCGCCACCAAGCAGCAGCACGACGATCCACGCAGCCGCAATCATCATCATGCGGCGGGACAAGCTACCCGTATGCGGCGCGGTACCCGTTATTTCTTCAGCTGCCGCCGGCATGATCTAGGACGCGCGGGGCGCGTCATCCGGATCGTCCAGACTATAGCCCAGCCCGCGAATAGTCGTGATCACTTCGGCGCCCAGTTTTTTGCGAATGCGAGTGACGAAAACTTCGATCGTATTGGAATCGCGGTCAAAATCCTGATCGTAAATGTGTTCGATCAGCTCGGTCCGGCTTACGACCTTGCCCTTGTGATGCATCAGATAGCTGAGCAGCTTATATTCTTGCGCTGTCAGTTTCACCGGCTCTCCGCCGCGCGTCACACGGCCCGAACGCGTATCCAGCCGGACCACACCAGCGGTCAATTCGCTGGAGGTGTTACCCGAAGCGCGGCGGATCAGCGCCCGCAAACGAGCGATCAGTTCTTCGGTCTGGAAAGGTTTGGCGAGATAGTCATCCGCGCCGGCATCAAGTCCGGCAACCTTGTCAGACCAGCTGTCACGGGCGGTCAGGACCAGAACCGGAAAAGTGCGACCTTCCTTACGCCACATGCCAAGCACCGTCAGACCGTCAATTTCCGGCAGACCGAGATCGAGGATTACTGCGTCGTAATCTTCGGTGCTGCCCAGAAAGTGGCCATCTTCACCATCGGTTGACAGATCGATGGCGTAACCGGTCTGTTCAAGCGTGGATTTCAACTGTTGCCCCAGTGTCGGTTCGTCCTCGACGATCAAGACGCGCATTATATGGTTTCCCCTGCTTCTTCAGGCCCGAATAAAAGCCGGATTTATCGTGTGGAAGGATGTGGGCTTTTGCGCTTAATGCGTCAACCAATGCTGACAACATATACGCCTAGCGTGATTGGGAAATAATCCGTCCCGAACGGGCATCGATATCAACGAACATCACCCGTCCGTCGCGGATAAATTTGAGCCGGTACGCCATCGCCGCCGCATCGAAATACGGGCCGATATATTGTGCGCCGCGCATTCGCGGAATTACCCGCCCTTCGATTTCACGCAGGGAAAGCACATTGCCTGCGCGCATTTCCTTGCGCGCCTTCGCCTGGTCTTCGCGCGTCTGCGCCTGAACAGGTGCGGCAACACCGGTGGCGAACAAGGAAGCGGCAATCGCTGCAGAAATCAGTTTTTGAAACATTGATCGTCCACTAGACCGGCAGCATTGAACAATGTGTGAATAAGGCAAATTACCGTTGTTCAGGCTTAGCGGGTCATTTCGTATTTAACCGAAATCGTCACCGCCGTACCGACCAGGCCGGGCTGGACGGGTGAAGCCACCGCTGCTGACGACCCGGTAACAACAATTTGATCGCGCATCATCGGTTGCGGACGGCTGGAAAAAACATTCTCGCTGACCTCGAGCAATCGAACAGCCGAGAAACCCGCCATTCTTGCGTAATCCAGCGCCTGGGCATTGGCCTGCGCCCACGCAGCCTTGCGGGCCTGAGCGCGGGCCGACGTGTCATCGTCGATCGAAAAATCCGGACCATTCAGGTCAGTAGCGCCGGCTGCAACCAGAGCATCGAGCACACTGCCGGTATCGTCGATATCGCGCAGGATCACGCTTACGCGGTTTACCACCTGATATCCGAGGAACACCTGCCTCTGGTTAGGCCGGTCATAATCATATTGCGCGTTCAGATTGATCCCGCTGGTCTGGATATCGTCTTCAGCGATCCCGAGCGCCTTGATACGTTTGATCACCGCGTCCATCTGGACAGCATTGAGCCGCATCGCTTCGACCGCTGTCTGCGCCTGCGTTGCTACTCCGGCGCCCACGGTCGCCACATCGGGGCGGGCCTTTACCGTCTCGGTCACGTTAAGTTCGACCACCGGGCCTTGGACCTGCATCTGGACTTCTGCCGCAGCCGGGGCTGCAGCCAGAGTCGCCGTACATGCTGTCGCTGCGAGTAGCGGTATTGCGTAGCGGATCATCGTGTCTCTCCGGTTATTTGCGGGTACAAATGGGTTTTGCAGAATTACGTTTGCCTGAACCGGTTGTTCCTATGCTGGACCTCGCACGCAACGCCCGCTAGGTGCCGCGCGCTATGGCACAACCACCGATCCTCAGTTGGGAAGGGCTCGGCCTGATCCAGGGATCGGGCTGGCTGTTTACCGACATCGATTTGCATATCGGCCCGCGTGACCGGCTGGCGCTGATCGGGCGCAACGGCGCTGGCAAGACCACTCTGCTGAAAATGATCGATGGGCGGATCGAAGCCGACAAGGGCATTCGCAAGGTCAAGCCCGGCACGCAAATCGTGATGCTCGATCAGGACCCTGATTTCAGCGGCTTCGACACACTGATGGATTTCGCATTGGCGGGCAGCGGCGCGCCCGAAGAATACGAAATTGACGCTATTGCAAGCCAACTCGGCATCGACATGACTACCAAGTCAGCCGGTGCCAGCGGGGGCGAACGGCGGCGTGCGGCATTGGCCCGCGCGCTGGCCAGCGATGCCGACTTGCTGCTGCTGGACGAGCCCACCAACCATCTCGATCTTTCAGCCATAGAATGGCTCGAGGATTGGCTCAGCCGCTATAAGGGCGCCTTTGTCGTCATCAGCCACGACCGGACTTTCCTCAAACGCCTGACCAATGCGACGCTGTGGCTGGAAAGCAAAACCATGCGCCGCAAGGAAGTCGGCTTTGGCGGTTACGAGGCATGGGAAGAAGAGGTTTACGCCCAGCAGGCCCGCGAAAAGCACAAGATGGACGCCAAGCTGAAAATCGAGGCGCACTGGCTGGAACGCGGAGTAACCGCGCGGCGCAAACGCAATCAGGGCCGGCTGGAAAAACTGTATGAAATGCGTGCACAGCGCGCGGCGATGATTACGTCAGGCGGCACGGCCAAACTCAAATTATCCAGCGATGACAGCAAGACCAAATCGGTTATCGCTGCCAAGGATATATCGAAGTCTTTCGGCACGGGCGACCAGCAGCGAACGATCATCAAGCAATTCAGCCTGCGGATCCAGCGCGGCGACCGGATCGGGATCGTCGGCAGTAATGGCGCGGGCAAGACCACCCTGCTCAAAATGCTGACCGGCGAACTGCAACCAGATATGGGCGAAGTGACGCTTGCCATGACACTGACCGGCGTCATGATCGACCAGCAGCGCAGCGTCATGTCGGGCGATAAGACCGTGCGCGACGTGTTGGCGCATGGCGGCGACTGGATCGATGTGCGCGGCGTGCGCAAGCATGTGATGGGCTACCTCAAGGAATTTCTGTTCGATGAGAAAATCATCGATACGAAGGTCAACATCCTGTCTGGGGGAGAGAAATCACGCCTGCTTCTGGCGCGTGAGTTCGCTCGCGAATCCAACCTGCTTGTCCTTGACGAGCCGACCAACGACCTGGACCTGGAAACGCTCGACCTGTTGCAGGAAGTCATTGCGGATTATGACGGTACGGTGCTCATCGTGAGCCATGACCGCGACTTTCTCGATCGGACAGTCACAGTCACGCTCGGCCTCGATGGCAGCGGCGATGTCGACATTGTTGCGGGCGGCTATGCCGATTGGGCAGCCAAACGCGTCGAACGGCGCAATCAGGTGAAAAAACCGGTAAAAACCGGCACTGGCGTTGCGCCGGTCAAATCTGCATCGGGTCCCGCCAAACCCGCAAAACTTACCTACAGGGACCAGCGCGACTACGAAATTCTGCCAGCGCGGATAGACGAGCTGGAAGCGGCCATCAGACGCGGTGAAGAAATTCTCTCCGACCCCGAGCTGTTTACCGCCGACCCGCAAAAGTTCGCTACCATCAACAAGGGTATCGTAAACGCCCGTGCGGAAAAAAACGCGGCTGAAGAACGCTGGCTTGAACTGGCAGAAAAGGTCGAGGGATAACTGGCCAACGAAAATTCACATGCTGCCCCGTTACCCCCCGGCGCACTCAATTGATCCGATAGAAATGCGCCACCCGGTCGAGCGCCAGTTTCAGAACCAGCTTGCCGCTGCGCGCTGGCCATCGGAGTTCTTTTTCGGCATCGGGGATCCCCTCGCAGGCGCACACCACACGCCACAGAATATCGGACAGTCCGGCCCCGGCAGCCGCCATTGCGCCGCCAAACCGCGCCTTTGCCGCAATCTGCCGCTCTGTTGGCGACAACCCGGCATCACCGCCCTGCCCGCTGATCCTGACCGGATCCCATTTCATTGTAATACACGGCGCCAGCTGCGCCCGTTCGTAATCGGCCCGCAGCCGCTCGCCAGCGTCATAAAGCCGTCCATCGATGTAACCGCGCGCGTGTAACCACGACAGCGGCGATTCTGCCAGATTGACAGTCACACTGCGGCCCCGGCTGCTCCGCTTTGCGCCGCGCCGGACACCGTCATTGGTCAATTCACGTTCAACCAGTTTGCGCTGCATAAAATTCCCTTTCGGTGTTGTTCGATTGGCTTGACAAAAGCGGTTCCTGTAGGAAAGATAATTCACCATTTTGGTTATTTCGGAAATTCTCGCATGATCAACCGGATACGTGACATTCGCAAAGACAAGGGCATGACGCTGGCCGATCTGGCTACCGCTTGCCAGCCGCCGACAACTGCACAGACGATCGGCCGGCTGGAGACGGGGATGCGCAATCTTTCGATCAAGTGGATGGACCGGATCGCGGCGGCATTGGAAATCGATCCCGAAATGCTGGTACGATCCGAAGCGAATATCCAGCCCCAGATTGTCGCCAATCTGGGCCCTCAGGGCGCTGAAGCCTTGAACAAACCCCGCGACGCGGTGCTGGCCATGCAGCTGGGCGGGGACGAACCGCTGATGGTGGTCAATGTCGAGACATCCTGCGGACCCTATCTTCCCGGCGACCAGCTCTGGTTGCGGCAGATGCAACCGGATGTTGCGGCAAAAGCGATCAACCGCGATGTACTGGCTCCGCGGCCGGGTGGACGCTTTGCCTTTGGCCGTCTGATCGACCGGCAAGGATCCAGGGTCGGCCTGCTGCCTCCCGGCGCAGGACAAAAACAGCTGATCGTCGATAATCCGGCCTGGCTTGCCGTGGCCGAAATGCTGGTACGCAAATTGTGAAGCGCCTGCTGTCGGTTTCCACACTTTACCCCAACGCGTCCAACCCGCAATTCGGAGTGTTTGTTGCTCGTTCGCTGGAAGCGCTTGCCAAGCGCGAGGATTGGGAAGTGACAGTCATCAATCCGGTCGGAGTGCCGCCAGTTGCAATTGGCAAATACGCCAGGCTCAAGGCTGCATCGGTCAGCGGGGTCGAAAACGGTGTAATGGTGCATCGCCCGAATTTCCCGCTACTCCCCAAGTTTGGCGGGCGGATTAATCCGCACCTGATCGCCCGCGCCATTTCGGATCTTGCGCAGCAGCTCCACGCGGATAATCGTTTCGACATTATCGACGCGCAGTTTTTCTATCCCGATGGTCCGGCGGTGATGCAGCTTGCAGGCCAGCTTGACCTGCCTTTTTCAATCAAGGCACGCGGAGCGGACATTCATTACTGGGGCGGTCAATCATATGCGCGCAAGGCGATGCTGCAGGCAGCGGCAAAGTCTGCAGGAATGCTCGCAGTCTGCGATGCGCTCAGGCAGGACATGGCAGCTATCGGCCTGCCAAAAGAAAAGATCGCGCTACATTACACCGGCCTCGACCGGGATCGGTTCAGACCGCTGGGACATACCCAGTTGCGCAATCGGCTGGGCAGCGAAATCGGCGTTGATATCGGCGCCGGCGATCAGCTTTTGACCACCACAGGTGCGCTGATCCCGCGAAAGGGCCAGGCGTTGGTAATCGAAGCCCTGGCCCAATTGCCGGGTGCCCGATTGTTGCTGGTCGGGAAAGGACCGGATGAAGCCAAACTGCGGAATTTGACCAATAGCCTCGGAATTGATGACCGCGTCCATTTTCTTGGATCGGTCGATCACGACCTCTTACCGATCGTGCTGTCAGCATCCGATGCGATGGTGCTGCCATCATCCAGCGAGGGGCTGGCGAATGCGTGGATCGAGGCGCTGGCCTGCGGAACGCCGTTGGTGATCACCGATGCAGGTGGTGCCCGCGAAGTGGTGACCAGCGCTGCAGCAGGGGTAATTGTTGCCAGGGACGCGGGGGCAATCGCAGACGGGGTGCGGCGGCTGCTGGCCAGACCGCCAGCCCGCCAGACGGTTGCCGAGACTGCCGAGCGGTTTAGCTGGGGCGAGAACGCAGCCGTCCTCGCCCGACATTACGACAGCCTGATCGGCCGTCCGGTCGGCTAGATTTTCTCGCGCGCCATGCGGTCCTGTTTCTCAGCGACCGATTCTTGCGGAACGAAACTGTCCGAAGTCACACCCAGCCAGATCAGAATAGGCGCAGCCATATAAACCGAACTGTATGTACCCACAAAAATACCAAGCGTAATTGCCGCGGTCAGACCGAACAGGCTCGACGGACCGAACAGCAGCAGCGGCAGCAACGCAATCAGCAAAGTCAGCGATGTCATCACGGTACGGGCCAAGGTTTCATTGACCGACAGATCGAGCATTTCGGGAACAGGCATCCGGCGATATTTCTTCAGATTTTCCCGGATACGGTCATAGACCACAATCGTGTCGTTCAATGAATAACCGATAATCGCAAGGATGGCCGCGATAATCTGCAGCCCGAATTCCATCTGGAACAGCGCAAACATACCCAACGTCAACGACACGTCATGAAAAAGCGCAAACAGCGCGCCGACGCCGAACTGCCATTCGAACCTGATCCAGATGTACAGCGAGATAGCCAGCATCGCGGCCAGCAATGCATAAACCGCCTTCTCGCGAAATTCGCCCGAAACCTTGCCCGATACCGAATCCGCGCCATCAATCCTGATTCCGGGGTAATCGCTGCGCAGCGAACTGACGATCATGCTTTTGATCCGGTCGGCCGCCGCTTTATCATCGGCCACCGCATCGGGGAGTTTCACGCGGATCGACACCTGGTTTTCCGCGCCGAACCTTTGAATAACCGGATCGCCGATTTCAGGCAATGCGCCGATCGACTGGCGCAGTTGCGGGATAGGTGCGCTGGTCTGGCCTTCGAATGTCGCAAGGATTTCCTGCCCTCCGGCAAAGTCCACCCCGTAATTCAGCCCCTTGGTCATAACCAGACCCCAGCTTGCAGCGATCAGCAGCAGACTGACCACGTAAAAGGGGATCCGATATTTCAGGAACTGGATGTTCGTGTTCTCGGGAACGAGTTTGAGCAATCGCATGAACCCGGCCTCCTAAATATGTAGCTCGGAAGGCCGCGATTTCCGCAGCCAACCAGCGACCCACATGCGGGTCAGGGTTACAGCCGTGAACACCGAAGTGAACAGGCCGATGATCAGAACAACCGCAAAACCGCGGATCGGGCCGGAGCCGAACAGGAACAACAGCACACCGGCAATGAAGTTGGTGACGTTGGCATCGTAAATCGCGCGGCTTGCCTCGCGGTAGCCGTTTTCCACTGCCTGTACGACGCGGCGCCCCTTGTTGCGTTCCTCGCGTATTCGCTCGTTGATCAACACGTTGGCATCCACCGCTGCGCCGATTGTCAGCACGAATCCGGCAAGTCCGGGCAGCGTCAGCGTGGTGTTCAGGAACGCCATCATCCCCAGGATCATCAGGACGTTCAAACCCAGCGCTATCGTCGCATAAACGCCAAACCGGCCATATGATCCGATCATCAGCGCAATCACCGCGACCGAACCGACCATCATCGCCAGCAAACCCTTACGGATCGAATCCGCGCCAAGTTCTGCGCCGACTGTTCTTTCTTCCACTACGGCCAGATCTACCGGCAAGGCACCGGACCGCAGCGAGATGGCCAGATTATTAGCTTCCTCGACGGTAAAACCGCCCGCAATCTGTGCGCCGCCGCCAAGGATCGGTTCGTTGATATTGGGCGCAGAAATAACCTCGCCGTCCAGAATAATCGCGAACGGCCTGTTCACATTCTCGCTGGTCAGCTTGGCGAATTTTGCACCGCCCTGCTGGTCGAACTGGATGCTGACTATCGGATCGTTGGTTTGCTGTTCGAAAGACTGCTTGGCATCGACAAGCTGGTCACCCTTGATCCCGCCAAGGCGCCGAACCGCAATCGATTGGCCCGGGAAGTCGGATGTCTGCGAATAGGGCACAATTTGCGAACCCGGGGGTGCGATACCCTGCAACACATCATCGGGCAGCGCAGTTTGATCGACCAGCTTGAATTCCAGCTTGGCCGTTTTGCCCAGCAGTTCTTTCAACTGTTCGGGGTCTTGCAGACCGGGGACCTGAACCACGATACGGTCATCCCCCTGCCTGATGATCGTCGGCTCCCGCGTGCCAAGCGAATCGATCCGCTTGCGGACAACTTCGGTCGCGGCGTCCATCGCCTGCGTTATCGCGTTCTGGATGCCGGCATCAGTCGGCGTAAGGATAAACCGGCTTTCATCGACAACGCCTATATCCCATTCGCGTACCAGCCCCTCGCCGTTGGCCAGCGGCAGGATCAATTCGCGCGCAGCATCCACCTGCGCCGAATCGTCGAGCATGAATGACAGGCGTCCGCCCCGCGTGGAGACGTCACCGATACGAATGCGCGGTTCGGCCCGGCGTAATACGCTACGGACCGATTCTTCCATGTTTTCAAGCCGCTGCGCCGCTACTTGCGATGGTTCGGCCTCCAGCAGAATGTGGCTGCCGCCGGCAAGGTCCAGCCCGAGGTTAATCTCCGGATCGGGCAACCCGCTCGGCCATTCGAGGCCCGAAGTGGAAACGAGGCTGGGCACCGCAGCAGCCGCTACCAGCAGCGTTATCGTCCATAACCAGATCTTCTTCCAGCGTGGAAAGTCGAGCATTTCGCCGGTCCGATCTTAATCGTTGGCTGCGGCGGAGCCGGCCGGCGGAATAATATCGCCGATCGTGGCCTTTACCGCTTTGACGCGAACGCCAGTGGCGATTTCAATTTCCGCGTAATCATCATCAACCTTGATGACCTTGCCGATCAAACCGCCGGCGGTAACGACCTTGTCCCCTTTTTTCATTCCGCCCACTTTGGCAGCGTGTTCTTTTTGCCGGCGCATTTGCGGACGGATAATCAGAAACCAGAAAATGGCAACCATACCGACTAGCGGCAGGAACTGGAGCCATGCAGGAGGCGCATCGGCGCTGGCTGCGGCGGCAAGAATATGAAGTGTCATGTTAGCTTTCGAAAACTGTCAAACCGGATGCCCGAACGGGCCTCCGGACGTGCGCAGCGCGCCTAGCAGTTAAGTATGTACCGCGCAACGCAGTGCAACACCGATAATTGCATTCCCGCCGCGCTCATTGCTTGCCATGGGGAAACCCGGTGCTATAGGCGCGCGTTCCACTGATCGGGAAGTAGCGCAGCCTGGTAGCGCATCACACTGGGGGTGTGGGGGTCGCAGGTTCGAATCCTGTCTTCCCGACCAGTGGTTTTCACCCTCATGTCATGGCGCGGGAATTACCGGCTTGCTGCACGCTCCCTCGATGCGGGTTGCGGGTTCGCCCGGTGCGCCCTAGCTTCTCGCCCGAGCAATCGGGAGGTGTCACATGGCAAGCGCATTCAGGGATAATCTATTCACGGGCAAGGTGGCGTTTGTCGCGGGCGGGACCAGCGGAATCAATCTGGGTATCGCAATGCGTTTTGCCGAATTGGGTGCAAAAGTTGCGGTGTGTGGACGCGACCCTGAAAAAGCCCGCCGGGCTGCCGAGGAAATCGGGCACGGCGCTATGGGTATGTCGGCGGATGTCCGCGATTTTGCGGTCATACAGTCAGCTATGCAGCAAGTGCGCGATGATTTTGGCCGGCTTGATATCGTGGTCTCAGGTGCTGCAGGAAACTTTCTGGCTCCGGTTGACGGGATGTCCGCCAATGCCTTCCGCACTGTTGTCGATATCGATCTCAACGGGACGTTCAACGTTTTCAAGGCATCGCGCGATCTGCTCGCCACTCCAGGCGCCTCGCTGATTGCGATTACTGCCGGCCAGGCGGTCAATGCGATGCAAATGCAGGCACATGCCTGCGCCGCCAAAGCCGGGATCAACCAGCTGGTCCGAACTCTGGCGCTCGAATGGGGGCCGGATGTGCGGGTAAATGGCATCTCGCCCGGCCCGATTGCCGGGACAGAGGGAATGAAACGCCTCGCGCCGGATGAAGCGACCCGGCAAAATCATTATGACCGGATCGCCATGAAACGCTGGGGCGAGATTGGCGAGATCGCCGAGGCAGCAGTCTTCCTTTCTTCAGCATCGGCACAATACATCACCGGCGCGATCCTGGACTGTGACGGCGGCAGCGGAGTGGGCAACGCAGCCGCGCCAAGCCTGGAGCACGGACTCGCCTGATATGGTAAAATAGCATTTCCTACACTAACCAATCCGGTTACTTTTGCGCGACTCGGAACCAACGGAGCGTGTATATGGCTATTCTCGAATCCCTTATCGGACCCATTGCCTCGATTATAGACAAGGTAATCCCCGACAAGGACGCCCGCGCCAAAGCCAAGCTGGAATTGCTCAAGCTGGAAGGCAGCCGCGAACTCCAGACCATCGAAGCGCGCCTTTCAGCGATTGTAACAGAGGCCGGGTCGGCCGACCCATGGACCAGCCGCGCGCGCCCCAGCTTCTTGTATGTCATGTACGCGATCATCCTTTGGGCAGTACCGATGGGCGTCCTGGCCGCGTTCTCGCCCCAAACAGCACGCGATATCGGCAGCGGAATGAACGCTTATCTGAACGGACTGCCCGAACCGCTCTACGCGCTGTTTGGTACCGGTTATCTTGGCTACACCGCCGCGCGACAGTGGGGCAAGATCAAGGGCGTTGACCGGTGATGGTGTTGCCGGTGATGGTGTTGCCGGTGATGGTACTGCCGGTTAAATAAGATGTGGTCCTCGAAAGCTCCCGATAGGCGGCGTGACACGTCTGGATTTGGGTATTCCTGGCGATCCCGAATTATGCCATCCGCCTCCAGACCCGATTACCATTGTCGGTAATTGGCGGGGTTAATCACTGCGGTTTGCCGGCGCCGGAAATCTGGTCCGCGTTTTGCGTCGCTGCAGGATTGACTAACCGCAGCGTTGAAACGCACAATGCAGCCGCTGATAAAATTGTCTGTACAGCCTGCCCCCGATTTGAAAAGAATCCCGTCCGAATGGCTGATTTCCCATTCAAATAAGGAATATTTCCCTTTGCCAGGCAAAAGACGATGACTGATCTGATTTATGTTCTTAACGGCCCTAATCTTAACTTGCTCGGCCTGCGCGAGCCGGAAATTTACGGGTCAGACACGCTCGACGATATTGCGGGTATGCTTGAAGATCGCGGGCGCGAGTTGGGGCTGCAAATCGACTTGCGGCAATCCAATCACGAAGGGCATCTGGTTGACTGGTTGCACGAAGCCAATGCTGAGAGAGCCAAGGCGGTGCTGCTGAATGCTGCAGCGTTTACGCACACATCCATCGCGCTGCTTGATGCGGTCCGCGCAATCGAAGTGCCCGTTTATGAAGTGCATTTATCCGATCCGACCACGCGCGAATCTTTCCGGCACAAATCCTATGTCGGGATGGCCGCTGCCGGTGTTTTTCAGGGCCATGGCGCGCGCAGTTATGTCCTCGCACTCGAGGCTGCCGCAAAACTGTAACTTTCGTCCCAATCCCCTTGCCATAAGTGTCCGGTGTCGCGCATAGCGGCGCATTACAGGCAACTCCCCAAGAGGTACCATGGCCGAACGCAAGGCTTCCAAAACAACCGCACCATCAGAAAGCGGAATCATGATCGACAGCGCACAGGTGCGCGAACTGGCGGAAATGCTCGCTGAAACCGGGCTCACCGAAATTGAAATTGAAGATGGTGACCGCAAGATCCGCGTGTCGCGCGGCGGCGGAATATTCGCGCAGTCCGCCGCGGCAATCCCTGCGCCTGCCGCGCCTGCAATTTCTCCCACCCCGGCCGCGCCCGCCGCCGCCGAAGTGCCGGCAGCCGAAAGCCATGCCGATGCGCTGAAGTCTCCGATGGTTGGAACCTGCTATCTTGCGCCCGAACCGGACGCGCCGGATTTCATCAGCGTGGGTGATGATGTGTCAAAGGGCGATACGCTGGTCATCGTCGAAGCGATGAAGGTGATGAATCCGATCGTCGCGGACAAGAACGGAACGATCAAGGCGATCCTTGTCGAAAACGCGCAACCGGTCGAATTTGGCCAGCCGCTCGTCGTGATCGGCTAGGGATACA
Organism: Altererythrobacter aquiaggeris; assembly: GCF_037154015.1. Taxonomy (NCBI): domain Bacteria; kingdom Pseudomonadati; phylum Pseudomonadota; class Alphaproteobacteria; order Sphingomonadales; family Erythrobacteraceae; genus Aestuarierythrobacter; species Aestuarierythrobacter aquiaggeris. The sequence goes on from NZ_JBANRL010000001.1 coordinate 1,912,987, forward strand.
GGCAATGGCAATTACCCGCCTGTTGATCGCCAATCGCGGCGAAATCGCGCTGCGCATTCACCGTGCGGCGCATGAAATGGGGATTGAAACGGTTGCGGTGCATTCGACTGCGGACGCGGATGCGATGCATGTGCGGCTGGCTGACCATGCGGTATGCATCGGCCCTCCCCCCGCAACCGACAGCTACCTCAATGTCGCCAATATCATCTCCGCCGCAGAGATTGCGCATTGCGACGCGATCCATCCCGGTTATGGATTTCTGTCCGAAAACGCGAACTTCGCCGAAATTGTCGAAGCGCATGATATCAAGTGGATCGGGCCAAAGCCCGAACACATCCGCACGATGGGCGACAAGGTCGAGGCAAAACGCACGGCCGGCAAGCTGGGTCTGCCGCTGGTACCCGGCTCGCCGGGCGCAATCACTTCGCTCGCCGAAGCCAAACAGGTTGCTGCCGAAATCGGCTATCCGGTTCTGGTAAAGGCTGCATCGGGCGGCGGTGGGCGCGGCATGAAGGTCGTGCCCGAAGAAGCTCAATTGGAAAAACTGATGCAGGCCGCTGCCAACGAAGCAAAGTCGGCATTTGGCGATGATACTGTCTATCTGGAAAAATATCTCGGTAACCCGCGGCATATCGAATTTCAGGTGTTTGGCGACGGGCGCGGTAACGCGATCCATCTGGGAGAGCGTGATTGTTCGCTGCAACGCCGCCACCAGAAAGTGCTGGAGGAGGCGCCGTCTCCGGTCCTGGATGCCGCTGAACGCGACAGAATGGGCGAAATCTGTTCCAAGGCGATGGCAGACATGGCCTATCGCGGCGCGGGCACTATCGAATTTCTGTGGGAAAACGGTGAGTTCTATTTCATCGAAATGAATACCCGGCTTCAGGTGGAGCATCCGGTCACCGAAATGATAACCGGCGTCGATCTGGTGCGCGAACAGATCTGCATTGCCGATGGCAATGACTTGTCCGTCACGCAGGACCAGGTCGAGTTTACCGGCCATGCGATCGAATGCCGGATCAACGCCGAAGACCCATTCGATTTCACGCCTTCTCCGGGCAAGGTCACCAATTATCATGCTGCCGGCGGGATGCACGTCCGCGTCGATAGCGGGCTATACGCCGGTTACATCATTCCGCCCTATTACGATTCGATGATAGCCAAACTGATCGTCTATGGGCGGACGCGCGAAAAATGCATTATGCGGCTGCGGCGCGCGCTGGAAGAAATGGTGGTCGAAGGCGTGAAGACGTCAGTCCCGCTACATCAGGAATTGCTCCAGCAACCTGACGTGCTCAACGGTGACTACTCGATCAAATGGCTCGAAGATTATCTCGCCGCCCGCAAGGGCTAGCTATTGCGGGTAAGATCATCAGGCGGTGCTCAGGCAATGCTTACCTGCACAGCGATATAGGCTGCGTATAACGCAGCGAACACTGCGCCTTCCCAGCGTTTGAATGTCCAGCCGGTGCGCAGGAAGATAACCATCAGCACGGCCACACCCACCATAACCCAGATGTCCAGACGCATGATTTCGGGCGGAACTTCGAGCGGGTGGACAATCGCCGTGATGCCGAGGATAGCGCAGATATTATAGATATTGGATCCAACCGCGTTGCCCAGCGCCACGTCGCCATGATTGCGCATCGCCGCCACCACGCAGGCCACCAGTTCCGGCAGCGAAGTGCCGAATGCCACGACTGTCACCCCGATGACTGCTTCCGAAATTCCCCACCCGCGTGCAAGGTCGATAGCTGCCGTGACCAGGAAATCGGCACCGATGACTGCGGCGGCAATCCCGCCCACGGAAATCGCAATCAACGTCCAGATGCCGGTTACGGGCGATGCAATATCACCCGCTTCCTGCTCGTGCCGTACAGCTTCGCTATCATGCGTTTCGCGCTCGCTCAGAAATGCCCAGACAATGTATCCGGCCAGCGCCACCAGCAGCACGATCCCCATCCACCGTTCGATAAAACCGAACATCACGATTCCGGCGCAGCCGAGCGTGGCGATCATCAGCGCCAGACCATCGCGCCTGAAAGCCTTGGGCGTAATGGCGAGCGGCATGATCATCGCGGAAATCCCGATGATCAGCAGGAAATTGGCAATGTTTGACCCGACGACATTTCCCACAGCAATCCCGGGCGAGCCTGCCAGCGCTGCCTGCAGGCTGGTGGCCAGTTCCGGCGCGGAGGTGCCGAAGCCGACAATCGTCAGGCCGGCGAGCAATGGCGACACGCCCAGATAACGCGCTACGCCGACAGAACCGCGGACCAATAACTCGCCGCCAATGGCAAGCAGTAAAATACCGCCAAGCAAAAGAATTACAGTCATCTCGGATCAATTTTTGCCAGAGTGGAATGCGGATCGGGCCAGCAGCCTTATTTATCCAGCGGAACACCGGGTTCATGTTTGCTGGTGCGGATCGTCAGCGACGTTTTTACGCTATCGACGTTGGGCGCAGGTGTCAGCTTGCTGGTCAGAAATTCCTGAAAACTCTGCAAATCGCGGCTGACGATCTTCAGGATAAAATCGATCTCGCCATTCAGCATATGCACTTCGCGCACTTCGGGAAGGTTATTCATGTGGTCTTCAAATTCGCGCAGGGCATCTTCCGCCTGACTTTTCAGGCTCACCATCGCGAACACGGTAATCGCAAACCCCAGTTCGGAGGCATCGAGTTCGGCGTGATAGCCCCGGATAACCCCGGCATCCTCAAGCGCGCGAACGCGGCGCAGACATGGCGGAGCGGTCAGCCCGACCCGCTGCGCCAGTTCGACATTGGTAATGCGCCCTTCATCCTGTAATTCGGATAACAATCGCCGGTCGATTGAATCGAGATTTGCCATTTGTACGCGATCCCCCTTTGAATGCCCCCGAAACGCATAGGTTCAGGTAATGAAAGCGGCGTAAAGCACCGCGTCTGACTAATATTATTATCTATGGTCGTAATTGTCCCGCTTTGCAACGCATCCATCAAACCCGTTGGGTGAAAACGGCTGGCTGTTAGGGGTTCCCTCGGAAAATTGCGTATGATGCGTAATCGCTGCCCGATGCCGGAGAAATGATGCATTTTGATGACCGCCTTGCGACAGTGCTGCGCCACCGCGCCGCCAGCGAGCGCGGGGCAGCCACGCAATTTCGCCAGCTGATCGATCTGCTGGGTGCGCATAACCGGCCAAGCGACGAGAAATTGCTTGCCACTGCCTATCTGCGGCTGGGTGCGCTGGCGGAAAATCTGCCTATGGCCACACGCGCCGCTATTCTGTCCGATCCCGCCACTCGCCTGCGTAATGCCAAATTGGTCGCGCGGCTGGCGGAGGACGAGCCCGCGGTCGCGACTGCGGCGCTATCGAATGCAAAGCTGCCACCAGCCGACTGGCTGAAACTGATCCCCGCCCTGCCGATGCGGGCACGCGGACTGTTGAGGCACCGCCGCGATCTGGACCCGGATGTGGCGGCGCTGCTGGCGAAACTGGGTGTCGGCGATCATGTTCTACCGCAGCCCGAGGGGTACGAACCGGTGCAGGAAGTGCTGGCTCCTGTCGCTCCCGAAAAAAGCTCTGCGCAGGCTCCCAAAGCTGGCGGCATCGGAGAACTTGTCGAGCGGATCGAGGCTTACCGGCAAACCAGATCACGCCCGGTTGGCCTGCCCGGCAGCAGTGATCCCACGCTTCCTCTTGATCTGGAAGAACGGGATCGCGGCAAAACAATCACCAAATTCGATTTTTCGCTCGATGCAGCCGGCCAGGTGGACTGGGCAGAAGGCGCTGCAGGCGCTGCAATGATCGGCCATACGCTTGCCGGCGACACGGCGGCCGGAACGGTCGGCAGGGCTTTGCGCCGCCGGCTGGTCGTCTCTGGCGCAACGCTATCGCTCGGCATGGTTCCTCTGCTTGGCGGCGAATGGCGGATTGACGCAGCACCGCGCTTTGCCGACATCGGCGGCCGGTTTCTCGGCCATGTCGGGCGGGCCCGGCGCATTGACCGGCAGGCCGCGAATTCAGCAACGCAGCAGGTCAATCCGCAAGCCGACCGGATCCGCCAGATGCTGCATGAACTGCGCACGCCCGTAAACGCCATTCAGGGTTTTGCCGAAGTCATCCAGCAGCAGTTGTTCGGTCCGACACCGCATGAATACCGCGCGCTTGCCGCAACCATCGCGGGTGACGCCGCGCGGATGCTGGCCGGATTTGACGAACTTGACCGGCTGGCCCGGCTGGAAGCGGGCGCGTTGGAACTGGACGAGGGGTCATGCGATCTGGCCGATCTGCTTGCCAAGGTCACCCAGCAGCTTTCGGGTCTGCTTGCCCCGCGCATGAGCGAATTTGCGCTGCAGGGCGCAGATCAGCCCTGCCCCGTACCGCTGGCCGCGCAGGACGGCGAAAATATGATCTGGCGGCTGTTTGCCACACTCGCCGCAGCTGTCTCGGCGGGCGAGGTGATCGAACTGGTCATCCGCAGAACCGCGGAAACCGTTGCTGTCACCATCGATCTTCCGGCGCACATGCTCAGCCGCAACGATGTATTCGGGGCTTCGGTGCGAAACGAGGCATCAGCGGTCACGGCGGGAATGTTCGGAGCGGGCTTTTCGCTTCGGCTGGCCCGTGCAGAATGCGCCGCTGCGGGCGGGTCGCTCGAAAGGCTGGATGATACACTGCTGCTGACGCTGCCGCTCTTGACCGCGAACAAGGCTGACAATAGCGAGAGACTGGGTTCTAGAGGCTGAACCGGCAACGCTTCGCGATCGGCCGGTCGGTTGGGGGTAAAGGTAGCGACAGGACGATGGCTGCTAATCTGATCGATCCCCCGCTGCGCGGTGCACAGGCCCGCTTCGCCAGTCATTTTGGTCAGCGCGCGCTGCTGACCGTCGATACCGAGGAGGAATTCGACTGGTCGGCGCCGTTCAAACCGGCAGGCCACTCGCTCGATCACGTGCCGCGCCTGCGAAAATTCCAGCAATTTTGCGAGGGGATCGGCGTCAGCCCGGTGTATCTGATCGATTGGCCGGTCGCGACATCCGAGCTGGCGGTGCAGATTCTGGGCAATGCAATCAGCGGCGGAAAAGCCGAAATCGGAATCCAGCTGCATCCCTGGGTCAATCCCCCGCATGAGGAGGAAGTGAATACGCTGAACAGTTTTGCCGGCAACTTGCCGCCCGAGCTGGAACACGCGAAATTCACCAAATTGCACGCCGTGATCGCGAAGAATTTTAAAACCGAACCGCTGATCTATCGCGCGGGACGATACGGCCTTGGCCCCAATAGCGCCGCCATGCTGAGACAGGCGGGTATTCCGATCGACAGTTCGGTCAGGGCGAATTTCGATTACAGCGAGAATGGCGGCCCCGATTACAGCGCGCATCCGCTGACCCCGTATTGGGCCGGTGATGATGGCGCGTTGCTCGAACTGCCGCTGACCACGGTCTATTGGGGCATGCTGCGCAAGCAGGGACACACGCTGTTTCCGAAATTGCAGAACATGGGCCGGCTGCGCGGGATCATGGCGCGGGCCGGTATGTTGGAGCGTATTCCCCTGACACCCGAAGGCGTTTCGGTGGACGAGGCGATTCGCGGTATCGATATGGCGCTGGACGACGGATTGCCGCTGCTGGTTCTATCCTTCCACAGCCCTTCGCTCAGCCCGGGCAACACGCCTTATGTCCGCACCGAAGATGATCTCGATTCGCTGTATGACTGGTGGCGCAGGGTCTATACCTATCTCGATATGCGCGGTGTGAAGCCGGTCACCGTCAAGCAGGTTATGGCGGCGGTTGAGACGACACCGAAACAATAATTGAAACGCTACTTGTCATGTGCTGCATCGCGGGCTATTTGCCCGCCCGCGCAATCGATGAGATTGATGTGGGCCTGTAGCTCAGTTGGTTAGAGCTGTCCGCTCATAACGGATAGGTCGCAGGTTCGAGTCCTGCCGGGCCCACCACAGCGGGCCCTCGGGGCAATCGATGCCGGCTTTGCCGGTTCGCGCAAGAAAAGTGTCGGGGAGTGGCGCAGCCTGGTAGCGCATCTGTTTTGGGAACAGAGGGTCGCAGGTTCGAATCCTGTCTCCCCGACCATTCTTTTCTATGCTAATAGTGTTCTCGAAAGAGAGGCTCAGCCATGAATATCGCCGTTGATACCCCCGCACCTGCCATCGGAATGAAGCGCGGGTTCGATATTCCTGATCCCACCACGATCGACCGGCTTGAAGGCAAGGTTTCCGATACCGAATGGCAATTGCGTTGCGAACTGGCCGCGACTTACCGCCTGTGCGCGATGCACGGCTGGACGGATCTGGTGTTCACGCATATTTCGGCCCGTCTGCCTGACGAGGATGGCGAAGAACGCTTTCTGATCAATCCGTACGGCGTGATGTTCGATGAGATGACCGCTTCCGCGCTGGTCAAGATCGATGTCGAAGGCACTATCAAGCAAGCGTCGCCGTATATGATCAATCCGGCGGGCTTCACCATTCACAGCGCGGTCCACATGGCGCGCCATGATGCGGGCTGCGTGATCCATGTGCATACGCCCTATGGCATCGCAGTCAGCGTGCAGAAGGATGGCCTTCGCCGTTACACCCAGTTTTCCATGCAAGTGCATGATGATTTGGCCTATCACGATTATGAAGGTATCGCGCTTGATCTGGACGAACGTGAGCGGCTGGTTGCCGACATTGGCGAAAAAAACCTGCTGATCCTGCGCAATCATGGCACGCTGACAATCGGTCAGAACTGCGCGCTCGCGTTTCTGCGGATGTATTTTCTCGAAAACGCCTGCAAAACGCAAATTCTTGCGCAAGCGGTCGGCAGCGAGGACAAATTGCACGAGGAACCGGAATCGATGGGCAACCGCGTCCACCAGCAAACGGCTCCAGCGTTCATGCCGGGACTTGGCGATAATCTGGTGTGGCCGGGCCTGATGCGCAAATTGAAGCGCACTAATCCTGGACACGATTACTAGGGCAAAGCCTCAGCCTCGACAGCGGCCCGTTTATTTGGGCAAGTCGGAGAAATCGACACTGACGATGCTATCGAGAATTTCCTCGCGGATGATCTTTGCATCATCAAACGAAATGCCATCGATTGACAACCGGCCGCCTGCAAGTCCGAGATGCAATTCGCAATAACCGCGCCACCGTGACAGGGGACCATGCCTGATTTCGACCGACTGCAAGCGGATTCGCGGTGCGACCGACAGGTCGGGTGACAGCAAGCCCTCGCTAACGAACAGCTGTTCTGCATCGCGGGCAAAGCGGTGCCGCCTCCAGCCAAGCCAGCAACCTGCGGCGATCAGCGGGTAACCGATTGCTGCGACGGCCAGCGACATTGGCCAATGGCCCGCAATCAGCCAGCCCGCCGCAACCAAGGTCGCGATCGACCCGAGCAGAACGCCGCCATCGACCCATTTTCTGGGCGACGGGCGCATCCAGACCAGCTCCGCGGCAGGAGCGGTGATGCCCGCCTCGGCGGCAATCGGCCAGATTTCGGCGAGTTTTGCAAACGGGGCCGCGACATGGCTCGATGAACCGTTGTCCTGCGCCAGACTGACGAATTTCAGCGAATGCCAGCCAAATCTGCGGCGGATGATTCCGGTCTGGATGCGTGCTGCCTGCACCCGGTGTGCCGGCATGACCACGTCGGTCCGCGTGAACAAGCCGCGCTGTCTGCGAAATCCCTTGGCCGTCCGTTCCAGCCGGAAATCATATTCACGCGCGAATGTTCGCGCCATGCCGGTTAAAAATCCTATCACGGCCACTGCACCCAGCGCGGCGACCACGCCCAGAATTTGTCCCGCCAAACCCAATCTGCCGATGCCTTTCACCAGCTCGTCCTGTTCGCCGGCCACGTTTGCCCAATCCTGCCAGTCCCAGAAATTGAAGGGAAACAGGAACTCAAATTGCTGCGCGGCACCCGCCAACAATGCAAAAATCACCAGCGAAAATTCGAAGAACCCGAAAGTCAGAATGCGGCGGCTATCCATTGCGAAAATCGGCGCGCCGATCGCCGCTTGCGCCGTATCCTCGCCCGCCCCGGCTTCATCCGCTGGTGCACCGTCACTCGCAGCGCCCTCGCGCCTTTCGCGGATCACCTCGCGCAATCGCTCCCCTTCTGCGCCGGTCACATATTGGAGCGACAATTCATCCTTGCCGCCCGCACCGGTTTCGAATTTGATCTGGGTGAGCCCCAGCAGCCGGGGGATCAGTTTGGCTTCCAGGCTCACGTCCTGAATACGTTCGTAGGGAACGGACCGGGCCTCGCGGCTCAGAATGCCGCTTTCGACCCTGATATCCTCCTTGCCGACATAGTACCTCAGACGGGTCCAGCCGAGCCATGCAAAGAAACCGCTAAGCGCCGCGATCAACGCGCCAATTCCGATAGCGATCGGCACGCGGTAGTCGCTTGAACCGGCGGCAAACAGCGCCGCTATCATCGGGAAAATCGCCTGCCGCAGCCCTTCCACCGCCTTGACGACAAAACCCAGCGGCGCGGTGCGGCGTCCGGCGTTTTCGGGGATGCTGGCGGGAGTTTCGCCGGCGATGTCGGCGTTGCCGTTCACAACGCCTCGCGCTTGATATGCTGGCGGATCGTTTCGCGCATTGCCTCCGCATCTTCGCGTAACAGACCGGCGAGCGGTACCGATGCATTATGCGTGCCTGCGGTATGCAGGATCAGCGTTGCCAGACCGTAAGTGCGTTCCAGCGGACCTTGCTGGACGTCAAGATGCTGGACACGGCCAAAAGGCACCACCGCATCGGCGCGCCACCAATAGCCGCGCACGACCCGCAAGCGGTCGGCGCCCATGTCGAACCCCTTGTAATCATATCGCCGGCGCGGCAGCCGCCAGATGAACAGACCGGCCAATATGAGTGCGGGGACAATCAACACGCCCATCGGAACAGGGGCGGCGAATTGAATGATTGTAACCGGGACCAGCATGACCATCGATGCAATCAGCGCCTTGATCCGCAGCACTTTCTTGTGGTCAGGGTGGACCTGCGTCAGGCCGAGCGGGCCCAGCACCTGTGGCGGGGCGGATAGCGGGGCGGACGGCGGATCAGCCTCACCTTGCGTTACTGGCGGCTGGTCTTCGCTCATTCAGTCTTTCCCTGAATATCGCCCGGATAATTGGCGAGAATACCGGCAACCTGCATCCACACGGCGACATTCTGCCGCAGTTGCGCCGGGTCGATCTTGTCGAGCGTATCGTCAGGCGTGTGATGCAGATCGAAATAGCGGGTTCCATCCTGTTGAAGATCGATAATCGCACCCTTCTGATCGCGCGAGATATTGATATCCGCCCCGCCGGTGGCGACAATGGAAGTCGGCGCAACGCCAAAACGGGCCACCGCTGCGGCAAGGGTTTTTGACAGGTCGGCATTGCTCTCGCCGAAATTCGTCTGGATTTGCCAGATCCTGTCCGCGCCGAAATCGCTTTCGAGCCCGACGCCGATTTTCTCGTCGATATGCGCCTTTGAATAGGCGACACTGCCGATCAGGCCGACTTCTTCGGCGCCTGCCATCAGCACGCGGATGGTGCGCAGCGGCTGGCCGGTGTGCGATACATGCAGCGCGGCGGCGGCTACGATCCCGCAGCCCGCGCCATCATCAAATGCGCCCGTCCCGTTCCACCAGCTATCAAGATGGCAGGCCAGCAGAACCGGCGGCAGTGATGGATCGCGGCCCACAATCTCGCCCACCACGTTGCCGCTGGTTGTGGTGCCAAGGCTGCGCGGTGTCAGAACCAGCCGCATCGTGATCGGCCTACCGTCGGCGCGGTCGAACATCCGTTCCAGATTGGCAGCATCGGGCAGCGACAGCGCGCCCGCAGGGATCATGGCGTCCACCACGCGGGTGCCGCCCGTATGCGGATTGCGGTGATAGTCGGTCCCGACCGATTTGATGACCGTCGCGACCGCACCCTTGCTGGCAGCAACGCTGGCCCCGACCCAGCGCGCGGGGCCGGCAAACCCGTATTGCGAACCGTCCTGTGTCGGTGTCATCGAATGGCTGATGTAAGCGATTTTTCCGGCGAGACTGCCGGCGGGCGCAGCCATCAGATCCGCGAACGTCTCGAACTCGGTCACTTGGGCAGTGATACCGTCAGGTCCGGTCGAAACGCTTCCGCCCAGCGGCGCAATTACCATCGGCTGGGGAAACGGATCGACGATATGCGCGGTGGCCATTTCGCCGGGGACCCATGTTTCCATCTGGAACGGTTCGTCCGCGACATTCTGGAAGCCATTGCTACGAAGCCAGTTCACAGCCCAGTCGCGGCCGCGTTTTTCTGCCTCGGTTCCGGCTTGCCGCGGGCCCACTTCGGTTGTCAGACCCTCGACAAAGTCATACGCCAGTGTGTCGGACACCAGCACATTGTCCGCCCCCTGCTCCAAAGTCATGGTTGCGTGTTGCTGCGCCGTTGCGCAAGCAGGGAGCGAAAGCGCGACCAGCGCGAGTGTGATGTGTTTCATGCGGCAACTGCTAATGCGCCGCCGCCCGTATGCCAAGTGCGGATGCTGCCTGCCCGCCATGCAGCGCTTGCCCCGCGCGCGCTCACGCCCTATCTGCGCACCAACTTTCATAGAAAACCGACCGACCCGAAGGACCACCGATGGCCGCGCAATACGCATTCGTCATGAAGGACATGACCAAGACTTTCCCCGGAGCGCCCAAGCCGGTGCTGTCGAACATCAACCTGCAATTCTATCAGGGTGCGAAGATCGGCATCGTGGGTCCCAACGGCGCGGGTAAATCGACGCTGATCAAGATCATGGCCGGGATCGACAAGGATATCACAGGCGAAGCATGGGCCGGCGAGAACATCACCGTCGGCTATCTGGCGCAGGAACCCACGCTGGACGAAAGCAAATCCGTGCTTGAAAACGTCAAGGACGGCGCACGCGAAACGGCTGACATGGTCGACCGCTTCAATGCGATCTCCGCCGAAATGGGCGATCCGCAGGACGACACCGATTTTGACGCGCTGATGGAAGAGATGGGCGAATTGCAGGAAAAGATCGACGCGGTGGACGGCTGGACGCTCGACAACCAGCTCGAGATTGCGATGGAGGCACTACGCTGTCCGCCATCCGATGCCTCGGTTGAAAACCTGTCGGGCGGTGAACGCCGCCGCGTCGCGCTCACCCGTCTGCTGATCCAGAAACCGGGCATTCTGCTGCTGGACGAACCGACCAACCACCTTGACGCCGAATCGGTCGAATGGCTTGAAAACCATCTCAAGGAATATGCCGGTGCGGTGCTGATGATCACCCATGACCGCTACTTCCTGGATAATGTGGTCGAATGGATTCTCGAACTCGATCGCGGATCATATTTCCCGTATGAGGGCAATTATTCGACTTATCTCGACAAGAAATCCAAGCGGCTGGCACAGGAAGACCGCGAAGATACGGGCCGCCAGAAGGCACTGTCCGAAGAACTCGAATGGATTCGCCAGACCCCCAAGGGCCGCCAGACCAAATCCAAGGCGCGCCTGCGCAAGTTCGAGCAGCTTCAGGAAGCCCAGTCGGAGCGGAAGCCCGGCAAGGCACAGATCGTGGTGCAGGTTCCCGAACGGCTCGGCTCGAAGGTGATCGAGGCCAAGGGTATCTCCAAGGCCTATGGCGACAAACTGTTGTTCGAAGACCTCAGCTTCACTTTGCCGCCGGGCGGCATTGTGGGCATCATCGGACCGAACGGCGCGGGCAAATCCACGCTGTTCCGCATGATCACCGGTCAGGAAACCACCGACACCGGCAGCATCGAAATCGGCGAGACGGTCCATCTGGGCTATGTCGACCAGAGCCGCGACGATCTGACGCCCGGCAACAATGTCTGGGAAGAGATCAGCGACGGCCTCGATTATATGAAGGTCAACGGGCACGACCAGTCCACCCGCGCCTATGTCGGCGCGTTCAACTTCAAGGGGCAGGACCAGCAGAAAAACGTCGGCAAACTGTCGGGCGGTGAACGCAACCGCGTCCACATGGCCAAAATGCTCAAAAACGGCGGCAACGTGCTGCTGCTAGATGAACCGACCAACGATCTCGACGTGGAAACGCTGCGCGCGCTGGAAGATGCCATCGAAAACTTTGCCGGCTGCGCCGTGGTTATCTCGCATGACCGCTTCTTCCTCGACCGTCTGGCCACGCATATCCTCGCGTTCGAGGGCGACAGTCATGTGGAATGGTTCGAGGGCAACTTCGAAGCCTATGAGGAAGACAAGCGGCGCCGTTTGGGCGATGCGGCGGATCGGCCTACCAGATTGGCGTATAAAAAGCTGACCAGGTAAGGAGAAAGGTAAGGGTCGTTACCGGGAACGACCGCTAACGACCCGAAGTCGGACATTGAGGACGGTTGTTTTTCTTCCCAGAAGCGGACGCAGTTTGCGTTTCCTGCTTTTATCGCGAATTGGGGGTGGAAGCCGCCATTGGAAAATGATGTCGATCCCGCGTCGAAGACGCGCTCTAAGTTCAGACGACGGCGGTAACTTCTATTTCTACCTTAAGACCATCTCCGCCAAGGGCCGTCACCCCTAATGCTGTAAAGGTAGGCTTCGTTCCCTCGAAGAAAGGCATCAAAGTGGCCCCGACAACGCTGAAATCGTTCAAAGACGGATTTACGAGATAAAGCCGAACCGACGTCACGTTCTCGATCTTGGCTCCGGCTGCAGCCAGTGCTTTTTTAACATTTTCCATCGCAATTTTGGTTTGATCAATGATGTTTTCTGGAACCGGTGTGCCATCGCGCTGCCATGCGACCTGTCCCGAGATGAAGATCTGTCTGCCGGGACCGAAGATTGAGATCTGTGAATAGCCCATGCTGGGTGCATCGGGCAGGGTATCGGGGTTCAACTTTTCGACGACCTGTGTCATTCATAATCTCCACAATGTTGAGCGAATCGCTACAAATGTAGAGCATTGGTTATCATGAGCGGACGAAAAGACAAAATTCTCGATGCAGGCTTGAGGCTCCTAGCCACAAAAGGGTATTCGGGACTGACTCACCGCGCGGTGGATGTCGAGGCTGGCCTGCCGTCAGGCTCTACAACGTACTATTTTCGTAAGAAGATTCCGCTGGTCGAAGCGGTAGCCAGCTATCTGGCTACAAACATGGAGCTGGATTGTGCGGAAGTTAAACTGCACTTTGCGGATCTCGTCGCACAAGATCGAAAATCGGACGCAATCGACTTTGTCGCGGACGACTTGTTGAAATTCGTTAACGAGAAAAAAGACTGGCTACTCGCCAGATTTGAACTTGTTTTGGTCGGAGCGCGCGAACCGGAACTGAAGCCAATCGCTGATCGGTTGGAAGAGGCTTCCAAGCAGCTCACCGCATTTTTTTTGAATTTGATCTCAACCGACCTCGATGAGGGCCAGATTGATGCCTGCGTCGGCATCCTTGATGGGCTGGCTTTCATGCACGCCACCGGGCGCGGCCCGCCGCCAACGAAAAGCCAGATCACACGTCTTTTTATGACCGTCTGAGCCAGACTGCGACTTCGGGGGCATTTAATCAAGCTTGATACATGATGCCATGATGGCAACTGTTGAGTCGTTTGCGGCTATAAAACCCTTGGCGCGAAAGCGTCCGCTATTTCCGCCTTATTCTCCAGAAGCCGACAGTCGCAAAACCACCCAATTGCGGACAACCCTCCCGACAGTGAGTGGTTAGAGTGGCGTCGATCTTATGCGACGCGGCGGACCGGGTTTGTAAACTCTCTCACTCGTCATTCCCGCGAACGCGGGAACCCAGGGTGGCCTGGTGACTGGTTGCTCTGGGTCCCCGCGTGCGCGGGGATGACGAAGGGGCGCGGGCATGACGAAGGGACGTGGGGATAACGAAGGGGCGCGGGAATGACGATGGGCGAAGGGATAACGAAATGAGGGGCGGGCATAACAAATGAGTGGGAACGGACAACGATATTAGCGGGATCAGCGCTCGTGTGGATCAAACCCGAAGTCCTCCGCCAAATCGCGCCATGTCGGATTATCGTGCTCGATCAGATTCAGCTTCCACGCGCGGTTCCACCTTTTGATCCGTTTCTCGCGCTGGATCGCGTGTTCCATGGTCGCGTGCTGTTCGAACCAGACCAGCACTTTGACATCATGGTCCGACGTAAAGCCTTTGATCAAGCCGTCGCGGTGCTGGGCGATGCGTTGCATCAGATTAGAGGTCACGCCAACGTAGAGCGTGCCATTGCGCTTCGACGCCAGTAGATAAACGCAGGGTTGGAACGTTTCGCGCATTGTTCGCGAATAGCGCCCTGGCCATATCGTACAAACTCCCCTCTATACTCGTCACTCCCGCGAACGCGGGAACCTAGGGTGGCTTGCTGATTGATTGCCCGTTGTCTCTGCGTTCGCCGGGCCAAGCAGCGGAAGGTTAAACACTTTTCCTACTCGCGCCGGGTTCGCTAGACACCGCCCATGCTGCACATTGCCAACATCAAATCAGGGATTTTGGCCAGTAAATCGGCGTTTTCGCGCTTCCGCGGAATCTGTCCGCCGCACCGGTCAGAGATTAAGCACCTGATAAAGGGCGCTAATTCGAATTTCCAACAGGGTTACACGGTGTAACTAGTGTAACCCTGTTTTGCGCAATCAGGGAGATATCCAGCGGCCAAGTCCGGCTCCAGCCGTCATATCGAACAGCGCGCGCCGGTGGCCGGTATGCGCGAGGCTGAACCAGTCGGCCTCCTCGATTGTAACAAGCAGAACGGCAAAGTCGGGCCTGGCTGCGATCAGCTCGGCATCACCGGGTTCCACCCCCTCGAAACGCTCGGGAAGCCCGCTGGTGGGTTTGTCCGATGCTTCGCCCGGCCCCGCCCCCAGATAGCAGCGGCGCGCGAAATTATCGCTGGCCGCCCATGCCGCGTCGGCAACAGGGCCGGTCCGTTCGATCCGTCCGCTACCGCGGCAACGTATCTGGACCTTTGCCTGCTTGTCATAAAACAGCACACCCACGCGCGGGTCAGCCTTGATCGCCGCCACTTTTGGACTGCGGGCATCGGTGTGGAAGCGCAAGGTGTTTGTATCGCTGGCAAATTCGCGCAGCACCATTATCCGCAAATCCGCATCGGCCGTTGCGACAACCGCCGTATGCATCGGGGAATTACGGCTATTGGCGGCGGTGCACAGACGCGTTTTCAAGTCAGCCAATATTGCACCAAGAGGATCCATCCATTTCACCTGCGGGAATCCGGCAACAGGGGCAAGCAGCATCGTAATTCGACTGGAATGTTCAGAAAAGCGCGACTTAACCTGAACGGCAGGGTTTACACTTTGTTCAGCTTTATGTCAGCGAATCTGAACTAGAACCTGTTCATTGAACACCGTCGCTGTTGCAGGTGGCAGGGCATATTGGAGATCCGTCATGGATATGAAGTATTTGATGAAGACCAGCGGTATGGCCGCATTGGCAGCAGCGCTGGCCTTTGCCGCGATGCCAGCCCAGGCCGAAGCTGCCGCGAAGCAGGATGAAACCCGCGCCGAACGCATGATGCAGCGCGCTGAACGCCAGGCAACCGCACAGCAATCGCAGCGCAGCGAGCGCAGGGCCGCCCGCGTCGAGCGTCAGGGTGACCGCGCAGCCGCGCAAATTGATCGCCGCAGCGAACAGCGTGCTGACCGCGTTGATCGCCGTACCGACAGGCGGGCCGAGCAGTTTCGCAACAATGGCGATAACCGCGCAGCGCGGACCGTCGAGCGACGCGGAGACCAGCGGGCCGCGCGTATCGAGCGTAGCGGTGACCGGGCTGCCCGCACGGTAGATCGCCGCAGCGAACGCCGCGCCGAAGGCATCCGCAGCCGTGCAGAAACACAGACCACGCGCAACCGCTCGTATAATGACGGCAGCCGCAACACGACTTACGGCGGCGACCGTACCCGCGGTGACAATCGCCGCGATATTCGCCGCGAGGCGCGCCGGAACGACCGCTGGGACGAACGCCGTGATGATTATCGCCGCGACCGCCAGGCCGAGCGCCGTGATGACTATCGCCGCGATCGCCGGGCCAGCCGTCATGACCGGTGGGATCGCCGGACATGGAGGAACAACCAACGGTATAACTGGAACACTTATCGCCAGTACAACCGCAACGTGTTCCGCCTTGGCAGTTACTATGCGCCCTATCGCAGCCATCGGTACAGCCGCTTCAGCATCGGGTTTCATCTCGACAATGTATTCTTCGGCAACCGGTACTGGATCAACGATCCGTGGCGCTACCGCCTGCCCGCGGTTTACGGTGATTACCGCTGGGTCCGCTATTACGACGATGTAATGCTGGTGGACACCTATACCGGCGAAGTGGTGGACGTAATCTACGACTTCTTCTGGTAAGCCAGACCATCACTTTCGGCGGAAGAGTAGACCGCTGGATGACCGGAACCCCCGTCGGGAAACTGACGGGGGTTTTTGGGTTACGCCATGTTGGAAATTCAGCCCTTGGGTGAACCAAACGGCAACATCCGCCAAAGCGTGCCGTCCTTGTCGAATAAGGTATGTTTCAGCGCGCCCACGATGTGCAGCGCAATCAGATACAGCATGATTTCGCCGCCGGTCTTGTGCAGCCCGATGATGGCCTTCCCGGTTTCCGGCGATTCACCAACCGGTAAGCCCGGGACTGTGAACAGCCCCCACATATCTACGCCGGCGCCAAACATCGATACGCCCAGCCAGCCGCCGATCGGCAACCCGATCAGCAGGACGTAAAAAATGATGTGCACACTTCGCGCCAGAACTTTTTCCCAACCGGCCAGGCTGCTGCTCAACGGCGGAACCTTGTGCGTCAACCGCCATGCCAGCCGGGCCAATGTCAGAACCAGTATCGTAATCCCCAAGGCTTTGTGATTGATCATTATCTCGCCGGCTTCAGCTTTGCTGGCGGCGTGTTCCGCAGCCTCCGCTATCCGCCAGTTGACAATCACGGCGACGGCAATGACCCAGTGAAAGATCATCGCGCCTGTCGAATAGCGGCGGGCTGCCGCTGATGTATCAAGTGTGTTCATAGCCGCGGAGTGTTAGCGCGCTTGGTAAAGTTCGCAAGTCCCGCACTTGATACCCCGTATTGTGGTGGTAATGTCGGCGCATGGCAGGCCTGAAGCTGAAGACACCGGAAACCGTCCCGGACCGCGCTGCGCTCAAGCGTGTCGGCAACCGCGTTCGTAAACGGTTGTTGACCGATCCGATGGTTTATCAACTGCCCAACGATCAGGCCGAAATTTTTGCAGTTGGCGACTTTATCAGCCCCAGCGAATGCCAGAAATTGATGGTCATGATCGACAAGGTTGCACGGCCCAGTGACACTTTCGAAGGCGAATATGCCGAGAAAAACCGGACGAGCTATTCCGGCGATATCGATATGTACGATCCGTTCGTGATGGCTATCGAACGGCGGATTGACGACCTTCTGGGTATGGAGCGGGCCTGGGGCGAGACGATCCAGGGGCAACGCTATCTTCCCGGACAGGAATTCAAGGAACATTGCGACTGGTTCTGGTGGAAAGAGGCGTATTGGAAGTCGGAAAAAGATAAAGGCGGGCAGCGCAGCTGGACCACAATGGCGTTTCTGAACGATGTGGAAGCCGGCGGTGACACCGCTTTCACTCGATTGGGCCTTTCTATCGAGCCCAAACCCGGCGTCCTGTTGATCTGGAACAATGCCGATCCGCATGGTGTTCCTAATGAAATGACCATGCACGCGGGCACGCCGGTTACGGCGGGCACCAAATACATATTTACCAAATGGTACCGCACGCGCCCATGGGGCAACCGGACCTAACGCTTAGTCCGCGGTATCTTCGGGCAGCGGCAAATGGATGGTGGCGTCCAGCCCCTTGGGATCGAAGGTCATTTCTACCCTGCCCCCGAGCCCGCGCAACATCCCTTTTACCATGCGTGAGCCATTGCCCCCGCCGTTTATTTCCGGCTCTCCATCGGTCAGTTTTATGACCGGCCCGTTCTGTTCGGTCCAGCAGATGATCAGTTCGCCGTTTTTAATGGCCCAATCGATACACACCGAACCTTCCGGCACACTCAGCGCGCCATATTTAACCGCATTGGTCGCAAGTTCATGCAGCGCCAGCCCCAACGGCGTAATCGTGGCCGGCGGCAAGGGGACATCACCGCCTGTCAGATTCACCTGTTCGTCCGCACCGCCGCGATAGGGTTTCATGATAGCGCGCACCAGACCGCCCAGATCAGCTGGCCGCCCCTTGTCGCTGCCAGCCTTTAGCGATGCCCGGTGCGCGATAGAAAGCGCCTCAATGCGTTCACCGATGCGCTGGGCCAACTGATCGGCATCCGTTTCGCCGCGCGCGGTCATCGATACGATCGCCTGAATCACTGCAAACAGATTGTCGGTGCGGTGCTGCAGTTCCTTGTTCACCTGAATCTGCCGCAAGCTGTCTTCACGCTCCTTGATGATATCGGTGATATCCCACTGCGAACCGTAAAAATACGCCAATGACCCGTCTTCGGCAAAAATCGGACCGACATGCAGCGCGTTCCAGAACGCAGACCCGTCTTTCCGGTAATTGAGAATATCGACCACCGCAACGGCACATTCCTCCAGTGCCTTGCGGATCTTACCCGAAGCGTCCGGGTCAGTCTTTTCGCCCTGCAGGAAGCGGCAATTTCGCCCGACAATCTCTTGCCGCGAATAACCCGTCAGTTCGACAAACGCCTGATTTACATAAACAATCGGTTCATCCGCAGCAAACGGATCCGATATGCACAGTGCCATGCGCGTTTGTTCGGTCGCCTGCGTGAACAGCCGCGCCGGATCAATCCGCAGCGTTGCGGGGTCGTGATTGGGTGAAGTATCCAGACCGCGCTGGTCAATCTGAAGCATCACCTGCGCGGTCGGCGAGGATTTTCCCGGAATTGTCGTGCTAGCCATTCAATTTATCGCCCTAGTGCCTCTGCAATGAGTTTACGGGTATTTTCAATGCCGTAAAGGGCGATGAAGCTTCCCATCCGCGGGCCCTGGGCACTTCCCAGCAATGTTTCGTACAGCGCCCTGAACCAGTCACGCAGATTTTCGAAGCCGAATTCCTCCTGCTTTCCGATCTCGTAAACCCGGGTTTGCAAATCTTCCGCCGACACATCGGCCGGCAGCCCGGCCAAGGCTTCGTCCAACGCCTTCAGCGCCGCTGCTTCGTTGCCGTCAGGCGCGCGCTTGACCATTGTCGGTGCGACAAATTCGCGGTTGTAATTGAGCGCGCTGGTGACCAGTTCGTCCAGCTTGGGGTGCGCCTCTGGCGTTGCGTCATCGATGTAATTACCAAGATAGGACCAGATCTGGTCGCGCGTCGCATCGGCGCCGATTACACCAATCAGGTTAAGCAAAAGCCCGTAAGTAACCGGAAGAGCATCGCCGGCACCGGGTGCGGCGGCATCTTCAAAATGCCTGTTCGCACGCAGCAGATGCCATGCCGGGTTACCCAATTGCTTGTCGAGCGGTTGTTCGGCCAGACGCTCGCGGAATTGCCAATAATCATCGACTGCGCGCGGGATCACGCCTGCGTGCAGTTGTTTGGCGCTTTTGGGATTGGGAAAAATATAAAAGCCCAGCGAATCCTGGCTGCCATATTGCAGCCATTCCTCGATCGTCAGGCCATTGCCTTTCGATTTGGATATTTTTTCGCCGTTGGCATCAAGGAACAGCTCGTAAATCAATCCGTCAGGCTTGCGGCCGCCCAGCACCTTGGCAATTTTTCCCGATTGCACACCGGTATCGGTCAAATCCTTGCCGTACATTTCATAGTCCACGCCCAGCGCGACCCAGCGCATGGCAAAATCGACTTTCCATTGCAGCTTGGCCTGACCGCCCAGTGCCGATTGTTCGACGGTGCTGCCGTCTTCATCGGTAAACCGGATCATACCCGCTTCGGCATCGACCACTTCGACGGGCACCTGCAGCACTGTGCCCGTGGTGGGCGAAATGGGCATGATCGGCGAATAGGTCGCGGCACGTTCCGCGCGTAATGTCGGCAGCATTATGTCCAGTATCGCCTGATTGTTGGCGAGCACGTTTTTTAAGGCATCGTCGAACTGGCCCGAATGATAACGGTCGGATGAGGCAATAAACTCGTACTCGAAGCCGAATCGGTCGAGAAATTCGCGCAGCATCGCATTGTTATGCGCCGCGAAACTATCGTATTTTTCGAACGGGTCGGGAATGCGGCAAAGCGGCTTGCCAAGATGTTCGCCAAGCATCGCCTGATTGGGCAGATTGGTCGGGACTTTGCGGAAACCGTCCATATCATCGCTAAACGCGACAAGGCGCGTGGCCTCGCCCGTCAAGGCTTCGTAAGCGCGCCGGACAAAAGTTGTTCTGAGCACTTCCTGAAAGGTGCCGATATGCGGCAGGCCGGAGGGACCATAACCTGTTTCGAACAAAATGGGCGCACCGCCCGGCTTGCCATTGCGATGCCGTTTGGCAAGCCGCTGGGCTTCCAGAAACGGCCATGCCTTGGAATTTTCTGCAGCTTCGCGAAGGGTTATATCATTCATGCAACGGCTTTCGCCCGTTGTTGCGAATTGTGCAAGTGCGAAGGATTTAGGGTTACACTAGTTACACCCTGTAACTCTGTGCCGCGGCCAGATTTACCATTATTTACCATAGGTTTGCATCCAGAAATAACGCGATGGGACATTCGAGGTTTCACGCAGAAGAAGCGGTCCGGCAGGCATAGCGGCAAACTAGCGAAGCTGCACGGTGTAGGACAGAGCGCCCTGGCCGATGCACTTGACGGCTCTGTGCGCGGGCAACCAAAGCCGCTGCCGCCCCGACAAATAGAGAAAATTCGCCGGGCTGCGTTTACTTTTCCGGCCGTGCTTTCCATAGCTTGAGCCGATGGCCGCCCCGCTTCCCCTGCCCGCAATTCACGCTTCGCATGGCGGGGTCTGGTTGCGGCCTGCAAATGGCGACACCGGCGGATTGTCCAAGGGCGAAGCGATCATGGCAGCGGCGGATACCCCGCTGCTGATGCTGAACGCCCCGCTGGTCGCCAGCAGGCTGGGTTATCCTGATCTGTCGGGGCTCGATCTGCTGGAACTTTACGCATTTGTCCATCCGGCGCGGTTTGTCGTGCCGACACCCAAAGGTCTGGCCGAAGCGATGCATATTGCGGCGCCGGAAAAAGATTCCGATGTCCCGGATTTTCTGCAAGCCGCTGCGGGCGCTATCATCGCGGTCTGCGAAAGCGGCGCGTGGGAAGAACGTGACGGCGCGTGGTCGGTTCTGCAATCGCTTGCCCGCCTGCGCTGGCCATGGGCCGGCGTGCTGGCACCATATATCAGGCGCCCGGACTCCGCTGAAAGATGGTTGTTTGCCAAACTTCCCGAATGGGAGGAAATGCCCGAGCGCCCCCAGCCGGCACAGGTCACTCTGGTGCCAAGGGATGTCGAGACGCAGCTGGACCGGCTAACGGGCGAAGGCTCCGAACGCCGCGAAGGGCAACGCGCCTATGCCCGCGATGCAGCCAGGATATTCGCGCCCCGGAGGCGTGAAAAGCTGCCGCATCTTGCCTTGGCGCAGGCGGGTACCGGGGTTGGCAAGACGCTGGGTTATCTCGCACCGGCATCATTGTGGACCGGCGTTTCGGGCGGCACTGTATGGGTATCGACCTTCACCAAGAACCTGCAGCGTCAGCTGCGTCAGGAAAGCCGCCGTGCATGGCCTGAACGGCGCGCCGACGGTACGCAGCCGGTGGTTGTCCGCAAAGGGCGCGAAAACTATCTGTGCCTGCTCAATCTGGAAGACGCGTTGCAAGGCGGGTTTGGCGGACGCGCAGCCATTCTGGCGCAAATGGTCGCCCGCTGGGCCGCATACAGCCGCGACGGCGACATGATCGGCGGCGATTTGCCCGGATGGCTGGGGACATTGTTTCGCCAACGCGGCATCAAGGCGCTGACCGACCAACGCGGCGAATGTGTGTATGCGGGATGTCCGCATTACCGCAAATGCTTCATCGAACGCTCTGCCAAGGCCAGCGCGGGGGCTGATCTGGTGATCGCCAATCACGCGCTGGTCATGGTCAATGCGGCACGCGGCCGCGATCATGCGCAGCGCCCGACGCGGATCGTGTTCGACGAAGGGCATCATGTGTTCGAGGCCGCCGATTCGACGTTTGCGGCCGCGCTGACCGGACAGGAAGCCATCGAACTGCGCCGCTGGATTATCGGGCCCGAACGCGGCTCCAAAGGTCGGCGCAGAGGGCTTGCGGCCAGACTTGCGGATGTCGCCAGCTATGACGAAGCGGGCGGAATTGCCGTTACCGCCGCATGCCGCGCAGCAGAAGCGCTGCCCTCGGATGGCTGGTTGCAGCGTCTGGTCGATGCAGAGCCGTTTGGCCCGATCGAAAAATTGCTCGCTGCGGTGCGCGCCGTAACCTATGCGCGCGATGAAAGCGGCGGGCAGGAAGCGGGTTACGGAATCGAAACCGAAGCGGCGGGGTTTGAAGGCAATTTTGTCGAACTCGCCGGACAGGCAGCCGCGGCGCTTGATGCAGTGCGCCAGCCGCTTGTAAAACTGGGCGTCCGCCTCGAGGCGATAATCGAAGACCCGCCCGACTGGCTGGACGCTCAGGGCCGCGCACGGATCGAAGGCGCGCGCTATTCGCTGGGCTGGCGGATCGACACATTGCAAGCGTGGGAATCGCTGCTGGGCCGGATGGGCGGCCCGGCCGACCCCGATTTTGTCGATTGGCTGGCAGTGGACAGATCCGACGCGCGCGAGTTTGACGTGGGTATCCACCGCCGGTTCCTCGACCCGATGAAACCGTTCGCGAAAGTCGTGCTTGAACCCGCACACGGCGTGATGCTGACCAGTGCCACGCTGCTGGATCAGGCCGCGACGGGCGAAGACTGGGACAGCGCAATCGCGCGGTCGGGCGCGGCCCACATCTTGGTTTCTCCGCAACTGTCGTCCGCCAGCAGCCCGTTCGACTATGCCAGCCAGGCCGAAGTGCTGATCGTGACCGACATCAAACGCGGCGATATCCCCGCGCTGGCGGGCGGATATGCGCGCATTATCGAGGCTGCCGGCGGGGGCGTTTTGGGGCTGTTCACTGCAATCCGGCGGCTGCGCGCCGTTTATGGCCGCATCGCCGACCGGCTGGCGCGGACCGGTTTGCCGCTATACGCGCAGCATGTCGATCCGATCGACACCGGAACGCTGGTCGATATCTTCCGCGATGACCGCAAGGCATCGCTGCTTGGCACCGATGCCTTGCGCGACGGAGTGGATGTGCCGGGCGAGAGTTTGCGCTGCGTCGTTCTGGAAGGCGTGCCGTGGCCCAAACCCAGCATTCTGCACCGCGCCCGCCGCGCCGCAAACGGCGGCAGCGCATATGACGACAGGATGATCCGCGCGAAGCTGTCGCAGGCATTCGGCCGGTTGATCCGCAATAAAAACGACCGCGGGCACTTCATTGTGCTATCGGCCGCATTCCCGAGCAGATTGCTGACGGCATTCCCGGCCGGCACGCCCGTCATCAGATTGACACTCGACGAGGCTTTACAACGGGTCGCGGCAGGTGTTTCTGAAAGCACCGGCCAGACGCACGATGCCAGGCACCCGGAAGGATCGACCCCGCTTTGAGAACTGCACTATGAAAACACTGGGCCTGCTGCGCCATGCCAAGTCAGATTGGGACGATCTGGCGAAGCGCGATTTCGACCGCGGGCTGAATGCGCGCGGGCGACGCGGTGCGGCGCTGATGGGCCGCCATGTTGCCGGGCAGGAAATTGTCTGGGCGCAAGTGCTGGCCAGTCCGGCAGAGCGGGTCAGGCAGACAATCGCCGAAGCCCTCCCCGATGCGGATGTGACTTGGGACCAGCGCGTTTATCTGGCCAGTTCGGCAACCCTGATGGAGCTGATCCGCGAGGCCGGCGGTGATAACGATACGTTGTTGTTGGTCGGCCACAATCCGGGCTTGCAGGATCTGATTTTCGACATTGTTCCGCCGTCGCAGGAAACCGATCTTTTTGACGAGGCTGCCGGAAAATTTCCGACTGCAACGCACGCGGTGCTTGAACTGGATATCGCCAGTTGGCGCGAGCTGTCGGGTAATTGCGGCAAATTGGTGCATCTCAAGCGGCCGCGCGATCTCGATCCGGAGCTCGGGCCCGAAGAATGAATCGCAAAAGCTGAAACGCGGCTTGTGCGCTCAGGCCTGATGGATGGCCTTGGTCACCAGATAGGCATCGAAGCCTTCGGGACCGCCCTCGCTTCCGAAGCCGGAATCCTTCACCCCGCCAAAAGGCGTATCGACACCGCCGATTGCGAAGCTGTTGATCCCGATCATCCCCGCTTCGATGGAATCGCCCAGAATATTTGCGCGCCGACCGTTTTCGGTGAAGGCGAAGGCTGCCAGCCCGAACGGCAGCCGGTTGGCCTTCGCGATGGCATCTTCCAGCGTATCGAACCGTGCCGATACAGCCACCGGGCCAAACGGTTCGTTATTCATGATTGCGGCGCTGTCGGGCACATCGGCCAGCAAGGTCGGCTGGAAAAAGAACCCGCTATCGCCGCGTGATCCACCCGCCATTACGCGTGCGCCGCTGGCAATTGCATTGCCGACAAGGTCTTCGATTGCGTCAGGCCGGCGGCTGTTGGCAAGCGGTCCCATATTGGTTGCCGCATCCATACCGCTGCCCGTTTTCACTGCCTGGGTGCGTTTGGCAAAGCCTTCGATAAACCGGTCATAAATCGCGTCCTGGACGTAAAACCGGGTCGGCGAAACGCAAACCTGGCCGGCGTTGCGGAATTTCTGCGGGACAACCATGTCGAGCGTCTTTTCCAGATCGCAATCATCGAAGATCAGGACGGGGGCATGGCCGCCCAGTTCCATCGTCACGCGCTGCAAATTGTCAGCCGCCAGTTTCATCAGATGTTTGCCCACGCCCACCGAACCGGTGAAGCTGACCTTGCGGATTATGCGCGATCCCATCAAATGGCGGCTTACCGTATCGGGCACACCGTGGACCAATTGCGCGACGCCTGCGGGCAGTCCGGCATCGTGCAGCGCCTGTATCAACGCGCCGCAGCAACCCGGTGTTTCTTCCGGCGGTTTGGAAATGACCGAACATCCCGAAGCCAGCGCAGGACCCAATTTTTTGGCCATCAGATAGATCGGGAAATTCCACGGGCTGAACGCGGCGACTGGGCCGATCGGCTGTTTGATGACGATCGAACGCTGTCCCGAAGGCCGCACCAGCACCCGCCCGTAAATCCGTTTGGCCTCTTCTGCCGACCAATCCAGAATTTGCGCGGCGCCCATCACTTCGCCCGTGGCTTCGGCAATCGGCTTACCCTGCTCCAGCGTCAATAATGTCCCGATTTCGCTGGCCCTGCTGCGCAACAGTTCCGCCGCCTTGCGCAAGATTGCGCCGCGCTGGTCCACGTCGGTCGCGCGCCATATGGCGAACCCTTTTTCCGACGCCGCCAGTGCATCGTCGAGATCCTGCGTAGTTGCCAACGGCAGCTTCGCTATTTCCGCACCCGTCGCGGGATTGACGACATTATGGGTTTCGCGCCCTTCGCCCGATCTCCATTGTCCATCGATATAAAGGGCAAGGTTGGCGTGATATTCTGCGGACATGGGAAAAGCCTCTGCGGGTAAACAGGCGAATGATGATTTTTGGGTCTTTAGGCGATACGTCCGCCGCCGGCCATGCCCGGTTTCAGGCTTCCAGTGCCGCCGCCAGCCGGTTTCGGATTTCGCGCAGGCGGGGGACAAATTCGGATCGCTGCAAAGCATCTGTCTGCTCGCCGGTGTCTGTTTGCTGGCCGCGTGCTGGATCGGCCTGTCCCGCCGCCTGTCCCGCCGCCTGTCCCGCCGCCTGTCCCGCAGACGGTGCAGGCAGCGTATGCGGCTGGGCGGATGCGCCATCGCCGCTTTTCAATGCCGCGCCCGAAAACGCGCCCAAAGCCTTGCGCGCCCCGCGCAACGTATAACCCTGCTGGTTGACCAACCGGTCGATCGCCATCACCAGCGCCACATCCTCGGTCCGGTAATATCGCCTGCCGCCACTGCGTTTGAGCGGTTTCAATATTGGGAATTGTTGTTCCCAATAACGCAGCACGTGGGCCTTGATACCGGTGGCCGCAACAACTTCGCCGATTGTGCGGAGCGCCCCGTCGTCCTTACCATCATGGAAAACAGGAGCGGTGAAAGCAGGGCCCGCCATAGTCAGCCTTTTACGATCCGTTCCTTAAGGATCTGGCTGGCGCGAAATGTCATGACGCGGCGCGGAGTGATAGGTACTTCGACACCGGTTTTGGGATTGCGGCCGACCCGTTCTTTCTTGTCGCGCAGAATGAAACTGCCGAAGCCGGAGATCTTCACATTTTCGCCGCTGGTCATAGATGCGCACATGTGGCGCAGGATGGCTTCGACAAAATCGAGAGACTCGGTTCGTGAAAATCCCATTTTGCGACTGATAGATTCGGCCAAGTCGGCGCGGGTCAAGGTACCTGCAGAACCCATAAAACTGCCCTCCCAAATATTACGGCGCGACCCGCGATTAAATTATACTGTCGATATTAGCAGTTTTTCTCGTCTTTTCAATGGAAGACTGCAGCTTATTCACCGCGCTGGCAATTGCCGCTTCACATCCTCACGAGACAAGCGCCCCAGGTAAAACCGCCCCCCATCGCTTCGAACATCACGAGATTTCCGGGCTTGATCCGGCCATCCTTCACGCCGGTGTCGAATGCGAGCGGAACCGAGGCGGCCGAAGTGTTGGCGTGCCGGTCCACGGTTACGATGATTTTTTCTGCGGGCAGCCCCAGCTTGCGCGCGGTCGCGTCGAGGATGCGCGCATTGGCCTGGTGCGGCACCACCCAATCGATGTCGGTGGCCGCCAAATCAACCTCTGCAAGTGTTTCTTTCAGCACGGAAGAAAGGTTTACCACCGCATGGCGGAAAACCTCGGGCCCTTTCATCCGCAATTTGCCGACTGTGCCCGTGGTGGATGGTCCGCCATCGACATACAGCAGATCGTTATGCGCCCCATCGGCGTGCAATCTTGTGGCAAGAACTCCCGGACCATCTGCTGCCACGTCGCGGGCTTCAAGCACGATAGCGCCTGCGCCGTCGCCGAAAAGTACGCAGGTTGTCCGGTCTTCCCAGTCCAGAATCCGGCTGAACGTTTCCGCACCGATAACCAGCGCACGCTTCGCCAACCCCGTTTTCAGCATCGAATCCGCTGTTGCCATGGCGTAAAGAAAACCGGAACAGACCGCCGCAACGTCAAACGCAATCCCGCCATTGCAGCCGAGTTGATGCTGCACGGTCGTGGCGGTTGCCGGAAAGGTCTGGTCGGGGGTTGCGGTGGCAAGAATGATGAGATCGATATCGCCTGCATCGATGCCGGCAGATGACAGCGCGGCGCGTGCTGCCGCGGTTGCCAGGCTGGACGTGGTTTCATCATCGCCAGCGATGTAACGGTTGCGAATGCCTGTGCGTTCGACGATCCATTCGTCACTGGTATCGACGGTTTTTGCGAGTTCGGCATTGCTGACCGCGCGCCCGGGCAATGCCGAGCCGCTGCCGCGGATAACCGAACGGATCATTTATCCGCGCCCACGCTTCCTGCATTTGCCGATGACAGCGACGCCAGATCGGAAATAATCCGTTCGGTCAGTTTTTCTTCCAGCAGCCGCGCCGCAACCGTGACGGCATTGGCGACGCCCAGCGCATTGGCGCTACCGTGGCTTTTCACGATGACGCCATTGAGGCCGAGAAAAACCGCGCCGTTGTGATTGTTGGGATCAAGGTGATGCTTGAGCAATTCCGTCGCCGGACGGGAAACCAGAAAGCCGACTTTCGAGCGAATCGAGCTGGTAAATGCCGCGCGCAACAGATCGGTTACGAACCGTGCAGTGCCTTCGATAGCTTTCAGCGCGATATTGCCCGAAAATCCGTCAGTCACGACAACGTCAACTTTGCCGCGGTTAATCTTGTCCGCTTCGACGAAACCGTCAAACTGCATGGCCAGCCCGGTGGCCTGTTTGAGCTGGGCCGCAGCATCCTGCAACTGGTCGGTGCCTTTCAGCTCCTCCGTGCCGATATTCAGCAACCGGACGCGGGGTTTGTCGCGGTGGGTCAGAATACGCGAATATGCAGCGCCCATAATGGCAAACTGGACCAGATTGCGCGCATCGCAATCGGTATTGGCACCCAGATCGAGCATGATGACATCGTGATCTTCGAGTGTGGGCATCAAGGCCGCAAGCGCCGGCCGGTCGATACCCGGCATGGTCCGCAATGCCAGCTTGCTCATCGCCATCAGCGCACCGGTGTTGCCCGCGCTTACGGCGGCACCCGCAGCACCGGTTTTAACGGCGTTGATTGCCAGCCCCATGGAGGTGGTTTTTGCCCGCCGCAAAGCCTGCGTCGGCTTTTCATCGCCGCCGACAACATCGGGAGCGTGGAGGATTTCCGACGCGCCGGCCATTCCGGGATGCTCGGTCAGCGCAGCTTTGATCCGCGCCTCATCACCCACCAGCAGGAATTTGAAATTGGTATGTTTGCGGCGCGCCATTGCAGCGCCGTCAATCATCACCCGCACGCCTTCATCACCGCCCATCGCGTCTATGGCGATACGCGGAAAATCCATCAGGCGTTCTCCGGTTGGAGGATTTTAGAGGCCGACAGCGATGACTTCGCGGCCGTTGTAGTGACCACAGGCAGCACACAGATTGTGCGGACGCTTGAGTTCGCCGCAATTATTGCATTCGTGGAAGGCTTCCACCTTCAGCGAATCATGCGAACGACGGTTGCCACGACGATGCGGCGATACTTTTCTTTTAGGGACAGCCATTGCGGCACCTATTCTGTCTAGATCTGTTGTTGTCGGGGCCGCTTTAGGCGAAGGGTAGGCACCGCACAAGGCGGCATCCGGAAGTTCCGGCTAAGCAGCGAAGTGGCGGCCTATACCGCAATCCGTTCCAGATGCAAGCCGCCGTTGCATCCTAATGCATATGTCAGTAGCTGCTTGAAACCAAATCAGGGGGAATTTTGATGCTGCTGCCCGTAACACTTACCGCCGCCGCCGCTGCCGGGATTTTGACAATCTGGCTGATGATCCGGATCGGCGCCATACGCCGCGCCGAAAATATCTCCGTCGGGGACGGCGGCAGCGAACCGTTGATCCGCCGGATGCGGGCGCAAATGAATTTCGTCGAAACCACGCCATTTGCGCTGTTCCTGATCGCGGCGATCGAATTGTCCGGCAAAGGCGGCGGCTGGCTGGCATTTGTGGCGGGCATTTTCATGCTGGGCCGCGTTGCGCACGCATTCGGGATGGATGGCACATTCAAGCAAGGCCGTTTCATCGGCACAATTATCACGTTGTTGACCCTGCTTGGACTGGCAGTTGTAGCCACGCTCATCACCATGGGGGTGATGTAATTCAGGTCATCGCGTAATCGCTTACAAACTGGTTGGTTTTACGCTCCTGACCAAATGTGCTGGTGGGTCCGTGTCCGGGTATAAAGGTAATGTCCCCGCCCAGCGGCCATAGCTTCTGGGTAATCGAATCGAGCAGATCCTGATGATTGCCCATCGGGAAATCGGTCCGTCCGATCGAGCCCTGAAACAGGACATCACCGACAATCGCGAACTTGCTGGGCGCGTGGTGGAATATGACATGGCCCGGTGTGTGTCCGGGGCAATGGATGACATCGAATGTCAGTTCGCCCACCGTCACCTGGTCGCCGTCTTCCAGCCAGCGGTCGGGTTCAAACACTTCGCCATTGATGCCGTATTTTTTGCCGTCTTCATCCAGCCGCGAAATCCAGAACCGGTCCGCCTCGTGCGGGCCTTCGATTGTCAGACCCAGCTCCCTGGCGAGGACACCCGCTTCGCCGCAGTGATCGATATGGCCGTGCGTCACCAGCAGCTTCTCCAGCTTGACGCCGACCTTTTCGACTGTGGCCTTCAGCATGGGCAAATCACCGCCCGGATCGACCAAAGCACCCTGCATCGTTTTGGTGCACCAGATCAGGCTGCAGTTTTGTTGCAAGGGTGTGACCGGCAGGATGGCGGCGCGCATGGGCGGTTGGAATTGTTCTGTCATGCGCAATGAAATGGCGCGCCATCGGCACAATTGCAACGGCAGGTTACAACCGCCCGCCTTTCCAGACCACGCGGCCGATTACCTGCGCATCGCGCGCATCGACGTCGATCGGGGGATAGGCTTCGTTCTGGCTTATCAGTGACAGCCGCTGCGATCCGATCGCCTGAACACGCTTTACCAGCAGTGTATCGCCCAGCCTCACGACATGGATGCCGTCGCGCAGCGCACGCGGCGTGCAATCGACGAGGATTTCATCGCCATCACGCAGCACCGGCTCCATCGAATCGCCCTGAACCGAAATCGCGCTGAGCATTTTGGGGTCGAGACCCTGCTCGCGCAGCCAGAGGCGTGAAAAGCCCAGCGAATCAAATGCCAGTTCGGACCCTTCCAGCGCGCCCGGACCGGCAGACGCGCCCATCGGCAGACGCGGGATATCGGCGTAATCATTGCTGCGCCTGACCGCGGTTGCCACTTCCTGACTGGCGCCCAGTTCGGTTTCGTCGATCCCGAAGAATTGCGCCAGCGTGCGGCGGTCCTGTTCCTCCAGCTTGCGCGGGCTCCCCTTGCGGATGAACTGCTGGAGATAACTGGCGTTGCGCCCGATCAAATCGGACAATGACGACAGGCTGACACTCCTGTCGCGGGATAGCGATAACAGACGCTCACGCGGTGCTGCGTCGGTAATTTCCTGCGCGTTTTTCATTTTTCCTTCCTACATGAAAGATTTTTCCTAGACAAGTAGGATTTCACCGCCGAATTATCGGCTTCCAACACTTCGATTCGTTCGCCAACTTCTAATCACAGGGTCGCACATGCTGATAAGAACCATTGAAAAATTCCTCCGCCAGACCGGAATGCCGGCAACCAAATTCGGGCGATTGGCCACGCATGATCCGCGTTTCGTGCTTGATTTGCGCAATGGCCGCCTGCCCCGCCCCGCAACTGAAGAACGCGTGGAACATTTCATGAACACTTATGCGGAGCCAGTCAATGCAGATTGATGCTGGACCAAAGATTCGCGGCCCCCGACGGCCGCGAAAATCGCTTGGCGAGCGGCTGCGCGCTGCGCTGCTTGAGCTATCCGGCGGTCATGGCACAATCGAACGCCATACCGAACGGTCTTGGGCCAGCATCACTTTTGCCGGAACACGCCACACATTCGATCTGTCGTTTGACGGCAGCGAAGCGATAGAGGGCGGCGAACTGCTTATCGCGGAGCTCACCGAACACGAATTCTGCATCCCGGGCCAATTGGTTGCGGACGCGGCGATCATATCTGCCGATCATACGGTGCTGCCGCACCCGCAGATCCGCGTCAAATTCGAGCTTTTATTGCTGGAGGATGCCTAATAGCCGCGCGCGGGATCGAATATCGGTTCGAGCGGCTGCCCGGCATGATAACGCCCCAGATTTTCCAGGAAGCGCTGCGCGGATCGCTGGAACATCTTGTCCTGCGCCCGTCCTGACAGGTGCATGGTGATGTGGGCGTTATCCAGGGTCCACAAATCGTGATCTGCGGGTAACGGCTCGGGGTCGGTCACATCGAGGAGCGCCGCGCCCAGCGTCTTGTCCCGCAGCGCCGCAATCAGTGCAGGCTGATCCACCACACTGCCGCGCGCAATATTCACCAGCACGGCGCTGTCTTTCATTGCAGCAATTTCAGCCGCCCCGATCATGCCTTCGGTTTCGGGCGTCCCCGGCACGGCCAGAACGATCCAGTCGAATTCGCCCAGCCTGCCCTGCCAGTCATTCGGCCCGAGAATGTTGTTCCCGCCGGATCGCCTGACGATGGCAACATCCACATCAAAGGCGGTGAGCCGCGTTTCGATCAATTTGCCAATCGCGCCGTAGCCCAGCAGCAGCGCCTTGCTGCCCGCGAGTTCGATCTTGCCGGGCGAATCGGTCAGCCATTCGCGCCGGTCCTGCGCGCGCACCACATCGCGATAACCCTTCGCGTAAGTCAGCATCA
Organism: Altererythrobacter aquiaggeris; assembly: GCF_037154015.1. Taxonomy (NCBI): domain Bacteria; kingdom Pseudomonadati; phylum Pseudomonadota; class Alphaproteobacteria; order Sphingomonadales; family Erythrobacteraceae; genus Aestuarierythrobacter; species Aestuarierythrobacter aquiaggeris. The sequence continues at coordinate 1,945,050 of NZ_JBANRL010000001.1, forward strand.
TCATGACGGTATATTCCGCGATAGTGATCGCGTTGATGCCCGCGCCATTGGTCACTGTAACGTTCCGCTCCGCCAACAGACCGAGCGGCAGAAAATCCAGTCCCGCATAGATCGAATTGAGCCATTTGAGTTTGGCCGCCCTGGTCACCGCCTCGGCCATGGGCGCGTGATCATACAGATCGAACCAGCCGATTTCGGCCTCGGGCACGATTGCCATCAGCTCGTCGGTCGAGGCGAACCAGCGCGGCTCCAGCCAAGCGGGCAGATGCGGTTCGATAGCCGGACGGATCAGCGAGGATAAAACAGCGATAGTCATTGCGGGTTCTCCGGCAGGTGGAGGCATTGGCGAAAGTCGAACGGTCTGGCCGTGAGCGGTGCGACGCCGGCAAAACCGAGATGCGCCGGGTTCATCATGATCACGTCAGCTTCTGGCAACACCGCCGATTGGACCGTAGCGAGAAGCGAGCGCCCAGAGCCAAGCCAGTCGTCGCCGATCCGGCGCTTTTCGTCCTGGTCTTCGACAAACGGCAATCGCTCCGGCTCCCCCTCCACATCGGTCCATCCCAGCACATAATCCTGATCAATTCCGGCAAGGTCGCGCGGCAAATAGCGCAGCACCACCAGTACGGCGAGACCGGGCTCGGACGCAAAATTGATGACCGGCTTGCCCGGCGACACCCAGCGGGCGCCGTGTTTCTCCGGCCCCGAACCATCAAGTGCCAGATAAGGCGCACGGGTGAGGCGCCACAGCCGCATCAGCCCAGCTTCCAGTCCCAGCCCAGCGGATCGCCATCCATCAGTTCGACGCCTTTGGCCGAGAGTTCGTCGCGGATTGCGTCGGACGCGGCGAAGTCTCTTTCCGCCTTTGCGGCCTTGCGACGGGCGAGTGCGTCTTCGATTTCGGATTCGGTGACTGTGGCGTGTTTTGGACGGATGCGGAGGTCGGTGCGCTTCAAATTGAATAGATCGAGCCCCAGAACATCATTCATTAGGTTCAGAGTGGCGAACTTCTCATCTGACCTGATTTTCTTGTCGAACAGCAAGTGTTCAAACGAAGTAATCGCCTTCGGCGTATTGAGATCCTCGCTCATTGAACGGTCAAAAGATTCTGCATGTCGTGAAAGCACCCATTCAAGCGAAGTTGGCGACCAATCCGCTGCAAACGCGCCGCACAGTCTCTCAACGCCCATCACCATCCGTTTCAGCCGGGTCAGCGCGGCCTGCAACCCTTCCCAGCTAAACTCCAGCTCGCTGCGGTAATGCGCCTGCAGGCACATCATCCGGTAGGCCAGCGGGTGATACCCTTTGTCGATCAGCAGTTGCAGGCGGAGGAATTCGCCAGAACTCTTCGACATTTTGCCGCTGCGCTCGACGAGAAAATTGTTGTGCATCCAGATGCGCGCACCGGACGCATCGCTGCCGCAAAATGCCTGATTTTGCGCAATTTCGTTCGGGTGGTGAATCTCGCGGTGATCGATGCCGCCCGTGTGAATGTCGAACGGGAAGCCAAGCAGCTTTTCGCCCATGACCGAGCATTCCAGATGCCACCCCGGCGCGCCCTTGCCCCACGGCGAATCCCATTCCATCTGGCGCGTTTCCCCATCTGGGGTCTTGCGCCAGATGGCGAAATCTGCGGCGTTGCGCTTGCCATCGACTGCGGCGATCCGGCCTTCCCCGTCCTCGGTCACAGCGCGGGCCAGCCGCCCGTAACCCGCCACTGTCGAAGTATCGAAATACAGCCCGCTATCCAGCTCGTAGCAATGGCCCGGCGCAATCTGCTTGCCCCATTCGATCATCGCATCGACATATTCGGTGGCGCGCGGATGGGCGGTCTTGCGGATATTCAGCCGTTGCAGATCCTGCTTGAAATCCGCCGCGTAAAAGGCTGCAATATCCCACGCGGATTTACTCTCGCGCGCAGCCATTTTCTCCATCTTGTCCTCGCCCTCATCGGCGTCGGACGTCAGATGTCCGACATCAGTAATGTTGATGACATGGGTGAGCCTGTAGCCCTTCCAACTCAGCGTGCGGCCCAGCGTATCGGCGAACACATAGGCGCGCATATTGCCGATATGCTGGTAATTATAGACGGTCGGCCCGCAGGTATAAACGCGCGCTTCGCCCTCATGGACGGGCTCGAATGGCTCAAGCTCGCGCGTCAGGCTGTTGTAGAGCTGGAGTTTGCTATCGGTCATCGCGCGCGGCTTTGCCCGCAAGGCGCGCTACGGGTCAAGCAGCGTCGAACCCGACCCAGCGCACCGTGTCATTCACGGGCGTGCGCGGACGCTCGAAATTGTTGATCGGATCGCTTTCATCGCGGTGGCCGATCGCCATTCCGCAGAAGAAAATATGCTCGTCATCTATATCGAGCAATTGGCGCATATAAGTGCCGTACATCGCCCAGATTTCCTGCGCGCAGCTATCCAGCCCTTCCTCGCCCAGCAGCAACATGACCGTTTGCAGCCACATCCCCATGTCCGACCATTGCGGCGGACCCATATATTTTCTGGTGTAAGTGAACAATTGCACAGGCGCGCCGAAACTGTCCCAGTTTTTGCCCATTTGCGCGATCCGTCCTGCCGCATCGCCGCGTTCAAGACCGATGGAATGGAACATCGCCTTGCCAATGGCGCGGCGCTGCTCCTCATAACGGCCATCCAGCCCCTCGGGGTAGATCGCATATTCCATATCCTCACCCATCGGCGCGGATTGGACCTTTTCTTTGATCTTGGCGGTAATGTCCGCAAGCGCATCGCCCGTGACGATCACCGCGCTCCACGGCTGGGTGTTGCCGCCCGACGGACTGAGCGCCGCTTTGTCGAGCACGCGCCGGAGGACTGCCGGATCAACCGGCTGATCAGTAAAGGCCCGGACAGAGCGGCGGGTTTCAACAGCTTCGGTTACGTTCATGATTTGCGGATTTCCCAGGTAAACATACGCGCGTCGCTGCGCCGTCCACAACCTATTGACGAATAGAATGCATCGGCCCTGCTATCACCTGTTTCGGCAAGCACCCATAGATTGGCACAGTTGGCAACCCGGGCTGCCTGACGCGCCGCCCCGATCAAGGCAGTCCCCACTCCGGTGCGGCGCGCATTTTCGGCAACGCCCATCTCGTGAATGAACAGTTCGCGCGGCTTGTCGGGATGGCGATAGATCGAAGCGCTGAGAAATCCGCAAGCGGTTGCGCCGCGATAGGCAATCCACAGGAAGCGCTCGCTTGATTGCAGAAACTCTGCCGTACATTCATAGACCGGCGGCTCGTCAAACAGATCGGAATTTGCCAAAACTTCAGCAATTTCAGACGCGGTTAGCCGTTTGACCGATAAGCGGCCCGCCATTACCTTTTATCATCCTCGAACAATCCAGCCAGCTGCTCGATAATCGTGCCGCCGAGTTGTTCCACATCCATGATCGTCACGGCGCGTTTGTAATAGCGGGTCACATCGTGGCCTATGCCGATGGCGACAAGCTGGACGGGGGACTGTTTTTCGATCCAGTCGATCACGCGGCGCAGGTGCATTTCCAGATAGCCGGCGGAGTTTACGCTCAACGTCGAATCGTCCACCGGTGCGCCGTCCGAAATTACCATCATGATCCGGCGGTCTTCGGGCCGCGCCAGCAAACGGGTGTGCGCCCAGAGCAGCGCCTCGCCGTCGATGTTTTCCTTCAGCAGCCCCTCGCGCATCATCAGGCCGAGATTGCGGCGCGCGCGGCGCCATGGCTCGTCGGCTTTCTTATAAATGATGTGGCGCAGATCATTCAGCCGGCCCGGTGCGGCAGGTTTGCCCTCACCCAGCCATGCCTCGCGGCTTTGCCCGCCCTTCCAGGCGCGCGTGGTAAAGCCCAGAATTTCGGTTTTCACGCCGCACCGCTCCAGCGTGCGCGCCAGAATATCCGCGCTGATAGCTGCAATTGAAATGGGCCGCCCGCGCATCGAACCGGAATTGTCGATCAGCAGCGTAACGATAGTGTCCTTGAATTCCTGATCGCGCTCGACCTTGTAACTCAATGCATGGCCGGGCATGGTCACCACGCGTGCGAGGCGGGCTGCATCCAGCATCCCTTCCTCCTGATCGAAATCCCAGCTGCGGTTCTGCTGCGCCATCAGCCGGCGTTGCAAGCGGTTGGCGAGCTTGGTCACAATGCTTTGCAAACCGGTCAGTTGGCTGTCGAGATAGGCGCGCAGACGGTCAAGTTCCTCGGCATCGCATAGCTCGTTTGCTTCGACCACTTCGTCAAAGCTGTCGGTGAATGCCTTGTAGTCGAAATTGTCGGGCAGATCGGTCCACGGGCGGTTGGGACGCACGGGCATCATGCCTTCTTCGCCGTCATCCCCCGTGTCGCCGTCGGACATTTCGTCATCATCGCCCGGTTCGGTTTCGCTGTCGCCGTCCGCGTCGCCTTCGGTGGGCTCGCCCGCCATTTCGGTCGATTGCGGTTCTGCGCCGCCTTCATCCTCGTCGTCGGTATCCTGATCGTCGGGATTTTCGCCGTCGTCTTCATCACCGTCATCGTCCGAACCGGCATCACCATCTTCGGGCAACGTCAGATCGAGGCGGCGAAGCAGATCGAGCGAAAGTGACTGGAACGCTTCCTGATCGTCAAGCGAGCAGGCCAAAGCATCAAAGCCGTCGCCAGCGCCGGTTTCGATAAATTCGCGCATCAGATCGACACCGGGCCTTGCGCGGTCCGGGATCGGCTGTCCGGTCAGCTTTTCGCGCAGCAGCAGCGCAAGCGCGGATTCCAGCGGCACATCGGCAGCGGTTTGCGCGCGGGTGATTGCATCGGATGCCGTGCGAAGGTCGCTCGCCGCGCCGATATTCTCCGCAATCCCGGCATAGCGCCGCGCGCCAAGCGCTTCGTATCGCACCAGTTCCACTGCATCATAGGCGGCCCGCGCGACGGGTTCGGCGGGCATATTTTTCTGATGCAATGTTTCGCTATGATGCCGCAGTCGCAGCGCGAAACTATCGGCAAATCCGCGCGCCTCGGCGGCCTGGTCGCGCGGCAGGCTGCGGCCCGGGAGCGGCACTTTCATGGCCTTGCCCGACAATGTCGGCGTGTCTGCGCTCCAGCCAAGTTCGACCTCCGGCTCATGTGCGAGCGCGCGCGCAGTGCCGGTTAAAGCCTGTTTGAACAGGTCGAGAGGTGTCTGGTCTGCCAATTTATACGCTTGGTTGGAGGAAGCCTGGATCAGAGGATGCTTTGGCCGGTTTTTGCCCAATCGGCCATGAAGCCTTCGATGCCCTTGTCGGTCAGCACGTGGTTGGCCAGCGCCATGATCACCTTGGGCGGTGCAGTCATGACGTCGGCACCGATCAGCGCGCTTTCAAGCACATGGGTCGCGTGGCGCACGCTGGCGACGAGGATTTCGGTGTCGAACAGGTAATTGTTATAAATCGTCCGGATATCGCGGATCAATTCCATCCCGTTCGTGCCATTATCGTCGTGGCGTCCGACAAATGGCGAGACGAAGGTCGCCCCCGCCTTGGCCGCAAGCAGCGCCTGATTGGCACTGAAACACAGTGTGACATTGACCATCGTGCCATCACCCGTCAGCGCCTTGCACGTTTTCAGCCCGTCAATCGTGAGCGGCACCTTGATGCAGACGTTGTCCGCAATTTTGCGCAGCACGTGTGCTTCTTTCAGCATCGTTTCATGATCGAGCGCGACCACCTCTGCGCTGACCGGGCCATCGGTCAGGCCGCAAATTTCCTTTGTGACTTCCATGAAATCGCGGCCCGATTTTGCAATCAGGCTGGGGTTTGTGGTTACCCCGTCGAGCAGACCGGTTGCAGCCAGTTCCTTGATATCGTCAATCTCGGCAGTGTCGGCGAAGAATTTCATAAGGCGCTCCGGCTGGTGATTCTTCGGCAGGGTATAGGAAAGCCCCCGCCGCTAAACCACCCCTGCCGGATTATAATCCCGTGCCGAACACTCCGATAATCAGCGGATCGTTTGTCGCGCGCGGATTTTCGCGGATCAGCGATTCCTCGCGGCCAATCTCGCCCCAGATTATGTCATCGACCTTGCCGGAAATATTGCGCGCGACCCCGGAAAGATCGACACCGGCCAGCGCGGAGATCGCTTGTCCGACCAGCGGATCTTCGGCGATCCGCATTGCCTGGCCCAGTTGCGGGACCATCGCGTTGATCAATGTGCCCCCCATTTCGCTGCGCAGGAAGCCGGTCGCCGCGCGCGGTCCGCCGCGCACCAGCGCCTCGGCATTGCGCCAGCCGATCGTGCGAACCGCATCCGCCACCAGCGGGGCTGCGCGGTCGGCACCTTCTTCGGCAACATCGGCAAAGGCACCCTCGAGGCGGCGCTTGAACAATGTCGAGGTCAATATACCTGCCAACACATTGCCGCGCGCACCGAGAAACTGGTTCAACCCTGCTTGCGCGACCTGCTGATCCCAGAACCCGCCGTCTGCGGTCAGCCGGGCAAAGGCGCGCTCGCTGGACAGCAGCAACAGGCGCGACAGGGCATCGGTCAGTCCAAAGCCCGGCAGCGCGGCACAGCCCGGCAACGCAAGCGCGGCAGTGCCCACACCCATACCGGCAATAAAATTCCGGCGGCTGGCGGCTTTATTCATGAAATCGGTCATCGCTGCGTCCTTATCCTTGTCGCGGAGGTATTGTCCCGCCCATATAGGACGCAAGCACATGAACCGCGTCCGACTCCTCATATTCAATGCCGCACTGGGCCCCCTGGACTACCGCGTGCCTGACGGCATGGATGTAGGCCCGGGCTCGGTTGTCCGCGCGCCGCTGGGGCCGCGCGAAATTGTCGGCATTGTCTGGGAACCGGAACGGTTGCAGGCAGATAGCGTTCCTGACGCCCGCCTGCGCCCGCTGCGCGGGGTCATGCCGGTACCGCCGCTGAGCGCCAGATTGCGCCGCCTGATCGAATGGACGGCCGACTATTATTGCGCGCCGCTGGCATCTGTGGCGCGAATGGTGCTGTCCAGCGGTGCCGCGCTGAAAGGCGCCGCCACAATGACCGAATACCGGCTGAGCGGGCGCGAACCTGATCGAATGACCCCCCGGCGTGCCGTAGCGATGGACGCGCTGCAGGGTGAGCAGGCGACGATCCGCGAGCTTGCGGAATTGTCCGGCGTGAGCGAGGGCGTGCTGCGCGGCCTCGTCGGTCAGAACGTTTTGGAACAGGTCGAGGTCGATATCGACCGCCCCTATCCGCTCGCGCGCGCCGATCATGATCCGCCTGAACTGGAACCGGGCCAGCAGGAAGTATCGGCGCGGCTGGTGGAAGCGGTGGAAGCGGCAGAATTCGCGCCATTCCTGCTCGACGGGGTGACCGGGTCCGGCAAAACGGAAACCTATTTCGAAGCGCTCGCCGCCGCGCTCAGAAATGGCCGTCAGGTGCTGGTGCTGCTGCCTGAGATCGCGCTGACGGAGGCTTTTCTCCGGCGGTTCGAGCAGCGGTTCGGGGCGCCGCCGATCGTGTGGCACTCCTCGCTCAAATCGACCGAACGCAGGCGTGCGTGGCGCGCAATCGCGAGCGGGCGCGCGCAAGTGGTGGTCGGCGCACGGTCATCGCTGTTCCTGCCCTATAAAAACCTCGGGCTGATCGTGGTGGACGAAGCGCACGAAGTTTCCTTCAAACAGGACGAGGGTGTGCGCTACAATGCCCGCGATGTCGCAGTCATGCGCGCGCGGTTCGAAAATGTGCCGGTGGTGCTGGCCAGCGCGACACCCGCGCTCGAAAGCCTGCATATGGCCGATAGCGGGATTTACGAAAAACTGGTGCTGGCAAGCCGTTTCGGCGGCGCGCAACTGCCCGAAATCGGAATTGTCGATCTGCGCGAGGAAAAGCCCGAACGGGGCCGCTGGCTTGCACCCAGACTGGTGGAAGAACTCAAGCTGCGGCTGGAGAAAGGCGAACAATCGCTGCTGTTCCTCAATCGCCGCGGTTATGCTCCGCTCACTTTGTGCCGCCATTGCGGTTACCGCTTCCAATGCCCCAATTGTTCCGCATGGCTGGTCGAACACCGGCTGAGCCAGCGGCTGGCCTGCCATCATTGCGGGCATGAAACACAGCCGCCCGGGACTTGCCCGGAATGCGGCGAACCCGATTGTCTGGTTGCTTGCGGGCCCGGCGTGGAACGGATCGCCGATGAAGTTCGCGAAATAATGCCCGGCGCCCGCGTGGCGGTGGTAACATCCGACACGCTAAACTCGCCCGAAAAGGCTGCACAATTCGTGGCAGAGGCCGAATCCGGCGTGATTGACGTTATCGTCGGGACGCAGCTTGTGACGAAAGGGTTCCACTTCCCCGAACTGACTCTGGTGGGCGTGGTGGACGCCGATCTTGGGCTGGAGGGCGGCGATCTGCGGGCCGCCGAACGCACTTACCAGCAAATCGCGCAAGTGGCGGGCCGTGCAGGGCGCGGGAGCAAGCCGGGCGAAGTGCTGATCCAGACACGCCATCCGGAGGCCGCCGTCATCGCCGCACTTGCAGCGGGCGACCGCGACGCATTTTACGAAGCGGAAACCGAATCCCGCCGCGGCGCGGGCGCGCCGCCGTTCGGCCGCTGGGCCGCGATCATCGTATCGAGCGAGGATGAAGCCGAGGCCCGCGACGCCGCGCGCGCAATCGGCGGAAAACGGCCACAAATGGACGATCTCATGGTGCTGGGCCCCGCCCCTGCTCCGATGGCACTATTACGCGGGCGCTACCGCTACAGGCTGCTGATAAACGCGCGGCGTACGGCTGCGTTGCAGGATGTGATCCGCGCATGGCTGGCCGAATTCAGGTTTCCCGCCGGGGTCAGGGTCGGGGTTGATATCGACCCATATAGTTTCGTCTGAAACCGGCGGGAAAGCCCTGCATTTACGCTTTAAAGCCATTGTAGCTTGGCCTCGCGTCAGCATTTGCTATGCGGGGCGCCATGAACGCCGCACTGGACCCCAAACACGAAGCAAAAATGGCTAGCGACACTCCGCTATTCGCGGCGTTGCCGGGCGATATCCGCGCATCTTTCGAATTCTTTCCGCCCAAAAGCGAACGGATGGAAGCGCTGCTGTGGGATGCGGTCCAGCAATTGGCACCGCTGCATCCCAGCTTCGTATCGGTAACCTACGGCGCGGGCGGTTCGACGCGCGAGCGAACGCATAACACGGTCGCCCGCATCATCCGCGAGGCCGGGCTGCCCGCTGCAGCGCATCTGACCTGTGTCGATGCCAGCAAGGCCGAAATCCGCGAAGTGGCCGAACAGTATTGGGAAGCCGGTGTCAGGCATATCGTGGCCCTGCGCGGCGATGCGGGCGAGCCGGGCTTGCCTTTCAAGCCGCATCCCGAAGGCTTCGCCAATGCCGCACAGCTAGTGCGCGGATTGAAAGACATCGCCGATTTCGAAATATCGGTGGCAGCCTATCCCGAAACCCATCCCGATGCGTCATGTCCCGATAGCGATATCGACAATCTGGCACGCAAACTGGACGCCGGGGCAACCCGCGCAATCACCCAGTTCTTCTTCAGCGCAGACACTTTCTTCCGCTTTCGCGACAAGCTGGCGGCGCGCGGGATCGATGCACCGGTCGTGCCCGGAATTCTGCCGGTGACCAACGTGGCGCAAGCGCGAAAGTTTGCCGGCGCTTGCGGCGCGCAAATTCCCGACTGGATGGACGGACTGTTCGAAGGTCTGGACGCGCGCCCTGCCAGCCGTCAGCTGGTTGCAGCAACCATCGCCGCCGAACTGTGCCGCAGACTGTATGCCGGCGGCGTCAGGGACCTGCATTTCTACACGCTCAACCGTGCGGAGCTGGCTTATGCGATTTGCCATCTGCTCGGGATGCGTCCGGCAGAGAATACCGCATGACTGTTCGTGAACAATTCCTGCGCGAAGCGGGCAAGCGGATATTGGTGAAAGACGGCCCTTATGGAACGGCAATCCAGAACGAAGCCCTCGATGAAGCAGGCTATAAAGGGGCTTACGAGCTTGGCTTCGACCAGAAGGGCAACAATGACCTTCTGAACCTGACACAGCCGGCAATTATCGCAAAAATCTGCGACCGGTATATTGCAGCGGGCGCGCATGTTCTGGCAACCAACACGTTCAATTCCACCCGCATCAGCCAGGCCGATTACGGCGCGGAAGCATTGGTGCCTCAGATCAACCGCCGCGCCGCCGAGATCATCCGTGAGCGGATAACCGCCGCAACCCAGGCAGACGGTATTCCGCGCTTCGTTGCCGGGGCGATGGGCCCGACCAACAAGACACTGTCGCTGTCACCCGATGTCGAAGACCCCGGCTTCCGCGAAGTGACCTTTGACGAGGTCGCCGAAGTTTATCTGGAACAGGCGTCAGCCCTGCTGGAAGGCGGCGCAGACTTCATTCTGGTCGAGACGATTTTCGATACGCTGAATGCCAAGGCCGCGATCATGGCGGTCCGTACACTCGCCGGGCAAATGGACCGCGACATTCCGCTGATGCTTTCCATGACGCTGACCGACCTTTCGGGACGCAATCTGTCGGGCCATACGGTCGAAGCATTCTGGAATGCCGTCCGCCATGCCAAACCGCTTACGGTCGGGCTGAATTGCAGCTTCGGGGCGGAACAATTGCGGCCGCATATCCGTGTGCTCTCGGACAACGCCAATACGCTGGTCATGGCCTATCCCAATGCCGGGCTGCCCAACGATCTGGGCGAATATGACGAATTGCCCGAAACCACGTCTGCGCTTGTGCGCGAATGGGCCGAAAACGGGCAGGTCAACGTGCTTGGCGGGTGCTGCGGTTCCACGCCCGAGCATATTGCGGCGATTGCACGGGCCTGCGAGGGCCTCGCACCGCGCCCGCTGCCCGACCTGACCACTATCACCCGGCTTGCGGGTCTGGAACCTTTCGAGATTGCCGCCTGATGACAGCCCGCAACACGGCCCGTTTCGTCAATGTCGGCGAACGCACCAATGTAACCGGATCAGCCCGCTTCAAGAAGCTGGTCATGGCGGACGATTACGAGGCTGCGGTCGAAGTCGCGCGTCAGCAGGTCGAAAACGGCGCGCAGATAATCGATGTGAATATGGACGAAGGGCTGCTTGACGCGGTCCACGCCATGACCACGTTCCTGAAACTGATCGCTGCCGAACCCGATATCGCCCGCGTTCCGGTGATGATCGACAGTTCCAGATGGGAAGTGATCGAAGCGGGTCTGAAATGCGTATCGGGCAAACCGGTCGTCAATTCGATCAGCATGAAGGAAGGCGAAGAGCAATTTCTAAGCCAGGCTCGCAAATGCATGGATTATGGCGCTGCTGCGGTGATCATGGCATTTGACGAACAAGGCCAGGCCGACACCAAAGCCCGCAAGGTCGAAATCTGCAAGCGGGCTTATGATCTGCTGACCGGAATCGGCTTTCCGCCCGAAGACATTATCTTCGATGCCAACGTTTTTGCGGTTGCCACCGGGATCGAGGAACATGACCGCTACGGCCTCGACTTCATCGAGGCGGTGCGCGAAATCAAGGCCGCGTGTCCGCACGTTCTGACCAGCGGCGGCCTGTCAAACCTCAGCTTCAGCTTCCGCGGCAACGAACCGGTGCGCCGCGCGATGCATTCGGTGTTTCTTTATCACGCAATTCCTGCCGGCCTCGACATGGCAATCGTCAATGCAGGGCAGCTGGATATTTACGACCAGATCGATCCGGTCCTGCGCGAAGCCTGTGAAGACGTCATTTTGATGCGCCCCGTCAAAGGCGCGGAGACTGCAACCGAACGACTGATCACGCTGGCCGAAAGCTATCGCGGAACCGATGCGGCACAGGAAAAAGCTGCTGCCGAATGGCGCGGCTGGGCTGTTGAAAGACGGCTGGAACACGCGCTGGTCAAAGGGATCGATGCGGATATCGTATCCGATACCGAAGAAATGCGTGCCGCGACCGAGGCGGCTGGCGGACGGCCGATCGAAGTCATCGAAGGGCCGTTGATGGACGGTATGAATGTCGTCGGTGACCTGTTCGGCAGCGGCAAGATGTTCCTCCCGCAAGTGGTGAAATCGGCCCGCGTGATGAAGAAGGCCGTTGCCCATCTGATCCCTTATATCGAGGCCGAAAAGGCCGAAGGCGCGCGCGCCAAGGGCAGGATCGTGATGGCGACCGTCAAGGGCGATGTGCACGATATCGGCAAGAACATCGTTGGCGTCGTGCTGCAATGCAACGGTTACGAAGTGATCGATCTGGGCGTCATGGCTCCATGGCCCAAAATTCTCGAAGCCGCGCGGGAACACGGCGCCGATATGATCGGTCTGTCAGGCCTGATTACCCCCTCGCTTGACGAGATGGTCACGGTTGCCGAAGAAATGCAGCGCGCGGGGATGACCATGCCGCTGCTGATCGGCGGCGCAACCACCAGCAAGGTCCACACCGCGCTGCGCATCGACCCGGCCTATGACGGGCCGGTAATCCATGTGCTCGATGCCAGCCGCGCGGTTGGCGTGGCGTCGCAATTGCTGTCCGACACGCAGCGTGACGGTTTTGTCGAAAGCACGGCCTCGGATTACGAGCATGTGCGCGATGTCCGCGCCGGCAAGGGGCAAAGCGCGCTGCTCAGCCTCGAAGATGCGCGGGCGAATTCCTACGATCCTTATCTCAGCGACAAGGCGGCACCGCCGCTGCAACCGGGTGTACACGTGTTCGACGACTGGCCGCTGGCCGATCTTCGCGAATATATCGACTGGACGCCGTTTTTCCGCGCATGGGAACTGCATGGCAATTATCCGGCCATCCTGCAGGATGATGTCGTAGGCGAAAGCGCAACCAGCCTGTTTGCCGACGCGCAGGCGATGCTCGACCGGATCATCGGCGAAAAATGGCTTACCGCACGCGGCGTCTGCGGGTTCTGGCCCTGCGCAAGGGATGGCGACGATGTGACGATCCACCGCGTCAACCGCGAGGAGCATTTGACGCTGCCCTTCCTGCGCCAGCAAGTAAAAAAATCGCGCGACCGCGCCAATATGTGTCTGGCGGATTTTATCGATCCGGCAGGTGACTGGATTGGCGGTTTTGCCGTAAGCATCCACGGGATTGGCGAACATATCGCCCGTTTTCAGGCCGATAACGATGATTATTCGGACATTCTGCTAAAGGCGCTGGCCGACCGGTTTGCCGAAGCATTCGCCGAACGGTTGCACAAGCATGTCCGCACTGATCTGTGGGGTTATTCTCCTGCCGAACAACTGTCGAATGAAGCGCTGGTCAAAGAGAAATATCGCGGCATCCGCCCTGCGCCGGGCTATCCGGCCTGCCCCGATCATTCGCTTAAACCGATCCTGTTCGATCTGCTCGATGCGGAAAATGCTGCCGGCATTTCGTTGACCGAAAGTTATGCAATGCTGCCCACCGCCGCTGTTAGCGGGTTTTATTTTGCCCATCCCGAAAGCCAGTATTTCGGCGTCGCACGAATTGGCCGCGACCAGTTGGAAGATTATGCCAGCCGCCGCAAAATCGACTTGTCCACCGCGGAAAAATGGTTGCGGCCCAACCTCGACTAAGGCACATATCGGGCATGAACATCCGTCCATTTTTCCTTGTTATTCTGGCTATTTGTCTGGCCGCTTGCGGTGATAGCGCACCAAATTACGCAGCGAACGATCCGGTGCCGCAACACGTGGCAACATCACTGCAGTCCAAAGTGCTTGGCGAGGCTCGCGATATCGCGATCTGGCTACCGCCGGAATATGCCGCGAACGATCAGGACTATCCCGTGGTCTATATGCCCGATGGCGGGGTGAAGGAAGATTTCCCCCATATTGCCAATACGCTCGCCGGGATGATCGCGGCCGGCGAGATTGCGCCGGTCATTCTGGTGGGTGTTTCAAATACCGAACGGGGGCGCGACATGACCCCGGCCTCCACCACCGATTACGACAGGGATTTCGGCCCGCAAACCGATGGTGCGAAGAATTTCCGCGCCTTCTGGCGTGACGAATTGATCCCGATGATCGAGCGTCAATATCGGACAAATAGCGAACGCGCGATTGTCGGCGAATCGTTTGCAGGACTGTTCATTATGGACAGCTTCTTCCGTGAACCGGAGGTTTTCCAACGCCATATCGCCATCGATCCGTCGCTGTGGTGGGATGATTTTGCGCTTGTCAAAATGTCCGAGCGAAATCTGGGGGCGACGGACACGAACGGCATTACCTTATGGTTTGCCGGGTCGGATGCCGAAGACATCAATATTCACACCACCGCTCTGGCAAGGGTGCTGCGGATCAGCGCGCCCGATAGCTTGCGATGGAAATATGTTTCGATGCCCGAAGAACAGCACAGCACAATCTACCGTGCCGCAAAGGAAGACGCATTCCGCTGGGCGCTATGGCCCGCTCGGACACAATCCGCCGCCAACCGGTAAGCCGTTCGGCACTGAAGCCGCTCTCGCGCATTGGCATGATATGGCCGGCCCTGTTCTTGTTCCGATCCTTGGCGATCAGCTGACCCGCACTCTTGCCAGCCTGCGCGGCAGAACCAAGGATGACACTGTCATTCTGATGATGGAAGTTCGCGAGGAAGCGACTTATGTCAAACATCACAAGATCAAGATCGCGCTGATATTCTCCGCCATGCGCCATTTCGCTGCCGAACTGGAAGATGCCGGTTGGTCCGTCGATTATGTCGCGTTGACCGACGATGGCAATACGCACAGTTTTTCCGGCGAGGTCGAGCGCGCGGTCAAACGTCATTCCCCGCGCGAAATGAAAATTACCGAATCGGGCGAATGGCGGGTGCAGCAGGCGATGAAGCAGTGGGCTGGCGACGTGTCCTGCCCGGTCGAAATTCTGGACGATGACCGGTTCCTTTGTTCGATCCCCGAATTCTTCGGTTGGGCGCAGGGGCGCAAATCGCTGCGGATGGAAAATTTCTACCGCGAGATGCGCCGCAAGACCGGCCTGCTGATGGATGGTGACGGTCCTGAAGGCGGCGAGTGGAATTATGACAAGGAGAACCGCGCGCCGCCCGACAAGGACATGTCACCGCCCGACACGCCCAAGTTCAGCCCGGATGAAATCACGTGCGAAGTGATGGCACTGGTCGAGAGCGAATTTGGCGACCATTTCGGAAAACTGGACAATTTCGGTTGGCCCGTCACATCTTCAGACGCCGACAAGGCTCTGGAGGCATTTATCGAGCAGCGGCTGCCGTCATTCGGCAAATATCAGGATGCGATGGTGCACGGCTCCGATGATCTGTTCCATTCGATGCTGTCAACGTCGATAAATCTTGGCATCCTTGACCCCGTAGAATGCTGCGAGAAGGCGGAGGAAGCCTACCGGAACGGCAAGGCGCCGCTCAATGCAGTTGAAGGTTTCATCCGCCAGATTATCGGCTGGCGCGAATATATCCGCGGTATGTACTGGCTGGAAATGCCGGAATTGGCTGAGGCAAATGCGCTGGACGCAAATCGCCCGCTGCCGGACTTCTACTGGACCGGCGAAACCGATATGCGTTGCATGGCCGACTGCGTCCGTTCGACCCGCGATAATGCCCATGCCCACCATATCCAGCGCCTGATGATTCTGGGCAATTTCGCGCTGATCGCGGGGGTCACCCCCCAAGAAGTCGAAGCCTGGTTTCTGGTGGTCTATGCCGATGCCTATGAATGGGTGGAACTGCCCAATGTGGCGGCAATGGCACTGCACGCCGATGGCGGAAAACTGGCGACCAAACCCTATGCGGCGAGCGGGAATTACATCAACAAGATGTCGGATTACTGCAAGAAGTGCCATTACTCACCCGCCAAGAAGACCGGCGAAGGCGCTTGCCCTTTCAACCCGCTGTATTGGGATTTTATGGTTCGAAACCGCAAATTCCTGGAAAAGAACCCGCGCGTTTCCAGAGTGTTTTCAACCTGGGACCGGATGACGGAAGACAAGCGCGGTGCATATCTGGACAGCGCACAGCAGGTGCTTGAGCGGCTCAAGCCTGCAAAACCGGGATGGGCGCGTGACTAGGCCGTGTAAGCCGCCGCCGCCACCGTCCGGAAAGTTTCCATTGCTGCGGTCCAGGGACCCGGACCGTAGCTGATCCGCGCCGCGCCCAATTCCGCCAAGGCTGCATTGCTCGCCATTACCGGCAGCCGCATGACATTGACGGGCAGCGGCGACTTCTCGCTTAATACCGCAATCAGCGTGCTATCACTCAGACCCGGCACAAAGAAACACCGCGCGCCCGCATCCGCATAGGCTGTAGCACGTTCGAGAGCGGCCGGTAATAAAGCCGGATCATTGGCGTTTTCCCCCGCCCGAAGGCGTTCAAGGAATATATCGGTCCGCGCATTCACGAACAGACCGCTATCGGCAACCGCTGCAATCCGCTGCGTCTGGTGCATTGTATCGACCAGCCCCTGGCTGCCGATCACCTGGTCTTCGGAATTGCATCCCACGACACCCAAATCTGCCAAGCTCCTGGCATTGCGCGCGACACCATCGACATCGTCTGCATAACCAGCCTCGAAATCGACAGTCAGCGGCAAATCTGAAACGGCCAGTATTCGCCTCGCTGCGCCGACCAGTAGATCGAACCGAATTTCCTGCGCATCATTGAAGCCCAGCGATCCGGCGAGTGCGGAACTGCCCGTAGCAATCCCAGATATTGCACAACACCAGCGGATTGCGCGGCACGTGAAGCGCGGCAAAATTCTCTACGGCAGTCATTGCTCTTTCTCCAGCAGCTTGCGCTTCACTTCCACGCCGTAGGCATAACCGCCAAGCGAACCGTCGCTGCGGACCACCCGGTGACAAGGGATCAGAACCGCTACATTGTTCGCACCATTGGCGCTGCCTGCCGCACGCACGGCTTTGGGTTTTCCGACCGAAGCCGCGATTTGGGCGTAGGTACGGGTCTCGCCCGCCGGAATTTGCCGCAATTCCTGCCATACGGCTTCCTGAAACGCAGTTCCCTTCACATCCAGCGGGATGTCATTGGCAGTGCCGGGCTGCTCCACAGCGGCGACCACTTTTGCCAGCAAAGCGCCAAACTCTGCCCCGCCTTCGACAAGCTCAGCGTGGGGGAAACGGCGCGCCAGTTCGCCCACGCCTTCCTCAAACGACAGGCGGCACACACCCTTGCCGGTCGCGCCGACCAGCATCGCGCCAAGCGATGTGCCGACCACCGCCCACCGGATCGTCACGCCTGCGCCGCCATTTTTCCAGGCCGAAGCTGTCATCCCCAACCTGTCCTTCCCGTCCTCGTAAAACCGCGAGGAAGCGTTATATCCTGCCGCGTAAATCGCCTCTGTAACGCTGCTTGCAGCGGTGAGCGCCTGCCCCGCCCGCTCGCACCGCAGCGCCCGCTGGAACGCTGCGGGGGTCAGGCCGACATTGCGTTTGAAAACCCTTTGGAAATGGGTCGGCGAATATCCCGTCGCCGCTGCCACTTTATCAAGCGACAAATCATTTTCGGCGCCTTTTATCAATTGCAGCGCCTTTGCCACAGCGGCTTCGTCACGCGAAACATCGTCGGGCAGACAGCGCTTGCAAGCCCTTAGGCCTGCCTGCCGCGCAGCGGCCCCATCGGCATAAAACTCGACATTCTTTCGCGCCGGATGCCGTGCGGCGCAGGACGGGCGGCAATAAATGCCGGTCGAATGCACTCCGGTGACGAACCTGCCATCGAAGGTCCGGTCACGCTGCATCACCGCGGACCATGCCGTATCATCATCAATTCGGGGTCCGGACTGGCTCATCACTTTCCCATAGCGCGTTCGCGGGCTTGCCGCTTCCCGAAACTTGCGTTCAAAGTCATGCGCGCGAATAAAATCAACTGGCCAACGTCAAGCACGCAACCTATCCATGTCCCCATGACATTGCCATTTTCGCGCCGCTTGTCCGCACTCTGTCTATTTCTTCTGGCGTCGCTTTCCATGGCGGGAACCGCGAAGGCCGACCCGTCCGATATCACCGCCGCAGCACGCGGCGTGGTTCGCGTGGTGATTGTCGATGGTTCGGGGACCGAAGTTTTCCCGGTCAGCCATGGCACCGGATTTGCCGTCACTTCAAACCGCATCGTCACAAATGCGCATGTGGTGGAAGAGGTGATCACCAATCCTGATTTGCGTATCGGGATCATCCCGCCCGAAGGCGGCGACGCAGGCTATGCAAAGATACTTTCTATTTCACGGCGCAATGATCTCGCGCTAATCGAGATTACCGGCGGCTTGCGGCTGCCCGCGCTTACTCTGGCAGGCGCCGCCAACCCCGAAAGCGGGGAAGTGTCGGCAGTCGGTTACCCGATGAATGTCGATCAGGCACAGGGTCTGGAAATCGGTGACATTTTCAAAAGCCAGCCGCCGGTCAAAAGCCGGGGCTTCCTGTCGGGACAGCGCCCTTCGCGCCAGTTCGACACCATCTTGCACACAGCCCCGATTGCCCGCGGCAATTCCGGCGGACCACTGCTCGACAGTTGCGGGCGGGTGTTGGGGGTGAACAGTTTCGGAGCCGATTCGACCGGCGGTGATGCGGAATTTTTCTTCGCGGTTTCGCTGCGCGAATTGCTGCCGTTCCTGCGCGCGAACGGCGTTACGCCGCGGGTAAACGGGCTCCCCTGCCGCAGCCTTGCCGATCTGGATGACGAGGAACGCGCGCGCATGGATCAGGCACGGATGAGCGCGGCGGCCGCCACAGACCAGCGCCAGACCGCCGATCGCGAAGCGCGCAGCAAAGCCCGCGAAAGCGCAGAGTTCGAAATTCTCGAAGAGCGCGAAAATGCTATGGCGCTGGCGGCGCTGTTTCTGATCGCTTCGCTGGCGGCCGGCTTTATTGCCTGGCAAGCCAGACATAGCGGGAACGAGAAACGGGCCATTATCGCGGGATCGGTCGCCGGACTGGCGGTTCTGGCCGCGCTGGCGATGTGGTTTACCCGTCCGGGCGTATCTGAAATTGACGACCGGACATCACAGAAGCTCGCTGCCGGCGAGGATGCGGAACCGCCTGCGGTGGACGGACAGCGCGAGCTCACGGGCAGATTAATCTGCACAATCGATGTCGCGCGCAGCCGCATTACCGGCGCAGAAACCAACGATATCCCGCTGGAATGGTCGCAGGACGGATGCGTAAACGGGCGCACGCAATACGGTTTTGCCAGCGATCAATGGAGCCGCGTGTTTGTCCCCAATCAAGAAGCCGTCGTATCGGTAAACAGCTATTCGCCCGAACGCGGTGAATACCGCATGGAACGTTATCTGCTGGGCAGCGAAGACATCGCCGCGGCGCGTAAACAGCGCGGCAGCTACAAAGCGCCCGGCTGCGGCGGCGGACAAGATGCCGCATTGGCGCTGGGCCGCCAACAAAGCGCCATCGCTGCGCTGTTGCCCGACCGGCCCAATGAACGGCTGGTTTATAAATGCAGCGCCCCCGAAGGCGGCGAATAATGGAACAGGCGCTTGTTTTCACCTCGATTATACTGGGTGTCGCGGTCGCTTTCGAGCTTGAAAACCTGAACCGGTTGCTGCGCTCCAACGAAGTCAGGTGGCACTGGGCTCAACCAATTTTCGCGGCATTTGTCCTGATGATCCTGATGTTTTTCTGGTGGTCACTGGCAAAGAACCCGCAGGGCACAATTTCCTTTGGTGCATTTCTCCCGATCATGTGGAGCCTGGTAATGCTGGTTCTGCTGTCTGCGGTAGCTTTGCCAGACAAGGTGGAAGGCGGGGTGGATCTGGCGCAATATTATCAACAGAACCGCAGATACATGTGGGGTCTGTTATTGCTGGCGGCGATTCCACTGCAAGGACAATGGTTCTATAAAGTTGCCGTATCCAGCACTTCGATCGGCGAATTTGTTGGCCGCGCCATGGGGGACATCGTCGCTTGGACCATGATAATTGCGATGATGTTTATCCGGCGCTGGTGGCAGGTTGCAATCGGCTTTGCATTTTTGTCGCTCGGCCCGCTCGCCTGGCTTTCGCGGACTATCTGACCATTAAGCCGCCAGCGGCTCACCGCTAAGCGTGATCCGGTGCATCTCGCGCGCGTGACCATGATAATCGTTCATCGCATTATGCCATGTCACGCGGTTGTCCCAGATCGCGACCGAACCCGGTTTCCATTGCACACGGCACTGGTTGGCCTCGCTTACCGCAGCATCGTAAAGCCGGCCCAGCAGCGGCAGGCTTTCCGCGCGGGATTTGCCGACAATGTTGATCGTAAATGCGCTGTTGACATAAAGCAGCTTGCGGCCGGTGTGCGGGTGGCGGATCACGACCGGATGCGTCGCGCCGGTTTTCTGGTCCTGCCCGCGCAAATCGCTGCCCATATCTGACTGCGCGTAAAGACCATCGGCCTGATAGACATGGTCGGCGGTATGAAACGCTTCCAGTCCTTCTATATCCTGCTTCAATTCGGCCGGCAGCGCATCATAGGCTGCGCCCATATGGGCATATAATGTGTCTCCGCCCGATGGCGGCAGGACGCGCGCAACAAGGATGGAACCCATTGCGGGTATCTGGTCGTAGGAATGATCGGTGTGCCATGCGCCGCCGATATTGGTTTCCTGATGGGCACCCTTGCGCACGATCGCGATTTCGGGATGTTCATCCTCGAGCGGAAAATAATTGTTGATGTCGATCCCGCCCCAGCGATTGGCAAAGGCGATATGTTCTTCCGGCGTCAGTTCCTGATCGCGGAAAACCGCGACACCGTGCTTGTATATGGCCTGTTTGATAGCCTCCAGCTCATCGCCCGCTGCATCGGCGATCCTGATACCGCTAATTTCCACACCGCATTCGGGCGCCATCGGGGTCAGTTTCATAAGCTCTCTCCTGCTTCCTTGTATGTCGGAAAATGCGGTACTGCTCAAGTCGGCAGCGCTGTGTTCGCTTGCGCTTGGCTGCTGCCGCTACCCTTGCGGCGCCGCCGGGCCATTGGCGCAGCCTGGCGGCCGCAAGATAATAAATCCCGCCGACAGCAAAACTTCCGCTCGCCGCTTGCATCCGTTTCACCCCGATGCTAGGCGCGCGCCATCCTTGCTGGAGGGGTTTTCGATCCTTTCGTCATGGCAAGTGTGACAATTCTTTTATGTGATCCAAGAGGACCTTCTCGCGTGGATATTTCCGCCGGTATTCAGGCAAGCCTATCAGGCCGCTACGCCGCCGCCCTTTTCGAACTCGCTTCCGAAGCCGGCACGGTGACGGCTGTCGAATCGGATCTCGACAAGCTGCACACCGCGCTTGGCGAATCGGACGAACTGGCCGCGCTTATCCATAATCCCGAAGTTTCTCGCGGTGCCGCCGAAAAGGCGATGTGGGGCGTAGGTGCATTGCTGGGCACCAGTGAAATCACGCAGAATTTCCTTGGTGTCGTGTCGCAAAATCGCCGTCTGGCCGATTTGCCCGGCATGATTCGCGCGTTTCGCACGATTGCCGCGGCGCAGCGCGGCGAAGTCACTGCCGATGTCACCAGCGCCCACGCGCTCAGCGATGCCCAGCTGGACCAGCTGCGCCAGAAACTGACCGCGCGCGAGGGCCGCACGGTTAAAATCAATGCGAGTGTCGATCCCGAACTGCTTGGCGGCCTGGTCGTCACGATTGGTTCGAAACGGATCGACGGCTCAATCAAAACCCGATTGAATTCCCTAGCTAACATTATGAAGAAGGCTGACGGCGCAACCGCCGCTCAGAAAGGCTGATAATGGAAATCCGCGCCGCAGAAATCTCCAAGGTCATCAAGGACCAAATTGCCAATTTCGGCACCGAAGCCGAAATAAGCGAAGTCGGTTCCGTACTCTCGGTGGGTGACGGTATCGCCCGCATCCACGGCCTCGACAAAGTCCAGGCCGGCGAGATGGTCGAGTTTTCCAATGGTATCCAGGGCATGGCCCTGAACCTTGAAGCCGACAATGTCGGCGTCGTGATCTTCGGCTCCGATGCCGAGATCAAGGAAGGCGACAGCGTCAAGCGCACCGGCACCATCGTTGACGTTCCTGTCGGCAAGGGTCTGCTTGGCCGCGTGGTCGACGGTCTGGGCAATCCGATTGACGGCAAGGGCCCGATCGTTGCTGAAAAGCGGATGCGCGTTGAACAGAAGGCGCCGGGTATCATCCCGCGTAAATCGGTGCACGAGCCTGTGCAAACCGGCCTCAAGGCCATCGATGCCCTGGTTCCGATTGGCCGCGGCCAGCGCGAACTGATCATTGGTGACCGCCAGACGGGCAAGTCGGCTGTCGCAATCGACACTTTCATCAACCAGAAAGAAGCCAACGCCGGCGACGACGAAAGCAAGAAGCTTTACTGCATCTATGTGGCTATTGGCCAGAAGCGTTCGACCGTCGCGCAAATCGTGAAAAGCCTCGAGGAAAACGGCGCGATGGAATATTCCATCGTCGTTGCCGCGACCGCTTCCGAGCCTGCTCCGCTGCAATATCTGGCACCTTATACCGGTGTGACGATGGGCGAATATTTCCGCGATAACGGAATGCACGCGGTCATCGTTTATGACGATCTTTCGAAGCAGGCTGTGGCTTATCGCCAGATGTCGCTGCTGCTGCGCCGTCCGCCGGGCCGTGAAGCGTATCCGGGTGACGTGTTTTATCTCCACTCCCGCCTGCTCGAACGGGCGGCGAAAATGAACGAAGATAATGGTGCCGGTTCGCTGACCGCATTGCCGATTATCGAAACGCAGGCGGGTGACGTATCCGCATATATTCCGACCAACGTGATTTCGATCACCGATGGCCAGATCTTCCTTGAAACCGACCTGTTCTATCAGGGCATCCGGCCCGCGATCAACGTGGGTCTTTCGGTTAGCCGGGTTGGCTCCGCCGCACAGACCAAGGCGATGAAAAAGGTTTCGGGCTCGATCAAGCTGGAGCTCGCGCAATACCGCGAAATGGCTGCGTTCGCGCAGTTCGGTTCCGACCTTGACGCCTCGACGCAGAAACTGCTCAACCGCGGCGCGCGCCTGACGGAATTGCTCAAGCAAGCCCAGTTCAGCCCGTTGTCGTTCGAAGAACAGACCGTTTCGATCTTCGCGGGTACCAATGGTTATATCGATCCCGTCGATGTGAACCGGGTTACGGAATACGAATCGGCGATGCTAAGCTGGATCCGCAAGGAACATGCCGACATCCTCACCGATATCCGCAACACCAAGGATCTGACCGACGATACAAAGAAGGCGCTGACATCGGCGCTGGATACGTTCGGCAAGCAGTTCGCTTAAGCGGCATAAAGAGAAACCTGGGGAGCCATCATGGCCTCGTTGAAAGAACTCAAAGGGCGGATCAACTCGGTCAAATCGACCCAGAAGATCACCAAGGCCAAGCAGATGGTCGCCGCTGCGAAGCTTCGCAAGGCGCAGGCCGCTGCCGAGGCTGCACGTCCTTATGCCACGCGGCTGGCGGGCGTGATGGCGTCGCTCAGCACCAAGGTTTCCGGCGACAGCGCGCCCAAATTGCTTGCCGGCACCGGCTCCGAAAAACGTCATCTGCTGGTCGTTGCCAATTCCGACAAGGGTCTGGCGGGGGCGTTCAATGCCAATATCGTTCGCGCCGCGCTGTCCAAGGCCAAGCAATTGCTGGACGATGGCAAACAGGTCGAATTCTATCTGATCGGCAAGAAAGGCCGCGCGCCGGTGAAGCGCGCTTATCCCAAGAATGTGGGTACGCAGTTCGATACCACCCATGTCCGTGAGCCGGGTTACAGCGAGGCCGAGCGCATCGCTGACGAGCTTGTCGAAATGTACGACGGCGGAAAATTCGACGTAGCGCATCTGTTCTATTCAACGTTCAAGAATGCGCTGACACAGGAACCGACCAGGCAGCAGATCATCCCCGTACCGGCGCCGACAGATGCTCCGGTCGATACCGGCGCTGTGGTTGAATACGAACCTGACGAGGAAGCTATCCTCGAGGAACTTTTGCCGCGGTATCTCAAGACCCAGCTATTTGGTGCGCTGCTTGAAAACAATGCATCCGAACAGGGCGCTTCGATGACCGCGATGGACAATGCCACGCGCAACGCAGGCGATCTGATCGATAAACTGACCATCCAGTACAACCGCAGCCGTCAGGCCGCGATTACCACCGAACTCATTGAAATCATTGCCGGAGCAGAAGCACTATGAAGAAGTTTGCAATCCTCCTTTCGGTTTGCACACTCGCCGCTTGCGGTCAGGAGGCTGCAGAACCGGCGGTGCAGGCACAGCCTGCTGTTCAGCCGGAATCGCTTGGCCTTCCGGGCAATGACGAATTCAGCGCTGCCTATGCCAAGGCCTGCCCCGGCGCGGCAGCGGTTGAAACCACCCTTTGCAAGGCGGCCGGACTCGGAAAGTCCGAATTCAATTGTGAATTTGCACTCGCGGGTGAGGATACAGCATCCCGCGAAGGCACTTTGACTGCCGTCGACGGCGAGTGGACACTTGCCACCAACGAAGAACTCTGCACCGCCGAATAAGCGGCTCACAACAGGATATAGCATCATGGCTACCGCCCCAGCACTCAACAAGACCACCAATGGCTCGATCAGCCAGGTCATCGGCGCTGTCGTCGACGTGACCTTCCCGGGCGAATTGCCCGCGATTTTGTCGGCACTCGAAACGGACAACAACGGCAACAAGCTCGTCCTCGAAGTTGCGCAGCACCTTGGTGAAAACACCGTGCGGACCATCGCGATGGACGGCACCGACGGCCTGACCCGCGGGCAGAGCGTTATTGCAACCGGTTCGCAGATTTCTGTGCCCGTCGGTCCCAAGACGCTTGGCCGGATCATGAATGTCATCGGTGAGCCGATCGACATGATGGGCCCGGTCGGCGCTGAAAAGCACAATCCGATCCATGCCGAAGCACCGCTGTTTGTCGATCAATCGACCGAAGCGGCCATTCTGGTTACCGGCATCAAGGTTATCGACCTGCTCGCCCCTTACGCAAAGGGCGGCAAGATCGGCCTGTTCGGCGGCGCGGGCGTGGGCAAGACGGTTCTGATCCAGGAACTGATCAACAATATCGCCAAAGGTCACGGCGGCGTGTCGGTATTTGCCGGTGTGGGCGAGCGGACCCGAGAAGGTAACGATCTTTACCACGAATTCCTCGACGCAGGCGTTATTGCCAAGGATGCCGATGGCAAC